>NZ_JBVVQJ010000025.1:73683-103149 GCF_055811475.1 Mesorhizobium sp. WSM4829 | reverse complement strand
GGTTCAGACATCAGAAAATAGAAACCATCGACCTCAATGCCATTGATCGATAGGATGGCAAAACTGTTCGCGATGTCTTCGCACACCTGTTCGCGATGTCTCCGGTCCAAACAAAGGGGGAGAAGGTGGCCGAGCGAAGCTCGGTCGGATGAGGGGTGTTCCAGGGAACGCCAACGCCTCATTTCTTCCAGCACGCCCCATCCGTCTTGCCGCTTCGCGGCAATCCACCTGGCGCGGTTCTTCCTTCTCCCCTTGTGGGAGAAGGTGGCCGCGAAGCGGACGGATGAGGGGTATTCCAGGGATCGCCAACGCCTCATTCCTTCCAACACCCCTCATCCGTCTTGGCGCTAACGCGCCAATCCACCTTGCCCCACAAGGGGGGAAGGAAATGAAAACGATCACCTTTTGTTCCGATTCTGCTTGGCGATTGCGCGGCGCCGCGCTACCTCTGGCGGGTGACAGAGCAGCCGCGCCTCGCCGAACAGAATGCCGCCGCGCGCTTGCCCGAGCCATTCCTCACATGGTTCGCGCAAAGAGGCTGGTCGCCGCGCGCCCACCAGATAGAATTGCTGGCGACTGCCCAGGCCGGGCAATCGGTTCTGTTGATCGCGCCGACCGGCGCCGGCAAGACGCTGGCCGGGTTTCTGCCTTCACTGACCGAGCTGGCCCGGAGGCCAGGGAGAAAGCCGGGGCAGGCGCGTCGCGGCATCCACACGCTGTACATCTCGCCGCTGAAAGCGCTGGCCGTCGACATCGAGCGCAATCTCGGCAAGCCGGTGGAAGAGATCGGTCTGTCCGTCACCATCGAGACGCGCACCGGCGACACGCCCGCGCACAAGCGCCAGCGGCAGAAGCTGGCCCCGCCCGACATCCTTCTGACGACGCCCGAGCAACTGGCGCTGCTGATTGCTGCGCCCGACGCCAGGCGCTTCTTCGAGGATCTGCGCTATGTCGTGCTCGACGAACTGCATTCCTTGGTGACGTCGAAGCGCGGGCATCTGCTGTCGCTCGGGCTGGCTCGGCTGCGATCCTTTGTTCCCGGCTTGCAGACGATCGGCCTGTCGGCGACGGTCGCCGAGCCGGACGAATTGCGGCGCTGGCTGGTCAGCCAGAATCCACCCGGCGGCATGGCCGAATTGATCGTCGTCACCGGCGGCGCCAAGCCCGACATCTCCATCCTCGACTCGGAACAGCACGTGCCGTGGGCCGGACATTCGGCCCGCTACGCGACACCGGAAATCTATAGCGAGATCAAGCGACACAAGACGACCCTGCTGTTCGTCAACACGCGCAGCCAGGCCGAACTGCTGTTCCAGGAATTGTGGCGGGTCAACGAGGACACTTTGCCGATCGCGCTGCATCACGGCTCGCTCGATGTCGCCCAGCGCCGGCGCGTCGAAAAAGCCATGGGCGAGAATGCCTTGCGTGCCATCGTCGCCACGTCGACGCTCGACCTCGGCATCGACTGGGGCGATGTCGACCTGGTCGTGCATGTCGGCGCACCGAAGGGTGCGAGCCGGCTGGCGCAGCGCATCGGCCGCGCCAATCACCGCATGGATGAGCCGTCGAAGGCGATCCTGATTCCGGCCAACCGCTTCGAGGTGCTGGAATGCCGGGCGGCGCTCGACGCCAATTACCTCGGCGCCCAGGACACGCCGCCGCTGGTCAATGGCGGGCTCGATGTGCTGGCGCAGCATGTCCTGGGTTGCGCCTGCGGCGCGCCTTTTCATGCCGATGCGCTGTTCGAGGAGGTGCGAACCGCCGCGCCCTATGCCGAACTCGACCGGCCGACGTTCGATCGTGTCGTCGACTTCGTCGCCACCGGCGGATATGCGCTGAAGAACTACGAGCGCTACGCCCGCATCCGCCTGAACAAGGACGGGCTGTGGCGCGTCTCCAATCCTCGCATCGCCCAGCAGTACCGGCTGAATGTCGGCACCATCATCGAGGTGCCGGCGCTCAACGTGCGTTATGTCAAGGCCGGCAGCAAAGGCTCTGCCTCGCGCGGCGGTCGGGTTCTCGGCAAGATCGAGGAGGCGTTCCTCGAAACGCTGACGCATGGCGATACCTTCATGTTCGCCGGCAAGGTGCTGCGCTTCGAGGGCATCCGCGACAATGAGTGCTTCGTGTCGAATGCGCCCGGCAGTGACGCCAAGGTGCCCTATTATGGCGGCGGCAAATTCCCGCTTTCGACTTACCTCGCCGAACAGGTCCGCATCATGCTGGATGACCCGCAGCGCTGGAAGAAGCTGCCGGAACAGGTCGCCGACTGGCTGCGCTTCCAGGCCGACAAATCGGTGCTGCCGAAGCGCGACGACCTGCTGATCGAGACCTTTCCGCGCGGCAACCGCTACTATCTGGTGGCCTACCCGTTCGAGGGCAGGCTGGCGCACCAGACGCTTGGCATGCTGCTCACCCGCCGCCTCGACCGGGCGGGAGCCAGGCCGCTCGGCTTCGTCGCCACCGACTATGCGCTTGCCATTTGGTCGCTGGCCGATATGGGCAGGATGTTCCGGCCGAAGAAACCGTCGCTGGCCGCGCTTTTCGACCAGGACATGCTGGGCGACGATCTCGAAGCCTGGCTGGCCGGCAGCTGGCTCTTGAAGCGCACCTTTCGCAATTGCGCGCTCATCTCCGGACTGATCGAAAAACGCCACCCGGGCCAGGAGAAGAGCGGCCGCCAGGTCACCGTCTCGACCGACCTCATCTACGAGGTCCTGCGCAGCCATGAGCCCGACCACATCCTGCTGCAGGCGACGCGTGCCGACGCGGCCACGGGTCTGCTGGATGTCAGCAGACTTGCCGAGATGCTCTCGCGTATCAAGGGACGAATCGTGCATAAAGACCTCGAGCAGATTTCGCCGCTCGCCGTGCCTATCATGCTCGAGATCGGCAAGATGCCGGTGCATGGCGAGGCCGATGATACGCTGCTGATGGATGCGGCAACGCTGGTCGAGGAGGCCATGGGGACGAAATGACATTCGCACTCGCCATGACGGCGCTCCTGGCGGATGCCGATCCTATCGGCATCGCCGGCGAGCGTGCGATCTGCGATCGCCGCGGCGTGCTTTATTTTCCCGAGCTTCGGCTTCTGACCGTGTCCGACCTGCATCTGGAAAAGGGTTCGTCGCTGGCACGGCGCGGTACATTGATCCCGCCTTACGACACCGGTGCGACATTGCTGCGATTGCAGGCGGTGATTGCCGATTATCAGCCGGCGATCGTCATCAGCCTCGGCGACAGCTTTCATGACGGCGCCGGCGCCGCGCGCATGCATGCAAGCTTTCGCGAACGCCTGGAAGCGCTGATGGCCGGCCGCGACTGGTTCTGGGTTGCCGGCAATCATGACCCGGATGCGCCGGCCGACCTGCCCGGCGAGACGGTGCGCGAGCTGGCCATCGGCTCTCTCGTATTCCGCCACGAGCCTTCGGCGGTGAGAGTGGAAGGCGAGATTTCGGGCCATCTGCACCCTTGCGCCCGCATCGTGCAGCAAGGTCGCTCGGTGCGACGGCGCTGCTTTGCCGGCGACGGCGGCCGCATGATCATGCCGGCCTTCGGCGCCTATACTGGCTCGCTCAATGTGCTCGACCGCGCCTATGCCGGGCTGTTCCGCCGCGAGACGCTGATGGCCTATATGCTCGGCACCGAGCGCATTTTTGCGATTTCCCACGCGATGCTGCGGCCGGGCTGAGCTGCTCTACCGGCCGTAGTAGAGGGTGACGGTGTGTTTCGCCTCGGCGAAGAACAGCCAGCGTTCGACCAGCATGCCGGCGAATTGAGCTGATGTGGCGAGTGCCGACAGCGCCGCCGCATAGGGCCATGGCAAGACGAACGCGACGATCAGCAGCAAGATGGGCAGAGCGAAGGCCAGCACCTGCGTGAACCGCCTTAGCTTTGCGCTGTGCTTGCGCGCGATGCGAAAGCCCATCTCCTTGAGCAGGTAGTTCTCCTCGGTATGCGGCCATTCCAGCGACCGCACCGTACCGCCGGCAAGCCCGGTCGCGGTGTTGGCGTTGGTCGGGATTTCCAGCCTGTCGTTGTGGCGCCAGGTCGCCAGTTTCCACCCCCAGCCGAAAAAGGTGAGGAGCAGCGAGAACGCCACCATAGTCTTCGACCCAACGGCAAAGCCCTGCAGCAGCGCGTTCAAAATCACGCAGCCGGTCATCGCCGAAAAGATGAGATAGCCTGGCAGAGTGAAGCGGCTGTGCCACTGGGCGATCGGTTTCAGCGAGGCGTAGATCATGCCGGTGGTGCAGACGGTGGCGACCGCGCCGGCGGCAGCCAGCAGCCCGGCGACGGCCACCCAGCCGTCTGTGCGGCCGAGGAACAGCCAGCCGAGGGCGAACACTCCTGCCGGCACGAAGGTCGCGACCGATGCAACGCCTTCGCGCGACAGCCATGAGCTGCGCCATTGCGAGAATGCTCTCCAGGCGCGTTCTGGTCGGCCGAGATGGCGGGCCGACGACAGCAGGCCGGCCGAGATCAGGCCGAGCGCCAGCCCCATGCCGACGAGGCCGAGCCAGAAGTCAGGCGGGACAAATCCTTGTCCGGCCAGCACGCCGAGCAGCGCGAGCAGGCCGTAACCGGCGCCGGTGGCAGTGGTGAAGAAGACAACGGAGAAGGCTGGATGCATGGATGCTGATCAATGCGAAAGCATGCGGTCGACCCAGCCGAGGAAACCGCCTTCGGCCTGCACCGGTTCGAGTCTCGGCGCCGGCACCGATGCGGCGCGCGGCGTGTGGGCGCGCGGCGGCAGATATTTGTTTGTCGGGTGATAGCCGAGTTCGGGCATCAGGTCGACGCCGCCGCGTTCGGCCACCAGTTGCGAGATCGCCGATGCCGGGTCGCCGAGATCGCCAAAGTGCCGCGCGCTGGTCGGACAGGCGGCGACGCAGGCCGGCACGCGGTCTTCTTCCGCCAGATTGTCGTTGTAGATGCGGTCGACGCACAGCGTGCACTTCTTCATCACGCCGACATCGGTGTCGAATTCGCGCGCGCCATAGGGGCAGGCCCAGCTGCACAATTTGCAGCCGATGCACTTGTCCTCGTCGACCAGCACGATGCCGTCCGAGGCCCGCTTGTAGGAGGCGCCGGTCGGGCAGACGGTGACGCAGGCCGGTGTTTCGCAATGCAGGCAGGAGCGTGGGAAGTTGACCGTGCGGCCACCCATCTCCGTCATGTGCTCATAGCTGTGGACGCGGTTGAACCAGACCCCGTCGGCGTCGCCGCCATAGGGATCGATGTCGGTCAGCGGCGCCATGTGACCGCCGGTGTTCCATTCCTTGCAGGCGGTGACGCAGGCCTGGCAGCCGACGCAGGTGTCGAGGTCGATGACCAGGCCGAGTTTTTTGTCGGTATGGGCGGGAAGGCAAGTCATTCGGCAGCTTCTCTTTTCATGCGGAACTCGGCGCCGAAACTGAGCTTTTCGGGCGAGGACTCGAAATGCGGCGGCTGCCGGAAGCGCTCGAACTGCGGCTCGGTGAAGCCGGCTTCTTCAGCCGCGCATTTGACGATGCGGACGCGCAGGTCGAACCATGCCGCCTGGCCGGTGACCGGATCGGAATTCGAGTAGCGCTTGCCGTTCGCATCGGCGGAAGTCTGGTCGCCGATGATGTGGTTGAGCAGGAAGCCGCGGTTGGATTCGGCCGCGTCGTCCTTCAGGCCCCAGCTGCCGCGCCGCTTGCCGATCGCGTTCCAGGTCCACACCGTGTCCACGTTGACGCCGTCTACCAGCTTGATCTGTCCCTTGACCCTGCCGTTGATGCTCTCGATCCACACCCAGTCGTCATCGACAAGCCCGAGGCCGGCGGCGGTTCGGCTGTGCACGAACAGCCGGTTCTGGCTGGTGATCTGTCTGAGCCAGGCGTTCTGCGAGCCCCAGGAATGATACATGTGCATCGGCCGCTGCGTCAGCGCATGCAGAGGGTATTTCTCAACGTCGACAACCGCCTCCTCGAACGGCGTGTACCAGAACGGCAACGGGTCCATATAGGTTTCGATGCGGCTGCGCTCCGCCTCCGGCGGCAGCACCCGGCCATGGCCGCGCGCGGCGAGGCGAAACCGCTGGATCGGTTCCGAATAGAGCTGGAACACGATCGGCTCGGCCTTCGGGATGAAACCCATGGTCTCGGCAAACTCGAGGTAGGATCGGTTGGCCATCTTGTAGTAGCGCTGGTCGTCGGCAAAATCGTGGTGCCAGAAGCCGCCATTGTCGATGTAGCGCTGAAGCTGGTCGGGATTGGCATCGCCCTTGCCGATCAAAATTCCGTCCTTGCCGCGCCAGCCGGCGAGCGGGCCGATGCCTGGCCTGCGCTCATGATTGACGATGTAGTCGGCATAATCGCGGTATTTGGCCGAGCCGTCGTCGGCGACGAAGCCGGGCAGGCCGAGCCGCGCGCCGAGCTCGATCAGCACCGTCTGGAACGGCCGCACGTCGCGGTCCGGCTCGACGACGGGGTGGCGGATGGCGTCGCCCGGCCCATCGGCATGGCTGATCGGCCGGTCGAGCAGGCTGATGCAGTCATGACGCTCGAGATAGGTGGTGTCGGGCAGCACGAGATCGGCGAACGGCACGGTCTCGGAATAATAGGCATCGGAATAGATGATGAACGGGATCCTGTACTCGCCTGACGCATCCATGTCGGTCAGCATCGCCATCGTCTCGACGGTATTCATCGACGAGTTCCAGGCCATGTTGGACATGTACATGAACAGCGTGTCGATCCTGTAGGGGTCGCCGGCCCAGGCGTTACGGATGACCGTGTGCATGAGCCCGTGTGCTGCCAGCGGCGCATCCCAGGAATAGGCCTTGTCGATGCGGGTCGGCGTGCCGACGTCATCGACCAGCAGATCGTCGGGGCCGCAGACGAAACCGAGCGGCATGCCTTCGAGCGGCGCCATCGGCCTGACGTCCTTGCCCGCCGGCCTCGGCCCCGGCGGCGCCGACCGCGGATAAGGCGGCTTGAAGCGAAACCCGCCGGGCACGTCCACCGTACCCAGGAGTACTTGCAGCAGGTGGATGGCGCGGCAGGTATGAAAACCGTTCGAATGCGCCGAGATGCCGCGCATCGCGTGCATCGACACCGGCCGGCCCTTGATCGTCTCGTGCCGGCGGCCGGCCCAGTCGGTCCACGCCACCGGCAGTTCGATCGCCTGCTCGAAGGCGACATGCGCCAGTTCGGCGGCGATGCGGCGGATGGTGTCGGCGGTAACGCCGCAGCGTTCGGCGACCGCATCGGGAGAATAACTCTCGTGCAGGTAGCGGTCTGCGATAAGCTGGAAGACCGGTACGCAGCGGCGGCCATCGACCTGGAAGTTGCCGGTCAGCGCCGGCTTTGCGTCGGTATCAGTGGCGCTGACGGAGACTTTGGCCAGCCTGTCCCAGGCCAGCGGATTGCCGCCGCTGTCGCGTGCGAACAGCCCGTCATCGGCTGCACCCGGCTCCTGGATGACGAGGACATGGGCGTTGGTGTAGCGCAGCAAATAATCGAGATCGACGCGGCCGGCCTTCAGCAGTTCATGGATGAGAGCAAACACGAACAGGCCGTCGGTGCCGGGCCGGATGCCGATCCAGTCATCGGCAATGGCGTTGTAGCCGGTGCGGCATGGATTGATCGAGACCACCTTGGCGCCGCGCGCCTTGAGCTTGCCAAGGCCGATCTTGATCGGATTGGAATCATGGTCCTCGGCGACGCCGAACAGCATGAAGTATTTGGTGTTGTCCCAGTCGGGTTCGCCGAACTCCCAGAACGAGCCGCCGATCGTATAGAGCCCGCCGGCCGCCATGTTGACCGAGCAGAAGCCGCCATGGGCGGCGAAATTCGGCGTGCCGAACTGGCTCGCCCACCAGCCGGTCAACGATTGCGACTGGTCGCGCCCGGTGAAGAAGGCGAGTTTCTTCGGATCGGTGCGGCGGATTTTCGAAAGCCGTTCCGTCGCGATCGAGAAGGCCTCCTCCCACTCGATCTCGCGAAACTCTCCCGAGCCGCGCGGACCGCTGCGCAGCAAAGGCTTCTTCAGCCTGGCCGGACTGTAGTGCTGCATGATGCCGGCGCTGCCTTTGCCGCACAGTACGCCGCGATTGACCGGATGGTCCTTGTTGCCGTTGATGTAGCGGACCTTGCCGTCCTTGATGTGGACGTCGATGCCGCAGCGGCAGGCGCACATGTAGCAGGTGGTCTTGGCGATGCTGTCGGAGACGTCAGGTGAGGTATCGACGCCGTCGCCCTCGTCGGGCGCGCTTGTGTCGGCAAGCGACCGTTGGGACGGTGCGGAATTGGCGCCTCGCAGCGGTCCGTGGTTCATGATTCGGGGCTTTTGCGGTCTGCGAATTTGGCTCTCGTCTTCGGCCCGGGGCCGCGCATGTAGTGTTCTTCCGGATGATAACGGTCGCCGGCAAGCCGACGCCGCAGACCGCGGGTCCAATGGGCAAACAAGGATTTGAACCGCCCGATCACTTTTCTACCCGTTGCAGGTTGGCCGCGATTTTTTTCCAACTTCACCGGGAAAATTAGAACAAAGCAATCGATCTGTCTAACAAGTTGCTCTTGTAATTCCAATCGAACTTGTTTCTTAATTCTCCGCATGACCCTGGACCAACTGCGGATATTCGTTGCCGTCGCCGAACGGGGGCACATGACCAAGGCGGCCGAGCTGCTGGGCATTTCCCAATCGGCCGCCTCGGCGGCCATCCGCTCGCTCGAACAGCAGCATGGCGTCCAGCTGTTCAACCGGGTCGGTCGCAACATCGAACTGGCGCAGACCGGGCGCAGGTTTCTGCCCGAGGCGAAGGCCGTGCTCGAACGGGCGGCTGCCGCCCACGACGTGCTGGAGCACGTCTCGCAGACGATCACCGGCAGCCTTTCCATCGCCGCCAGCCAGACCATCGCCAGCTACTGGCTGCCGCGCCGGCTGGCCTCCTTCCACGAGGCCTATCCCGCCGTCAGGCTAAGCGTGACCATCGGCAACACCAGGCAGGTTGAGACCACCGTACTCGACGGTACGGCTGATTTTGGCCTGGTCGAGGGGCGCACTGAATCGGACATATTGCGGCGCGCCAAGGTCGATGTGGATCGCCTGATGCTGGTCGTGGCGCATTCGCATCCCGAGATCGCCGAAGTTTTGCCCGGGCATCCCGATATCAAGGAACTCCGCTGGATCATCAGGGAAGGCGGATCGGGCACGCGCGAGGTGCTGGAAGATCTTGCCCGCCGCGAAGGGATATCGTTCGCAGACCTGCGGATATTCCTGGTGCTGCCGAGCAACGAGGCGGTCCGTCAGGCGGTCGAGGCCGGCGCCGGCGCCACCATCATTTCGGAGCTCGTTGTCGAACGCGCGGTCGCCGAGGGCAGCCTGCGAGCCGTGCCGATCGATCTGCCAAAGCGCGATTTCGCCATGATCACGCATCGTGACCGGCAGGCAAGTCTGGCCCAGATGGCGCTCAAGGCGCATCTGGGCGTGAGGGCCGGCGAGACCGTCCGCGGGTAAGCCGGGTCAGCCGAATTTCCGCTGCGCATCGAGCGCCAGCCCAAGCCCGACCGAGCCGAACATATCACCTTCGATGACCGACGCCTGCGGCACCAGGGCCAGTATCTGCTGCCTTGCCAGCGGGATGGCGGTCGATCCGCCGGTCAGGAACACCGCGGTGATGTCGGACGGTTTCACCTGCGCGTCGCGGATCGTCTCACCAACCGTAGCGGCCACCCGTTCGATATCCCTGGCGATCGTGTCGTCGATCCCGGCGCGCGTAATTTCGGTCGCAAACTTCGCTCCCGTCAGCGCGACCATCACCTCGGCGGACGGTTGCTCCGTCAGCGCGATCTTGGCCCTCTCGACCAAAGCGGCCAGCGCGTGCCCGTAACGATGCTCGACGATGTCGATGAAGCGGTCGACTAGGTCGGCGCGTTCCGCCTCGTAGCGAATCTGGCGCAGATGCGTCATCGCTCGGGCGGTGTAGACCAGATTGATGCGCTGCCATGTCGCCAGGTCGATGAAGTAGCTGGCCGGCAAGTTGCGCTTGCCGTCCTTGGTCGGCGAGAGGTAGCCGAGCTGCGGCATCACATGGGCGATGCTCAACAGCCGGTCGAAGTCGGTGCCGCCGATGTGGATGCCGCGGCTGGCCAGGATGTCGTCCTTGCGATCGAGGGCGCGGGCGCGCTGCGGCGAGACCCGCACGATCGAGAAGTCGGACGTGCCGCCGCCCATGTCGACGATCAGCGCCAGTTCTTCGCCCGTCACCTTCTGCTCGTAGTCGAGCGCTGCCGCGATCGGCTCGAACTGGAAGGCGATATGCTTGAAGCCCTGGGTGCGGGCCGCGTTTTCGAGTTCACCTTCGGCCTTGGCATCGGCCTCGGCATCGTCGTCGACGAACTGCACGGGACGACCGAGCACCACGCTTTCAACCGTATCGTCCGCATCCTCTTCCAGCCTTTTCCTGAGGTGGCCGACGAACAGACCGATGATCTCGGTGAAGGCGATCGATCGGGTTTTGATGCGCGTCTTTTCATGGACCAGCGTACCGCCGAGTACGCTCTTCAGCGAGCGCATCAGGCGACCCTCGATGCTGTCGGTATAGTTGGCGATGGCGCGGCGCCCAAAGTAGGTGCGGTTGTCCTCGAAATTGAAGAACACCGCGCTGGGCAGGGTCACCTCGCCGTCTTCCAGCGCCACCAGTTGCGGCTGCCCGTCCCTGATCACGCCGACGTGGAATTCGAAGTGCCGAAGTCGATACCGCCGAATGCTGGTCGCATCGCAAAGACCTGTATTTTTGATTGGGGAGCGACAGCCGGTGTTCGGCCGGGCCGGGGGTCGCGGTCTAACCCACGAGCGTAAAAAGGGGAACCGCCTTTTTAAGAGAGTTTAGTCCTTCCGGAAGACGAGCCTTCCGAGCCAGCCGGTCAGCATGGCCAACGACACCGCGAAGACGCCATACAGGAAAGAATAATCGTGGGCGACGCGGAAGATCGACTGTTCGAAACCGGATTTGCGGATTTCGAGCTGGGCGGAGCTTTCCTTGATGAACAGGCCGCTCTTGAACAGGAACGCACGGGCCTTGTGGGTGCCGACCGGAACATTGGGCGCAAGCCTGACGGTGGCGCGGAACAGGTTCTGCGAGAGGAACTGCACGCCGCCGACATTCACGCTGTAGAGGCCGGTCGCCGTCTTTCGCTCGCGCAGTGCCGCGGTGAATTCCTGGATGGTCGCCGGACTTTCGCCAGCGTCGGCCGGCTGCATGTAGATGTTGGCGGCGCCGAGCGACAGTTGCTTGTAGCTGTTGGGGTCGGTGACGTCCTGCAGCGGCCGCGTCGTCGCCACCGAATAGGACACCGGCACATTCTTGAAGGTCTCGGACTCCAGATTGATCCAGATGCCGAGCACCCGGTCCTTGCGGCGCACGACGACCTTCCGGGCCGGACCCTCAAGCACGACGACGATGTCGTAGCGCCCCTGGCGCGCGACACGCGGGTCGGCATTTTCCAATGAGCCGAAGATGGTGAGGTCGGCGCCGGAAAAGCCGGCGGTGATCGAGACATGGTCGGTGGACAGGCCGATCTGGATGTTTTCGGTAACCGGCGTCTGCGTTCTTGCCGGTGACGAGGCGGCGAACAGCGACAGCGAGGCAACGGCCAGGATCGTCCTAAAACCCGCCATCAGGTCGGATCCGCGCCGGACAGCGAATAGAGGCTGGGCGGCGTCACGAACAGATCGATGGCGAGCCGGATGGCAACCGCCAGGACCAGCAGTGCCAGCAGCGCCCTGAGCTGCTCGCCGCGCAGCCTTTGGCCGGCCTTGGCGCCGTATTGCGCGCCGGCGACGCCGCCCGCCATCAACAAGAAGGCGAGCATGATGTCGACCGTCTGGTTGGTGGTGGCATGGACCAGCGTGGTGTAGGCCGAGGTGAAGATGATCTGGAACAGCGAGGTGCCGACGACGACGTTGGTCGGCACTTTCAAGAGATAGATCAGCGCCGGCACCATGATGAAGCCGCCGCCGACGCCCATGATCGACGACAGGAAACCGATGCCGGCGCCGAGGCCGAGCACCGGGATGACGCTGACGAAAAGCTTCGAGGCCCTGAACCGCATCTTCAGCGGCAAGCGGTGGATCCAGTTGTGCTGGCCGGATTTCTTCAGCACCGGTGCCGCGCCGCTGCGCGCGGCGCGCAGCGCATTGACGCTCTCGACCAGCATCAGCCCGCCAACGGTGCCGAGCAGCACGACGTAGAGCAGCGAGATGAACAGGTCGAGCTGGCCGAGCCGGCGCAAGAAGCCAAAGACGAAGATGCCGCCGGTCGAGCCGACGATGCCGCCGGCCAAAAGCACACCGCCGAGCTTGAAGTCGAGCGTGCCGCGCTTCACGTGCGACAATGCGCCGGAGAAGGAGGAGGCGATGACCTGGTTGGCGCCGGTGGCGACTGCGATCGCCGGCGGTATGTTGTAGAAGATCAGCAGCGGCGTGATCAGGAAGCCGCCGCCCACTCCGAACATGCCCGAGAGGAAACCCACCGCCGCGCCCATGGCCAGCAGCACGAAGATGTTGACGGAAATTTCCGCGATCGGGAGATAGATGCCCACCCGTCAGTCTCGATCAGTTTGCCCGCCGGCGAATGCAACCGTGGCGGGCATTCGCGCCAAAAGCCTGTCCGTTCTTGCGCCGGCCGGGCGGCGAAGTCAAACCTCGCCACGTCGCCGAAACAAAAAACAACTCAATCAGTTAACAGGCAAATGTGTGGCAAAGGCGTCGCGGAAACGACGCATCTGACGTTATTTGCGCGCAAGCAGCGCCTTGACCAGCTTTTCGTCGACCGTGCCGGTGGGCTTCAGGTCGTTGTCAGTCTGGAAAGCCATGATGGCATCCTTGGTTTTCTGGCCCATCACGCCATCGTCAATGCCGGCCTCGTAGCCGTTCTTGTTGAGAATGCGCTGGATGTTCTGAACGACCTTCTTCATGTCGACGCTGGCGGTCGTCTGCGGCGTGCCGTCCTGCCACGATTCGGGAATATCGGCCGAATTGGCCGCGGGATCGAGCGGCTTTGCCTTCCACAGCTCCGTGGCGGCGCGTGCGCGTTCGAGCTGCTCGGGCCTGAGCGCCTTGGCGATCTCGTCGCGCTTTGCCGCCGCATCCTTGTCGCCGGTCTTGGCGACGAGCGCGAACCATTTGTAGGACTCTTCGAGATTCTGCTTCATGCCGACGCCCTTCGCCGCCAGGATGCCGAGATTGAACTGGCTGTCCTTGACGCCGAGATCGGCGGCGGCCTGGAACCAGTGCGCGGCCGATTCATTGTCGGTCACGCCGTCCGCCGCCATGGCGAAGAGCACGGCGAGGTTGTGCATGGCGCTGGCGTTGCCCTGCGCGGCGGCGAGCTGGTACCAGGTCTTCGCCTTCTTGACGTCGCGCGCGACGCCGGTGCCCTTCTCGTAGAAGTTGCCGATGCGGTATTCCGCCGGTGCGAAGCCGAGCTCGGCTGATTTCTCGTACCATTTGGCGGCCGCTGCCATGTCTTGCTTGACGCCGCGCGATTCGGCGTAGCGCGAGCCGATCTCGAACAGTGCCTCGGCGTCGCCGCCGGCCGCTGCGTCACGCAAGGCAGCCGGGCCGGCATCGGCTGGAATGTCGATCTTGGCAGTGGCCGCCGCCGTCGATGCAACCGCTGACGTGACCGTGCCGGTCATGTCCTGGGTCGCGGGCGTGGCGTCCGGCGCGGTGGCCATTGGTTCGGCGTCCGCAGCCGTCGGGCCCGCAGGTGCCGACGCTGTCACGTTCGCCGCCGCCGGATCGGGCGACGTCGTTGAAGCCATTGATGCAGGAACAGGCTCGGCCGCGGACCCTGAGTCGACCGACGTTTCACCATCCGCCGATCTCTCGTTATCCGACGGCGTGGCGATGCCGGCCTGCGCCGGCATGTCGTCCTCGGCTAGCGACTCGGATGGCTCTGCCTGCCGAACAGCGTGGTCTGGTGCGCTATCCCCTGCAGTTTCTGTGTCCGTCTTCGGTTCGTTGACGGTACCGATCGATGCGGTTTCCGCTGGCTGCGCGGCCGCCATCGGCGCCGTATCGTTGCTGGCCATTTCGACCGGGTCGGAGACAAAGGCCTTGCCCAATTGCAGGCCGGCGAGCGCCAGCATGACCGCGGCGGCTGCCATCAGAATCGGCTTGCGTCGCGCCTTGAGCAAGTCGCCGATCCTGAGCGCTTTTACCGGCCCCCTCATCGTCGATTGCCGCTTGAGAGCGTCGGCCTCGGCAGCGGCCGCTTGCGCCGCGCGCCTGGCAGCGGCGATGAAGTCGGATTTCGATGCGTCGGCATTGCCGGCCCTGCCGGGCGGGCCGCGTTCGTCGCGCACGCGCTTCATGATGGCGTTGAGGTCAGGTGGGCCGGAGCCGGGCTCCAGCGGCCGGTTGGCAACCTTCGGGTCCAGCGGCTCGTCGAGATCGGCAATCGGTATCTCGACATCAGGCGCGGAGCCGGCAAGCGGTGGAACAATCGTCTCCTTCTTGGCCTTGAAGGCGCGCGCCAGTCCGCCGAGCATCGACTTCCGGCCGCCGGTCGGCTGGCTTTTTTCCGCCGTGTCCGAGCCAAGCGCCGCCATGGCCGCGGCCGCGGCGGCTTCGGCCGGCGTGCGCGTGCCCGGGTCGCTACGCGTGCCCGGTTCGCTAGGCGAACTTGAGTCATCGCTGATCATGGCAGAGACATGGCTGTCGAGGTCGGCCATGTCTTCCGTCAGCGGCAGTGGCTGGTCGATGTCCATGGACGGCGCGTCACGTACGGCCATCTTTGACGATCGCACGCCGCGCCAGCTGTCCGGCTCGGCCGGCTGCGTATTCAGAAGTTCGCTCACAGCGTCGGCCGGCTCGTCGGTTTCCAGCGAGCCCAGCCGGTCGACGATCTTGAGCAGCGTGTCGTGGATGGCTTCGAAGGTCCTCGAATTGCGCTCGTCGGAACGGCGCGTCAGTGCTTCGAGCGTCTTCAGATCCTGGGCGAGGCCAGAGACAGCCGCCGTGTTGGCACTGGAGCCCGCCAACGAACGGACGGCGCTCTCGGCTGCCTCGCGCGCCGCGCTGAGGATGGAATCGCGGGTGCCAGCCAGCGACTTCTCGATTTCGTTGAGACGGGGGCTGATATCCTCCAATTCCGGCAGTGGCGCGCCGGGTTTCGAAAGGTGCGCCGACAGGCCCGCGACCTGCGCTTCCAGGCTGCGGATCAGGGCCGGGTCGATGCCGGCGACTTGTGCCGCCGATGAATCCAGCCGGACTGAAATGTCTTCGAGCCGGCTTTCCAGGCCACGGATCGCCGCTTCACCTGCGTGATCGGGAACGCGCGTCTCCAAGCGCTTGGCCAGCGCGCTGAAGCGGGCGTCGAGGGCGTCCATGATGCCGGCCCCGTCGATCTGCGGCATGCGCTGGTCCAGCCTGTCGGCAACTTCGTCCAGCCGGCGCTCGAGATCGCGAAACAGCATGTTGCCCTGTTCGATCGCGTCGCCCTGGCGGCGCTCCATCATGCCGGACAGCACGTCGAAACGCTGTTCCAGCCCCTGGAAGATATAGTCGGCGTCCGGCATGGCAGGCGCCCGGTCGATCTTGTCGGCAATAAGCGCGATCTGCTTGTCGAGACGCTCCATCGCCTGCTCAGGCAAATTGGCCCGGCTGGCAAGATCGTCGACCCGGCTCGACAGCATGTTGAGGCGGTCGATGACCTCGCCGCTGGGGTGGACTTGCGTCACTTCCTCGATCTGTTCGGCAAGCGACGCAATCCGCTTCTCGATACGCTCGAATGCTTCGGGGTCGAATGAATTGGCCTGCGCAGCGACGGTCGAGGCGACGATGGCGCGGGAAATCTCGTCCAGCCGCTCGTCGATCATCGCCAATGTGCTGCTGCCGAGACTGTCCTGCTGGCGGGCGAAATGCTCGACGGCGCCGGCAAGCGTGCGGACCTTCTCTTCGAGCGAGCGCAGCGAAAGCGATTCCGGCAGATTGTTGACGGCATTGCTGATCTGTTCGAGCCGTTCGGTCAGCATCGAAAGACCGGGTGCGTCCGACCGCTGTCGCTGATCGGCATCGACACGATCCTCGAACGCGGTCCAGCGGCGGTCGAACTCGTCCCAGCGGCGGCCGACCGCCTGCACGCTCTCCTCGCGCGCCAACGTGTCGAGCGCGGCCTTGACCTGCTCCAGATCGAGCCGGAGCATGTTGACGCTTCTGTCATCGCTCTTTTCGGCCAGGGACTGGATGGCGCCGGAAAGCCGCTCGAACTCGACGCTGAGTTCGGCGCTGCCTTTGCCTCCCGTCGATTGGCCACCCGGCTCGGTGCTTGCCTGGAAAGCCCGCTCGATGTCGTTGCGCAGCGCTTCGAATTCGCGCTGCAGGCCGGCGTTCATCTGGTGGCGCAGTTCCTCGCGCAGGCCGCGCAATTCGCCGGCGATCTTGCCGACCACGGCGACGCCGTCTTCCTGGCCGCGCACGCGGTCGATGTCGCGGGCGATCGCCTGGTAATTCTCATCGAAGGCAGCCGGCGCCGGGCTTTTCGGCGGCTGCGCCGGGCGCGGATCCTCATAGGGCCGGGCGCTGGCATAGCGCGGCTCCGCGCTCAGCCGGCGCGGATCGGGACGTTCGCTCAAGTCCTCGCGCGTCCGCTCCAGCCGCTGCTCCAGCGTTTCCAGGGAGCGGTTGAGCTGTTCAAGCGTGGTGTACGCCCTGCGCTGCCGGCCGGTGTTGAGTGTATCGAGATAGGACCGCTTGCTGTTCATCGATGCGCCCGTTCACAATCGCTGCTGGCTTTATGACCAGTTCCCAAAGTCCTGCCGGAAACGAAGACGGCCGCGGCTTTGCTGCGGTGGACTCCGAAACCGTGAAAAATTCGCTACAGGATAACCACGGGTGACCGACATGCGCACAATTCGCCCAACGTGGTAAACAACGCGTTAACCAAGCTTAAGAAGTTGCAACGATGTTGACGAGCGCCTGAAGCGCCGCCGGGCCATGCGGTGGCGGATGCGGCAAAAAGGTCCTCCCGCACGACGCCCTTGCTTCGTGAGGCGGCTATCGGTATAGAATTGACGTAAACGTAAGGGTGCAGATTGTGCCGTTTGCGATTTTTTTTGTTGAAACCACGAGTGGAAGCACGCCCCCGCTTCGACTCAGGCGACGCACGGTCCAGGACCGCGGCGCCACCAGATGGGGAAAGCCAGTGACCATGAAACTTGTTTCGCCCGGCGAAGCCGCGGCCAATACCAATGACATGTCCGATAAAGCCGGCGAGGATCTTGTCCGCATCGGCGAGATGGCCAAGAAATACGGAGTAACGCTGCGAACGCTGCGTTTCTACGAGGACAAGGGCCTTCTCAATCCGCAGCGCGACGGCTCGACCCGTCTCTACACGCGCCGCGACAAGGCGCGGCTGAAGCTGATCCTGCTCGGCCGCAAGGTCGGGTTCTCGCTGCGCGACGTCAAGCAGATGATGGACCTCTACGACCCCAGCGGTTCCAACACCAAGCAGTTGCGACTGACGCTCGACAAGTCGGAGAAGCAGCTTGCCCGTCTGCAGAAGCAGCGGGCCCTGATCGACGATGCCATCAACGAGTTGAGCAACTCGATGGCGGCGGTGCGTCAGATGCTGAGCGAACGCTCGGCGCCGCAGGCCAGCGTCGCCGGATAATTCTTCGCCGGCTTCCGGTGAACGGCCTTCGGGAGAGAGCCGCGTGTGCCCTGGCTGCGCGGCTCTTCCCGTTGTCTTGCGGCTGCGCCGGGATTTTCAATCTGTTCGGACTGGCGACGGCCAGCGCCGTTACGCTATGAGCGAGCGGCGGGGATAATTTGTCGCATCAAAAAATTGACGTTTACGCAAACGTCAACTTTTGCTATTCCGACCTGAACATTGGTCCGCATGCCCGTCTGACTTCACATTGGGGGATTCGGGGCCAAGGCCGCATGGTGGAGGAAATGCATGCCGATCTACAGGGCGCCGGTCCAGGACACGCTGTTTGTGCTGAACGAAGTGCTGGGCTACCAGCGCTATTCCAATCTTCCCGGATTTTCCGACGCGACGCCGGACGTGGTCGAGGCCATCCTTGCCGAGGGCGCCAAGCTCGCTGAAAATGTCATGCAGCCGCTGAACCGCGTCGGCGACATGGAAGGCTGCGAGCGCCATGGCGACGGTTCGGTGACGACGCCGAAGGGCTTCAAGGAGGCCTTCGACCAATACCGCGAGGGCGGCTGGTTGGGGCTGGCCGCACCCGTCGAATTTGGCGGCCAGGGTCTGCCTTACGCGGTGCATACTGCTGTTTCCGAATATATGATTTCGGCCAACATGTCGCTGATGATGTACCCCGGCCTGACGCAGGGCGCGATCGCCGCGATCATTACCCATGGCACCGACGAGCAGAAGGCGCTCTGGTTGCCGAAGCTGGTCGAAGGCGTCTGGACCGGCACCATGAACCTGACCGAGCCGCATTGCGGCACCGATCTCGGCCTGCTGCGCACCAGGGCGGTTCCCAATGGCGACGGCACCTACAGGATCTCAGGCCAGAAGATCTTCATATCGGCCGGTGAGCACGACATGGCGGACAACATCGTCCACCTGGTGCTGGCCCGCATCGACGGCGCGCCGGAAGGCGTGAAGGGCATTTCGCTGTTCATCGTGCCGAAACTCAAGCTCGATGCATCAGGCAATCCTGGCGAGAAGAACACCGTCTCCTGCGGCTCGATCGAGGAGAAGATGGGCATCCATGGCAATTCGACCTGCGTCATGAATTATGACGAGGCACAAGGCACGCTGCTTGGCGAGACGAATGGCGGGCTGAAAGCCATGTTCACGATGATGAATGAAGCGAGGCTCGGCGTCGGCCTGCAGGGGCTTTCTCTGTCGGAGGTCGCCTACCAGAACGCTGTGTCCTATGCCAAGGATCGCCTGCAGGGACGCTCGCTGTCTGGGCCGAAGGCGCCGGACAAGAAGGCCGACCCGATCATCGTCCACCCCGATATCCGCCGCAGCCTGATGACCATGAAGGCCTTCAACGAGGCCGGTCGCGCACTGGCGCTGTGGACGGCGATCAAGTCCGATATCGTCCACCGTGCCAGTGACGACAAGGACCGCCAGGCTGCCGACGACTACACCGGGCTGATGACGCCGGTGGTCAAGGGCGTGCTCACCGACAAGGGTTTCGACCACGCAGTGATGGCGCAGCAAGTGTTCGGCGGGCACGGCTATATCGAAGAGCACGGCATGAGCCAGTTCGTGCGCGATGCCCGCATCGCCATGATCTACGAGGGTGCCAACGGCATCCAGGCGCTCGACCTCGTCGGCCGCAAGCTGGCCTTGAATGGCGGCCGTGCCGTGCAGGCCTTCTTCAAGGAGGTCGGCGAGTTCTGCGAGGAGAACCGCACTGACGAGAAGATGGCGCCCTTTACCAAGGCGCTGAAGAAGGGCCTCAACGATCTGCAGGCGGCGACGATGTGGCTGATGCAGAACGGCATGGCCAAGCCCGATAACGCCGGTGCCGCCTCGACCGACTACATGCATCTCTTCGGCCTGGTGGCGCTGGGCTATATGTGGGCGCAGATGGCCAAGGCGGCCGGGGCGAAATTGGCGAACGGCGCCAATGGTTCTCCGGCGTTCTACGATAGCAAGCTGGTGACGGCGCGCTTCTTCATGGAGCGGATCATGCCGGAAACGTCGGCGCACCTCGCCCGCATCTCCAGCGGCGCCGATACATTGATGGCACTGCCGGCGGAAGCGTTCTAAGCTCGACGTTCCCTCCCCTCAAGGGGAGGGGGACGTCGGCGCAAGGGAGAAACAGCATGACCAACCCCGCCGAAATTCTTGGCCTTCCCAAACCTGCCTGGGCGGCGGACGAGGTCGGCATGCTCTACGACATGGCGCACCGCTTCATGTCGGAAGAGATCGCGCCACGCTATGACGAGTTCGAGAAGAACGAGATGGTCGACCGTGAGTGCTGGCTGAAGGCGGGCGCGGCCGGTCTGCTCTGTGCCTCGATGCCGGAGGAATATGGCGGTTCGGGCGGGACATTCGCGCATGAGAGCGCCATCATCGAGGCGATCGGCCATGTCGGCGTCGACGGTTTCGGCATCGGCCTGCACAATTCGATCGTCGCCCCTTACATCCTCCACTACGGCTCGGAGGAGCAGAAGAAGAAGTGGCTGCCGAAACTGGCGACCGGCGAGCTGATCGGCGCCATCGCCATGACCGAGCCCGGCGCCGGCTCCGACCTGCAAGGCGTCAAAACGCGCGCCGAGAAGGACGGCAACCAGTACAAGGTCAACGGCTCAAAAACCTTCATCACCAACGGCCAGCTCGCCAATTTCATCATAATTGTCACCAAGACCGACCCCGAGAAGGGCGCCAAGGGCACTTCGCTGATCGTCGTCGAGACCGACGAGGTGGAAGGGTTCGAGCGCGGCCGCAACCTCGACAAGATCGGGCTCAAGGCTAACGACACCTCGGAACTGTTCTTCAACGATATGCGCGTGCCGACCTCCAATCTGCTCGGCCACGAGGAAGGCCAGGGCTTCGTCCAGTTGATGCAGCAATTGCCGCAGGAGCGGCTGCAGATCGGCACCGGCGCCATCGCCATGGTCGAACGGGCGCTGGCGTTGACCATCGACTACGTCAAGGAGCGCAAGGCCTTTGGCAAGGCGATAATCGATTTCCAGAACACCCAGTTCAAGCTGGCCGAACTGAAGACCGAGGCGACCATAGGCCGGGTCTTCTACAATGACTGCGTCGCCCGCCATATCGATGGTGGTCTCGACCCGGTGACGGCCTCGATGGCCAAATACTGGCTGTCAGACCTGCAGGGAAAAGTCGTCGACGAATGCCTTCAATTGCATGGCGGCTATGGCTACATGAATGAGTATCCGATCGCCCGCATGTTCCGCGACGCCCGCGTCCAGCGCATCTACGGCGGCACCAACGAGATCATGAAATTGCTGATCGGGCGCTCTCTCTGAGAGACTTTCAGCAAACCAAGGAGCAGGAAAATGGCCGAAGCTTATGTCTATGACGCCGTGCGCACGCCGCGCGGCAGGGGCAAGAAGGATGGCTCGCTGCACGAGGTGCCGGCGGTGCGGCTCGGCGCCAAGGTGCTTGCGGCGATCCGTGACCGCAATGGGCTGGACACCGGCGCCGTCGACGACATCATCTTCGGCTGCGTCGATCCGGTCGGCGAGGCGGGTTCTGTCATTCCACGCGCCGCCGCCTTCGAGGCCGGTTACGACACGAAAGCGCCCGGCATGCAGATCTCGCGTTTCTGCGCCTCTGGCCTGGACGCCATCAATTTCGGCGCCGCCAAGATCGCGCAGGGCGCCGACGAGATCGTCATCGCCGGCGGCGTCGAATCGATGTCGCGCGTCGGCATGGGCGCGTCCGGCGGCGCCTGGTTCATGGACCCCTCGGTCGGCCTGCCGGGCTGGTTTGTGCCGCAAGGCATCTCGGCCGATCTGATCGCCACGAAGTACGGCTTTTCGCGCGACGACGTCGACGCCTATGCGGTCGAAAGCCAGAAGCGCGCCGCCAAAGCCTGGGGCGAAGGCCGCTTCAAGAATTCGGTGATCTCGATCAAGGACCAGAACGGCCTGACCATCCTCGACCACGATGAACACATGCGGCCTTCGACCGATATGCAGTCGCTGGCGGCCCTCAACCCGTCCTTCGTCATGCCCGGCGAAATGGGCGGCTTCGATGCCGTCGCGGTGCAGAAGCATCCCGAGGTGGAGGAGGTCAATCACGTCCACCACGCCGGCAATTCGTCTGGTATCGTCGATGGCGCGGCGGCCGTTCTGCTCGGCTCGAAGAAGGCTGGAAAGTCGCTCGACCTGAAGCCGCGCGCTCGCATCCGTGCATTCGCCAATATCGGTTCGGAGCCGGTGCTGATGCTGACCGGTCCGGTCGACGTGACCGAGAAGCTGCTGAAGCGTGCCAGGATGAAGCTGTCGGACATTGATCTGTTCGAGCTCAACGAGGCGTTCGCCTCGGTGGTGCTGCGCTACATGCAGGCTTTCGACATTTCGCACGACAGGATAAACGTCAATGGCGGCGCCATCGCAATGGGCCATCCGCTCGGCGCAACCGGTGCGATGATCTTCGGAACGGTGCTGGACGAACTGGAGCGCCGCGACCTGAACACCGCGCTGGTGACGCTCTGCATCGGCGCCGGCATGGGCACCGCAACGATCATCGAACGCGTCTGACGGGAGAGAAACCGATGAGCTACACCAACTTCACCCTCGACATTGACGCCGATGGCATCGCGCTGGTCACCTGGGACATGCCCGACCGCTCGATGAACGTCTTCACCGAAGAGGTGATGCTGGAGCTGAACGCCATCGTCGACAAGGTGGCGAGCGACGCGTCGATAAAGGGGGCGGTGATCACCTCCGGCAAGGACACGTTCTCCGGAGGTGCCGACATCACCATGCTGCAGAAGATGCTGTCGAAGTTCGCAGCCGATAAAGCCAAGGACCTGGACAAGGCGACCAAGGCATTGTTCGACAATGCCGGCTACATGACCGGCCTGTTCCGCAAGCTGGAGACCTCAGGCAAGCCGTGGGTTTCGGCGATCAACGGCACCTGCATGGGCGGTGCGTTCGAGCTGTCGCTCGCTTGCCATGGCCGTGTCGCGGCCGATTCCGACAAGGTCAAGATGGCGCTCCCCGAAGTGAAGATCGGCATCTTCCCAGGTGCCGGCGGCACCCAGCGCGTGCCGCGGCTGACCGACCAGCAGCAGGCGCTGCAGATGCTGACTTCCGGTCAGACGCTGTCGCCGCAGAAGGCCAAGTCGATGGGCCTGATCCATGAGATTGCCGAACCGACGAAGCTCGTCGAATCCGCCAAAGCCATGATCAAAAATGGCTTGAAGCCAGTGGCGCCGTGGGACGAGAAGGGCTTCAAGCTGCCCGGCGGCCCGGTCTATTCGGTGGCCGGCGCCAATCTGTGGCCACCGGCAATCGCCATCCTGCGTCGCGAGACCTATGGCAACTATCCGGCTGCCGCGGCCATCCTGAAATGCGTCTATGAAGGCCTGCTGGTGCCGTTCGACACCGGCTTGCGCATCGAGCAGCGTTATTTCACCGAAATCATGCAGACCAGAGAAGCGGCGGCGATGATCCGCTCGCTGTTCGTGTCGCTGCAGGAACTGAGCAAGGGCGCGCGTCGTCCGGCCGGCGTGCCGGAAACCAAGTTCAAGAAGATCGGCGTGCTCGGCGCCGGTTTCATGGGCGCCGGCATCGCCTATGTCACGGCCAAAGCCGGCATTCCGGTGGTGCTGCTCGACCGCGACATGGACGCTGCCGCCAAGGGCAAGGCGCATTCGGACAGCCTGATCTCGGATCAGGTCAGGAAGGGCCGCGCCAAGCCGGAGGACAAGGACAGGCTGCTGTCGCTGATCACGCCGACGGCGGACTATGCCGACCTCGCAGGCTGCGACCTGGTGGTCGAGGCGGTATTCGAGGATTCGGGCGTCAAGAAGGACGCCACCGAAAAGGCGGAGGCCGTGCTGAAGCCGGCGGCGGTCTTTGCGTCGAACACGTCCACCATCCCGATCACGTCGCTGGCGAAGAATTCGACGCGGCCGAAGAATTTCATCGGTATCCATTTCTTCTCGCCGGTCGACAAGATGATGCTGGTCGAGATCATTTTGGGCAAGAAGACGGGCGACAAGGCGCTAGCCACCGCGATCGACTTCGTCCGCGCCATCAAGAAGACGCCGATCGTCGTCAACGACACGCGCGGCTTCTACGTCAACCGCTGCGTGCTGCGCTACATGTCGGAAGCCTACAAGATGTTGATCGAGGGCGTTCCGGCGCCGATGATCGAGAATGCGGCGAAGGCCGCCGGCATGCCGGTCGGCCCCTTGGCGCTGACGGACGAAACGGCGATCGACCTCGCGCAGAAGATCATGAAACAGACCATGCGCGATCTCGGCGACAAGGCGGTCGACCCGAAGCAGATGACGCTGATCAACACGCTGGTCGACACGCATGGCCGCTTCGGCCGCAAGAACGGCAAGGGTTTTTACGACTATCCGCAAAAGCCTGCCAAGAAGAAGCTGTGGCCGGGCCTGAAGGATCTCTATCGGCAGTTGCCGCCTGAAGAGGTCGACTATGAGGAACTGAAGCAGCGGCTCCTGGTCACCATCGCGTTGGAGGCGGCCCGGGTGATGGAGGAGGGCATCGTCACCGATCCGCGCGAGGCCGATGTCGGCTCGATCCTCGCTTTCGGCTTCGCGCCCTTTACCGGCGGCGTGCTGTCCTACATCGACGGCATCGGCGCAAAAAAATTCGTCAAGATCGCCAAGGGTCTTCAGAAGAAGTATGGCGGCGAGTTCAAAGCGCCGAAGCTCCTGCTCGAGATGGCAGAGAAGGGCGAGACTTTCTACGAACGCTTCGATCCCTATGCCAGGAGCGAGGCCAAGAAGGCGGCGTGACGCCGCCTTCGATGGTGGACAAACTCACGGCCACCGATTAGAACAGAGAAGGTATTTTTTCCTGTTCTGAAGGAGAGCAAAAGTGCTCTCGCATGACCGCGTGTGGGCCGCCATCGATGCTCTCGCCGAGCGCTATTCGCTCTCGGCGTCGGGGCTGGCGAAACGCGCGGGCCTCGATTCGACGGCCTTCAACAAATCGAAGCGGCTGTCCTCGGACGGGCGGCCGCGCTGGCCGTCGACCGAGTCGCTGGCCAAGATCATCGAGGCGACCGGCGCTTCGCTCGACGAATTCACCGGACTGGTCGAAGGCCGGGGCAAGACCGTTCCCGGATCTCTGCCGGCACAGACGTCTTCGGTGCCGCTGCTCGGCTTCGCCCAGGCCGGCGCCGGCGGCTTCTTCGATGATGCCGGCTTTCCCGTGGGCCAGGGCTGGGACCTGATCGAGCTTCCGGCACGAGCGACCGAAACCTCCTATGCGCTGCAGGTCCAGGGCGATTCCATGCTGCCGCTCTACCGCAACGGTGACGTGCTGATCGTCGAGCCGGGCGCCGCCACCCGCAAGGGCGATCGCGTCGTCGTCAAGACCAATGCCGGCGAGGTAATGGCCAAGGTGCTGGACCGTCAGACGGCGAAGTCTATCATGCTGGTCTCGCTCAATCCCGATCACCCGGATCGCGACATACCGATGCGCGATGTCGAATGGGTGGCGCGGATTGTCTGGGCAAGCCAGTAGGGGCCGCCGGTGCGTCCGCTTCATGCCGCCGCTGCGGTGTTGACGATCCTGGCGATGGGGGCTGTGATTGCCACAGGTGGCCGCGCCGTGCTGCAGGACGAAAATGGGCGCGTCGCGGCTCGGGCGCAGGCCGTCGCGGCGCAATCCCAAGCGCCTGCTACATCAGAAAATCCGCGACCCAAGGCGGCGAGCCCAGAGGCGCATTCCAGGGCCATCGATCCCGAAGTCGTCGCCCCGCCGCAGCTTCAGCCGCAAGAGCTTGAACGGGTCGAGCCGCGCGCGCCGCTGAGTGAGTTGGCGCTGGCCGGACCGCCCAAGCCGCCCAAAACGAAAATGCCCGACGACTGGAACGGGACAAAACTGTTCCAGCCGGTTGCATCGGCCGCCGGTGTGATCGAGGCCAAAGGCTACTCCGTCGCGATTTCCGGCGTCGACATCGTCAGGCAGGACGAAACGTGCACCGACGGCGGCAAGTCGTGGACGTGTGGCACCCGCGCGCGAACGGCGTTCCGTGCCTTCCTGCGCGGTCGGGCGGTGGTCTGCACGGTGCCACCCGAGGGCGGCCGCGACCTGATCACCGCCGAATGCCGCGTCGGCAACCAGGATGTCGGCCAGTGGTTGATCGAAAACGGCTGGGCGCGCGCCGCCAAGGGTGGCCCTTACGTCGAGGCCGGCGAGAAGGCCCGTATGGCGAGGAAGGGCATTTTCGGGCCGGCGCCCAGTCTCTCCGGCCTGCCTCCGGCACCAGCCCCCTTTGCGGCCACAGCGCAGCCGACGCAGCCGATTCTCGATCCTTCGGCGGCGGCTACGCCGCCAGCTGACCAGCCAGCGCCTTCTGAATGAGCGCGCGGGTTTCTGCGATGCCGTAGAGCGCAGCGAAGGAACCGAAGCGCGGGCCGCGCTCCTGTCCGATCAAAATCTGGTAGATCATCTGGAAGAAGGCAACGGAGACGCCCGGCCCGCCTTCCGGGCTCTGCTTCGAATGGTCCTGATAGCGCTCGATCTTGCGCGCGACGTTGAGAGCGGCATTCTGGATCGCCTCGCCATCGGCATCTGTCGGCAATGCGGCGAGCGCTTCGGACAGTTTCGTCAGCGCCTCGCGCTCGACCGCATCGGCGGCCCGGTACACCTTGGCCGGCTTCACGAAATCGTCGAAATAGCGGATCGCATACTCGGCCAGCCGGTCGAGCTCGGGATGGGTCTTCGGCGTCACGCCTGACGTGTGGCGCAAAATGAACCCCCACAGCACGTCCTTGTTCTGGGCGTTCGAGGCGCTGACCAGATTGAGCAGCAGCGCGAACGATACCGGCAGGTCGACGACAGGCGGGTTGCCGTCATGCATGTGCCAGACGGGATTTCCCAGCCGCTCCTTCCACTCCTGCCGGCGATAGGCGGACAGAAAGGCGTAATACTCGTCCACCGCCTTCGGAATGACGTCGAAATAGAGCTTCTTGGCCTGCCGCGGCCGCTGGTACATATAGAGCTCGAGGCTTTCGGTCGGCGCGTAGGTCAGCCACTCGTCGATGGTCAGTCCGTTGCCCTTCGACTTCGAAATCTTCTGGCCGTTCTCGTCCAGGAACAGCTCATAGACGAAATGCTCGGGAGCGCGCCCGCCCAGGATATTGCAGATACGGTCGTAGATCACCGCATTCGTCTGGTGGTCTTTGCCGAACATTTCGAAATCGACGCCGAGCGCGGCCCAGCGCATGCCGAAATCCGGCTTCCACTGCAGCTTCACCCTGCCGCCGGTTATGGGCAGCGTGGTTTCGGTGCCGTCATCGTCGAAGGTGATAGTGCCGGCCTTGGCGTCGACATGCTTCATGGGGACGTAAAGCACGCGGCCGCTTTTGGGGGAAATCGGCAAGAACGGACTGTAGGTCGCCTGACGCTCCTCTCCGAGCGTCGGCAGCATCACGTCCATGATTTTGTCGAAACGTTCGGCAGCGCGCAGCAGAACGTCGTCGAAACGGCCAGCCTTGTAGTATTCCGTCGCGCTGGCGAACTCGTAATCGAAGCCGAACGTGTCCAGGAAACGGCAAAGCATTGCGTTGTTGTGGTCTGCGAAGCTCGCATAGTCGCCGCCAAAAGGATTGGGAACGGACGAGAGCGGCTTGTGCAGGTGCGGCTCGAGTGCGGCGCGATCGGGGACGCTGTCCGGAATCTTGCGCATGCCGTCCATGTCGTCGGAAAAGCACAAGATCTTGGTCTTGACGGTGTCCCGGGTGAGGACGCGGAAGGCGTGGCGCACCATCGAGGTGCGTGCGACCTCGCCGAAAGTACCGATGTGCGGCAGCCCCGACGGACCGTAGCCGGTCTCAAACAGGACAGTCTCGGGAAAATCAGCCCCTTTGTAGCGCTCGACGATCTTCCTGGCTTCCTCGAACGGCCACGCCTTGCTTTCGGCCGCTGCCGCAAGCACCTCGGGATTGAGATCGATGATGTTTGATCCCGCCATGTCACTGTTTTCCAAACTATTCGCCGGCATCGTCGCAAGAAGGGGCCGGATGATTTTTTCAACCGGTCTCTAGGCGTGCCTGCCGTGGGCGTCAACGATCGCGGCGCTTTTTCCTTGCGACGTCGGTGCCGCGTTCCTAACTTCGGAGCCCGTTTGAGGAGTTTTTAAATGCCATTGCCACCGCACGAAGCCCTGATCTATCTTATGGTCATCACTTCCGCGTCCGATCGTGACATGACCAATGTCGAATTGGCGCGGATTGGCGACGTCGTCCGCTCATGGCCGGTGTTCGAGGACTTCGACCACAACCGGCTGGTCGGCGTCGCCCAGGACTGCCAGAAGTTGCTGCACGAAAAGGACGGGTTGGAAGGCGTTTTGGCGCACGTCGCTGAAGCACTGCCCGAGCGCCTGCTTGACACCGCCTATGCCGCAGCCTTCGAGGTCGCGGCCGTCGACCTCGAAATGCGCCTGGAGGAGGTGAGGGTGCTGCAGCTTATCCGTCGCCAGCTCGATCTCGACACGCTCACCGTCGCCGCCATCGCCCGTGCTGCCAAGGCTCGCCTGCGCACGCTGACCTAGAGCGCTGTTCTCAAATGAAACGCCTCAACTATCAGGAAGGAACGTGGTTCCTTGTTCCCCTGAGAAGCGGTGGCTATGCCGTAGGCCTCGTGCCCCAGTTTGTCAGACGGGACGAGCTTTCGAAGCGCAGTTGGCTAGTCACGTACTGTGATTTCGACCCCAGTGTGGTCGAGAAGGAGGAGCCTTTTCGATCCGATCAGGTGCTGGAGCGTGATGCCCTGTATGGGTACGGAGCGGTAGAACTCTTACTCACAAAAGTGATCGAAACTCGCTGAACATTGCTCGTTCAAGTGATCAGAAAAAGCTGACCGGGAAATAGCGCAGATAAAATTCGGCGAAGATGCCCTGCACCGAAATCTGCTGCAGTGCGTAGTCAAACGCTGCGGCCAGCGCTGGATCGTTGGCCCTGGTGGCGATGGCCATACCCGATCCCAGATAGCCAGGCGCTTTTCGAACGCGCCGCCAGCTCGATTTTCATCTTTCTGTAGCGTTGCGACTTCCTCTACTATCGACGAGACGACCGGGCGCTATCTGGTGGGCACCACGAGCAGCTGATCGACGACAGTCCCCCGGCGCAGGCTGGCCAGAGCGCCGGCGCGTCGTGTGCAGGGCGATGGGCATGACGCAGGCCCAGATGGCTACAGCGCTCGGCTACGGGGCAGCCAGCCGGGTTGCCGAACTGGAGAGCGGCAAGGCCACCATCACGCCGATGTTGAAGCGCCTGATCGCCGCCTACGAGGCGCAGCACAGGGTGAGAGCGCCCTGACCTCATGCCGCCACCTCCTTCTGCAGGAGGAACGGCTGAAGCTCTGCAATCGGGCGCAGGTCGGCATTATCGACGAAGAACGCGGGCCGGCCCTTGCCAGTGAGGTCGGCCCAATTCTTTTGCTGCTTGCCGTCGCGCCCCAGTATCCAGCCCTGCAGCGTTACGAAAGGCAGATCGGCGGCGTCACCAGCCCCGCATTTTCCTTGATCTCGACGGCTCCCGGCCTGTGTCCCGACCTCTTGGCTTTGCGTTCCGCGCTTAAGCATCCGAGAAAGAGATTTCAGACGCCCTGCGGGCGAACGGATTCCTGCATGGTTGCCCGCCGTGTCGAATCCGGCGTTTCCATTTCCGGTCGGGGGGGGGGGGGGCGCGGGGGGGGCCGGGGGGGGGGGGGGGGGGGGGGGGGGGGGGGGGGGGGGCGCCCCGGGAGGGGGGGGGGGGGGGGGTGGGTGGGGGGGGGGGGGGGGGGGGGGGGGGGGGGGGGGGGGGGGGGGGGGGGGGG
>NZ_JBVVQJ010000025.1:0-73673 GCF_055811475.1 Mesorhizobium sp. WSM4829 | reverse complement strand
CCCCCCCCCCCCCGGGCCCCCCCCGCCCCCCCCCCCCCGCCCCCCTTCCCCCCCCCCCCCCCCCCCCCCCCCCCCCCCCCACTTCTGCCGAAAGGCGGGGCCGGGCGACGATCACCGCAATCATGGCTGCGTCGTCGGCGCCGTCCTTTTCCATGCGCGGATAATGGAGTTCGCGGCCTTCATTTTGCCGATCGACAAGGCCAAGTTCCTCGATCTTCGCCATGATCCGTTGCAACACCGATGGATCGCCCAAGCGGATCGGCTCGTCATCTGCGCGGGGACAACTCGTCAGTTCGCCGTTCGCGCGGATCAGAAAAAACTGACCGGGCCGGATCAGAAAAAGCTGACCGGGAAATAGCGCAGATAAAATTCGGCAAAGATTCCCTTCACTGAAATCTCCTGCAGTGCGTAGTCGAACGCTGCGGCCAGCGCTGGATCGTTGGCCCTGGTGGCGATGGCCATACCCGACCCCAGATATTCGGGCGCCAGATAGGGACCGCCGGCAAAGCGGCAGCAGGCTGCGGCATTCGAACTGCCCAGCCAGAAGGCGAAGCGCATGCCGTCGCCGAAGCCGGCGTCGACCTTGCCGGCCTTGAGACCGTCGTAGAGCGCTTCCAGCTGCGCGAAAGGAACGACCTGGACGGTGCCGAAGTAATCGCGCAGCATCCGCTCGTGCGCGGAGCCTGCGACCACGCCGACGCGTTTGCCACGCAGTCTGTCGAAGATAGGCTCCGTGAGCGCCTTTGCCTTCGGCATGATGAAGCGCGCCGGAAACTGCAGGTAGGAACGCGAGAAAGCATATTTCGACCGCGACTCCGGCGTGGCGGCAATGCCGGCAATGATCGCTTCCCCTTCGCCCTTCTGCAGCGCCCCTTCGAGCTCGGCCCAAGGCAGCGCCTGGATCTGGCATTTTTCGGCGATGCCGAGTTCGGCGCAGATCGCGCGCGCCAGATCGACATGGAAGCCGGACAAGCGGCCCGCTCCGTCGAGGAAGTTGAACGGCGGGAAATCGGTGGTGGTCAGGAATCTCAGACGCGGCAGCGCGGACAGGTCAGGCTTCGGCAGCCGCTCCTTGGCATCCCACAGCACCGGCACTTGCGGCTCCGCGGCACGCGCTCCCGTGAGCCACGCTGCCCCCGTCATTGCCAGCATCAAGACGATGGTCATCCACCGAATCGTCACGATCGAGCTCCGCCCTGTCCTGTCCAATGTGGCTTTTGGTACGAAAATGCCACAGGCACAACGGTTTTTGATTTCATCACGCCGATTTAGGGCTATGCTTCAGCGAGCTTGCAAACATGTGTGGCGGTCGGCTGGAGGGTAGCCGCAAGCCGCTGCAAACTGAGGGGAGCAGGTTTGTAATCCGGGGTCGAGGGCAAAGTGCGGGTCAAGCACTGGGCCGTTGATCTCAACGCGGGAAGGCAACATGGGGTAGATGTTGCAATGGGCCATTTCGATCGCACACTGGAATTCATAGATCAGCTGCAGCACGCCGATACGGCGGCCGCTGTCTGCGAAAAGCTGCTTGGCATAACCTCGGAGTTCGGCTTGACGGCGCTGATGGCCGGAACGGTTCCGCAACCGGGCACGCCAAGAGGCCAGCAAAAGGACCATGTGCTGCTTTGCGAGTGGCCGGGAGAATGGCTGGAGCGCTATGTGGCGCGCAACTATGTCGACCATGACCCCGTCGTCAGCCACATGAAGCAGCTGCAGGCGCCGTTCCAGTGGCGGGAAGCGTCCCAGAGCATCCGCATCGACAAGAGCAGCGGCGAAGTGATGGGCGACGCCGGCGAATTCAAGCTGCGCGACGGATTGGCCTTCCCGCTGATCACGCTCGATGGCCAGATCGTCATGGTGTCGCTGGGCGGCGAGGCCGTCGAATTGTCGGGCGCCGATTTTGGGCTGGTGTCGCTGGTGGCGACCTATGCGATTGGCCGCGCCATGCAGATCCACACGATGGCGGCCAAGACCGTCGACCACCACGTCGAACTGACGCCGCGTGAGCGCGAATGCATGCAATGGGCCGCCGTCGGCAAGTCCGAATGGGAGATTTCACAGATTCTCGGCATTTCGGAACACACGTCAGAGAAACACCTTCTTAACGCCAAAAGCAAACTCGGTGCCGTCAACCGGGTGCAGGCGGTCGCGGAAGCGATAAGGCGCGGCTATATTAGCTAGCTCGGCCGTGCCGGCCTAGAAATTCTTGCCTACGTGATCGCGTAATTTCCTCGGGACAGCCCGGCCGTATCTTCCTATTGAACCTAGGAGACGGCAGATGCTTTTTTCCCTTACAACACAGGAACTTATGGAACGTCCCGACCTTTGGGAGGCCGTTCATCGCCTACGCTACAAGATTTTCGTCGAGGAGATGGGGTGGACCGATCTGCAGCGCCCCGACGGCCTTGAGATCGATCAGTTCGACCATGACGAGGCGGTGCATCAGCTCGTCATCCGCAATGGCGAGCTCGCCGGTTATCAGCGGATGTTGCCGACAACGCGTGCGCATCTTCTGACCGAGGTGCTGGCCGACCTCTTTGAAGGCACGCCGCCATCCGGGCCGAACGTGTGGGAACTGACCCGCTATGCGGTCGCGCCGGGCTTTCGTGACGGCAAGCGCGGCGTCTCGACGGTCGGCACCGAGCTCATTGCCGGCTTCGTCGAGTGGGGGCTGAAGCGGAATGTCAACCAGGTGATCATCGAGTTCGAACCGATGTGGGTCCTGCGGGCGCTGCAGTTGCACTTCCTGGCGAAACCGCTTGGCTACCAGCGCACCTATGGCAACCAGCAGGTCGTCGCCACGCTGCTCACCTTCAACGAGCACACGCTTGAGGTGGTGCGGTCGCGTCGCAGTCATTTCGCGCCGGTTCTGGCCAGGGGATATCCCGACAGGCTCGGAATGAGGCAGGCCTCGTGAGAATTGGAGACAGCCATGAACATCCACCCGCAAACAGAGTTCCGCAATCATTCGTTGATCGTCACGGTGTCGTCGGATGACGGCCGGCCGGTGCTGGACGGGCGAGCCTATGAAAGCCTGGCCAGGATCTTCCACGAAGCTGCAATCGACGATGATGTGCGCGTCGTGGTGCTGCGCGGCCTCGCCGGCTGCTTCTGCCTCGGCGGCGATTTCTCCGAGTTCCTCGACGCCACCAAGCATCAACGGTTGATCGCTGCCGTCACCGACATGTTCCGCACGTTGGCGACGTTCCCCAAACCGGTCCTTGCCTGTGTCGACGGCGACGCCGTCGGTGTCGGCTGCACCATCCTGTTCCATTGCGACATGGTGATCGCATCTGACGAAAGCACGTTCCGGGTGCCGTTCGTCGATTTCGGCCTCGTGCCGGACGCGGCGACCAGCATCCTGGCGCCGCAAAAACTCGGTTATGCCGGCGCTTTCCGCTTCTTCTGCCTGGGCGACACGCTCAGTGCCGCAGACGCCAGGATGCTTGGCCTGGTCACGGAGATCGTGGTGGGCGACGTCGAGGAAGCCGCACTTGGCAGAGCCAGGCAACTCGCCAAGAAGCCGGTCGCCGCACTGCTGCAGACGCGCGACCTGCTCAAGGGCGACACAGGCGCACTCTGCGATCGCATCGACCAGGAGATTTCGCTGTTTCAGCAGGCTTTGCAGGACGATACCACACTGCGGCGGCTGCAGCGGATTGCCCGGCTGGCGGCATGAGAAGTCGTTCGGCAGAATGACAGGAATATCCGGAATCGTGCCGCGCGTCCTTGGCGGCGCGCGGCAGCGCTTCAGGCCTGTCTTCCCAGGAACGAAGGCCCTTCCCCGATGATCTTCTTGTCTTCCTTGCCGATGGCGTCGAGATCGCGGCCGTCATAGGGAAGCGACAACAGGATGCGCCGGATGATGGCAAGTCGCGCGCGCCGCTTGTCGTTGGCCTGGATGATGATCCAAGGCGCGAATTCCTTATGGGTGCGTTCGAACATGAGATCGCGCGCCTTGGTGTAATCGTCCCATTTGGCGATGCCCGCAATATCGATCGGCGAGAATTTCCAGTTCTTCAAAGGACTCCAGCGGCGATCGTGAAACCGCTCAAGCTGTGTTTCCCGACCGATGTTCAGCCAGAATTTGAAGAAATGGATGCCCTCGTTGCAGATCATCCGTTCAAAATACGGCGTCTCGTCCAGGAATCTCTGATGCTGCTCCGGCGTGCAGAAGCCCATGACCGGCTCGACGCCGGCGCGATTGTACCAGGAGCGGTCGAAGGTGACGAACTCGCCGGATGTCGGAAAGTGCGCGACATAGCGCTGGAAATACCATTGGCCGAGTTCGGTTGGGCTAGGCTTGGTCAGCGCCACGTTGCGCGCTGTCCTGGGGTTCATGTACTGGCGCAGCGCGAAGATTGTGCCGCCCTTGCCGGCGGCATCGCGTCCTTCGAACAGCGACATCACCCGCTTGCCCGTCGATTGCAGCCATGCCTGCGCCTTGACCAGCTCGATCTGCAGCCGCTCGAGCGTCTCGTCATACTCGTCGCTTTTCATTTTCTTGTCGTAGGGGTAGCCGCCGGCGGTCAGCTTGTTGTCCTCGATCCAGTCAGGAAGCTTGGGATCCTCGATGTCGAACTCGAACTCCTTGCCGCCGATCCGGATCTTTTGCGGACTTGGAACAGGCGCGGCGGCATCTTCCTTGGGTTTTTTCATCGAGACGAACCTTTCCAGCTTCCGGACTCATGCTATTGGGAGCCTTACTGCATCGGCCCGAAAATCGGAATCGATTTTCGAAAGGAACGATGCAGCAGATTTAGTGATAGCGCCGGTCAGCTGGAAGTTTCCAACCGGCCGGTCGGGGTGGGGACGGAGGCACAGTGCGCGCGAATGGCTGACAGTAGCTGACAATGGCTGATATGGGCGGCGCAGAACAGCGAACCACGGCGCAAGCCGTCGCCACCCGGTTGTGGAACAGCCGCTGGCTGCTTGCGACCGGCATCGTCGCGGTCTTGACGGTCTATGGTTTCGCAGACATGTCCTTCTATGTTGTGCTGCTGGCATGTGCTGTGCTGCTGCTCGCCGCCGCGATGCTGCCGGCCGGCGTAGCGCGCCAGTCCGCGGAGGATGTCGCGGCGATCGAGGCAGGCGGGCTACAACAGCTGTCGGGAGAATATCTGGCGGCTGCCGTTGCCGATCCGCTGATCATCTTCGATCGCACCGCGACGATCGTCCATGCCAACGCCGCCGCCTTCGCTGCCTTCGCCGGCATCGCACCGGGCATGTCGCTGTCGCTGAAATTCCGCGCGCCCGAGATGCAGGCCCTGCTGGACAGTATCCTGTCGGGCGCCGCCGCTGCGGACGTCGTCGAATACACCGAAAAGCTGCCGGTCGAACGGGCCTATCGGGTGAGTGCCTCTTCGGTCGGCCACGGCACCGACCTCTATGTGCTGGTCTTCAAGGACCAGAGCGAGGCGCGCCGGATCGACCGGATGCGGGCCGACTTCATCGCCAATGCCAGCCATGAGCTGCGAACTCCGCTCGCCTCGATCTCCGGTTTCATCGAGACGCTGCGCGGCCCGGCCCGCAACGACCCGGCGGCGCGCGAGCAGTTCCTGCAGATCATGCACAACCAGACCGGCCGCATGGCGCGTCTGATCGACGACCTGCTGTCGCTGTCGCGGCTGGAGATGAAACCCTATCTGAAGCCGGGAACCGAGGTCGATCTCCGCCAGACCCTCGACAGCGTCATCGATTCGCTGGGTCCGCTTGCCCGCGAAAACGGCGTTGCCATCGAGCGGGATTTCGCGAAAGGACCACTCAATGTGCCGGGGGATCGCGATGAACTTTTCCAGGTTTTCGAAAATCTGCTGGAAAACGCCTGCAAATATGGACAGTCGGGTGGACGTGTCGTGGTGACGATTGCCCACAGCGATGACGGTCCCGAACCGGGCATCGACGTCACCATCCGGGACTTCGGCCCCGGCATTCCCGAGGAGCACATCCCGCGCATCACCGAACGTTTCTACCGCGTCGACGTCGAAAACAGCCGGACCCAGAAGGGCACGGGCCTTGGCCTGTCCATCGTCAAGCATATCCTGACGCGCCACAATGCCAGGCTGTCGATCACATCGGAGGTCGGCAACGGCGCAGCTTTCACGGTGCATTTGCTGGCGCACTGACATCTCACTATCTAAGAACGCGCCGGCCCGAGTACCGGAAGACTTTAGGACCGCCGGATGCGTGGATACAGGACTTTAGAGCCTATTCTGTGGCCTAGTGGACGCACGTCGCTCTAACGGTTTCTTTTTTCTGTCATCCGGCTAGCGTATCAGCGGGGATTCGAGGAACGACTCGGACCAGAAGACCCGGGAAGGCATTCCATGCAGTCCGTGCACATCGTCAGCGCCTATGACGAGGAGCTGAAATATCTGTCGAAGCGCATTGCCGCGATGGGCGGGCATGCCGAACGCATGGTCGAACAGGCGATTGCCGCTCTGGTCAACGCCGACCCTGGCCTTGCCCAGAAGGTCATCCGCGACGATGCCGTTCTTGACCAGGGGCAGCGCGAGATCGACGACAAGGCGATCATCATCATCGCCAAGCGCCAGCCGATGGCGACGGATTTGCGCGAGATCGTCGGCGCCATCCGCATCTCGGCGGATCTCGAACGGGTCGGCGACCTCGGCAAGAATGTCGCCAAGCGCGTGGTTGCCGTCATAGAAGGGCGCCAGCCGACGAGCCTGTTCCGCGGCATCGAGGCTTTGGCGGACCTGGCGTTGACGCAGCTCAAGGAAGTGCTCGACGTCTATGCGTCGCGCTCGGTGGAAAAGATCGGCTTCGTGCGTGACCGCGACGATCAGATCGACGCCGTATATACCTCGCTGTTTCGCGAGTTGCTGACCTACATGATGGAAGATCCGCGCAACATCACGCCCTGCACGCACCTGCTGTTCTGCGCGAAGAACATCGAGCGGATCGGCGACCACGCCACCAATATCGCCGAGACGATCTACTACATCGTCACCGGCGACCAGATGCCGGCCGAGCGGCCGAAGGGCGACAAGACAGACAAGATTGTGCTTCCCGCAACGCTACCGGCGAAGTGAACGGCTGCCTCTCGAACCCATTGCTGATTTAGGCTAAGCTTTACCGAACGTTCCTGATCCTGACCCGAGGCCATGCCTCCAGGAGGTAGCGATGGAAACCGTTCGGAACCTGACGCCGGCCCCGCCGACATCGGCCATCGTCGCTTCCAGCGTCTATACCGCCGGCCGGCGTGTCGCCGACATTCCGATCGAGGAAGCCGGCGAATGGGCCAAGAAGCCAGGTCATGTCGTCTGGATCGGCCTGCTGGAGCCGGACCGCGACCTGTTGCTTCGTGTCCAGGCGCAATTCCACCTGCACGATCTGGCGATCGAGGACGCCGAGCATCCGCATCAGCGGCCGAAGATCGAGCAATATGGCGATGCGTTATTCATCGTTGCCCGCACGGCTCAACTGATCGACAGGCGCGTCACCTTCGGCGAGACGCATCTGTTCGTCGGCGCCGGCTACATCGTCAGCGTCAGGCACGGTCCGTCGACTTCTTATGCCGTCGTTCGCCAGCATTGGGAAAGCTGCCCGCATTCGCTAGCCAAAGGCGAGGATTTCGTCCTCTATGCCATTCTCGATTTCATCGTCGACAACTACATGCCGGTGCTCGAGCAGATCGAGGACGAGGTCGAGGCGATCGAGGACAGGGTTCTGCTGAAGCCGATGACCGGCTCCGACATAGAGCGGCTCTACATGCTGCGCCGCGATCTCTTGCGCCTGCGCAACGCCGCGCTGCCGCTGGTGGAAGTCTGCCGCCGGTTGACCAGCGCCGACCTGCCGCAGATCCATGCGGCCATGCACCCGCTGTTCCGCGACGTCACCGACCACATCCGCACCGTCCAGGAGAAGATCGACAGCTTGCGGGAGGTGCTCGCATTTGCCTTCGAGGCGAGCCTCCTGGTTGGCCAGAGCCAGGAAACGGCGATCACCAAGAAGCTCGCCTCATGGGCTGCAATCCTGGCGGTGCCGACGGCGCTCGCAGGCATCTACGGCATGAACTTCAACGACATGCCGGAACTTAGGATGGAATATGGCTACCCGGTCGTTCTGGGAGCGATTATTTTGGTCTGCTCGGTTCTCTACTGGCGCTTCCGCAAGAGCGGCTGGCTGTGAAAGAGAAGGGAGTAAGGGAGTAGGGCAGTAAGGGAGTAGGGCAGTAAGGGAGTATGTAGTGCGTTGCCTTGCCAAGGTCGCACTCACTAAGCCTGATCTTTACCTACTCCCATACTGCCCTACTCCCTTATTCCCTTATCTGCTCCGCCGCCGCTCCGAAGCGGGCTGAAACGCAACGCGGGCGTGATACTTGCAATAGGGTCCGGTTTCGGCCGCGTCGTTGCCGCAGAAATGGAACTCCTCCGAAAGCGGATCGCCATTCGGCCATTTGCATGTCCGCTCCGTCAATTCGACGAGCTGCAGATGCCGCGAGATCGGCACGACGACGTTCTCGACCGGACGGACATAATGACGCGTCACCGGCACGGCGTCGAATTGCGCCTGCAGCGCGGTCGCGCCGATCGACGTGGTGATATGCCGCGCAGTGCTAGCCGCCCGCGACACCGATTTCTGCACGGTCGATCCCTGCACGCTCTTCTTCTGGCGTGCCGGCGTGGCAGTCGCGCGTCCGCGGCCCGACAGTTTCAGCCGATGCACCTTGCCGATGACGGCATTGCGGCTGACACCCCCAAGCTGTGCGGCGATCTGGCTGGCGCTCAGCCCCTCCGACCACAATTTTCTAAGAAGTTCGACCCGCTCGTCAGTCCAATTCATGAGACCGCGCTCCTGCTGAAATGTGCGGCGATCGGAATCCTTCCACGATCCGGCTTCCGCCGGGCAGACACCACATATATCGGGTGATTAGGTCCGCCGCACGAAATCTAGTTATTTCTCGACCTACAATTACCTTATGCGCTGACTCGGTGACAAGAGTCCGAGGGCCAACACGAATCGGTTTTTTCGGTTTTCCCCAACTTGCCCGGTCGCTGATGAGCCGGCGTCTCGCTGGAAAGCTTGCCGTGCGTCCTTGCACGACGTTTTCGTTGACTTCATGGCCGAAAAACACGATAAGCCGCACAGGCCGCCGCTTTGGCGGCTTTTTGATTTTCCGGTTCCGGAGACGCATATAATGAGCGGTTCGGCGCTTTTCGAGACCTTTACCCGCGCACCCCTGGCCTTCGACCATGGGGAAGGCACTTGGCTGGTCACCGACAAGGGCGAGCGATATCTCGATTTTGGCGGCGGCGTTGCCGTGAATTCGCTGGGCCACAGCCATCCGCATCTGGTCTCGGCACTCACCGAGCAGGCGGCCAAGCTCTGGCATGTCTCCAACCTCTACGAGATTCCGGGGCAGAGCCGTCTGGGCGAGCGGCTGGCCGACGCCACCTTCGCCGACAAGGTGTTCTTCACCAATTCCGGCGCCGAGGCTCTGGAATGCGCCATCAAGACGGCGCGGCGCTACCATTTCGTCAGGGGCCATCCCGAGCGCTTTCGCATTGTCACCTTCGAAGGCGCCTTTCATGGCCGCACGCTGGCGACCATCGCCGCCGGCGGCCAGTATAAATACCTGGAAGGTTTCGGCCCCAAGGTCGAAGGTTTCGACCAGGTCGGTTTCGACGACATCGAGGCCGTCGAAAAGGCGATCACATCAGACACCGCCGCGATCCTGATCGAGCCGGTGCAGGGCGAGGGCGGTATTCGCCCGGTGCCGACACAGTCGCTGAAGCGGTTGAGGCAGCTCTGCGAACAGCATGATCTGCTGCTGATCTTCGACGAGGTCCAGTGCGGCATCGGCCGCACCGGAAAACTGTTCGCGCATGAATGGGCTGGCGTCACGCCCGACATCATGGCGGTCGCCAAGGGCATCGGCGGCGGCTTCCCGGTGGGCGCCTGCCTCGCCACCGACGAGGCCGCCGTCGGCATGACCGCCGGCGTGCACGGCACCACTTTCGGCGGCAATCCGCTGGCGATGGCGGTTGGCAACGCAGTGCTCGACGTGGTGCTGGCAGACGGTTTTCTGGAGGATGTGCAGCGCAAGGCGTTGCTGCTGAAGCAGGGGCTGGCGGGTGTCGCCGACGAATTTCCCGATGTCATCGAAGACATCAGAGGCAGCGGCCTGATGCTCGGCCTGAAATGCGCCGCGCCCAACACCAAGGTGAACATGGCGTTGCGCGACCAGCATCTGCTGGCGGTTCCGGCCGGCGACAACGTTCTTCGCCTGCTGCCGCCGCTCACCGTCACCGACGCCGAGATCCATGAGGCGCTCGACCGCATCCGCGCCGGCGCCCGGGGCCTGTCGGACGCCATCGCCGCGGCTGCGGCGAAATAACAGTCGGAAGACCCAAGATGAGCCTTCGCCATTTCACCGATCTTTCCGCCGTTTCCGAGGGCGATCTGCGCCTTATGGTGGACGATGCCGTCGTGCGAAAGGCGAGGCTGAAGGCCGGCGAGCGGACAAAACCGCTCGAAGGCAAGGTGCTGGCGATGATCTTCGACAAGCCGTCGACGCGTACGCGCGTGTCGTTCGACGTCGGCATGCGCCAGCTCGGCGGCGAGACCATCATGCTGACCGGCGCCGAGATGCAGCTCGGCCGCTCCGAAACCATCGCCGACACGGCCAAGGTGCTGTCGCGCTATGTCGACGCGATCATGATCCGCACCACGTCGCATGACCGGCTGCTGGAGCTGACCGAGAACGCGACCGTCCCCGTCATCAACGGGTTGACCGACGACACCCATCCCTGCCAGCTGATGGCCGACATCATGACCTTCGAGGAGCATCGCGGCCCGGTCGCCGGCAAGACCATCGCCTGGACCGGCGACGGCAACAACGTGCTGCATTCGCTGCTGGAGGCCTCGGCGCGGTTCCGCTTCAACCTCAACGTCGCCGTGCCGGAAGGCAGCGAGCCGGCGCAGAAGCATGTCGACTGGTCGAGGGCGCATGGCGGCAAGTTGAACTTCACCCGCTCGCCCGAGGAGGCCGTCCACGAGGCCGACTGTGTCGTTACCGATTGCTGGGTGTCGATGGGCCAGGAGCACCGTGCTCGCGGCCACAATGTCTTCTCACCCTATCAGGTCAATGCGGCACTGATGGCGAAGGCAAAGCCCGACGCGTTGTTCATGCACTGCCTGCCGGCGCATCGCGGCGAGGAGGTCACCGACGAAGTCATCGACGGCCCGCATTCGGTGGTGTTCGACGAGGCCGAGAACCGGCTCCACGCCCAGAAGGCGGTTTTGGCCTGGTGCCTCGGCGCTTGATCCGGGCTGCTGTGATCCTGGTCACCGTGATCCCGGCCGCCTTGATCCGGGAGTGCGTGATGCCTATCTCAGGCGCATCACGCAAATCGAGCGCGTTTCGACGCATGCGCCCCGGAGGGCGGCATCGCCGCGCCCCGGAGCTTTGTCATGTTGGAAACCCGTCAATTGGCTGAACATCAACCCAAACTCGGCGAATTCGGCTACGCCGGCGACGATCATGTCGTGCCCTTCGAGGTCGGCCCGCTCGACGTGCGCGGCCGCACCGTCCAGCTCGGGCCGATGCTCGACGCGATCCTCAGCCGTCATGACTATCCCGAGCCGGTCGCCCGCCTGCTGGCGGAAGCCTGCGTGCTGACGGTGCTGCTCGGCACCTCGCTCAAGTTCGAAGGCAAGTTCATCCTGCAGACCCGCACCGATGGGCCGGTCGACATGCTGGTGGCGGATTTTTCCACGCCGCATGCGCTGCGCGCCTATGCCCGCTTCGACGCCGACCGGCTGGAGGCACTGACGTCTGCCGGCGAGACCTCGCAGCGGACGCTGCTCGGCAGCGGTGTGCTGGCGCTGACTATCGATCAAGGCGCCCACACGCAGCGCTATCAGGGCATCGTCCAGCTCGACGGCGAGACGCTGGAGGAGGCCGCGCGCACCTATTTCCGGCAGTCGGAGCAGATCCCGACTGATCTCAGGCTTTCGGTGGCCAAGCTGTTGACGCCCGGCATCGGCGGTGCCCGCGAGCAATGGCGCGCCGGTGGCATCCTGGCACAGTTCCTGCCGCAATCGCCCGAACGCATGCGCGTGCCCGACCTTCCGGGTGGCGACGGCGATCCGCGCGAGGAGATCCATGATCCGGCCGACAATTCCTGGCAGGAACTGCTGGCGTTGCTTGGCACCATCGAGCCGACGGAACTGATCGACCCGACGATCGGCGCCGAGCGGTTGCTTTACCGGCTGTTCCACGAGCACGGCGTGCGCGTCTTCGGCGGCGTGCCGGTAGCCGACCAGTGCTCATGCTCCAGGGAGAAGATCCGCGGCATTCTCGGAGGCTTCTCCGCCGACGAGATCAAGGATAGCACCGAGGATGGCGGCATTCACGTCGCCTGCGAATTCTGCTCGAAGCAATATGACTTCGACCCGGCGGAATTTGCTGCGGCTCAATAGCCGGCGTCAGTGCTGCTCGGTGCCTTCGCAGAGCTTGGTTTCTCGCCCCTCGCCCTGGGGCGAGAAGCCCAAGTGAGCCTCAGTTCACCGTCCGCCGCGTGCCCGGCAGGTCGAGCGAAAAGGCGGGGATGGCGACGTCGAACGTTTCGCCCCGCTTGTTGCGCATCGTGTAGTGGCCGACCATGATGCCGGATGGCGTCGAGAGTGGGCAGCCAGACGTATACTGATAACTATCGCCGGGATTGAGTTCAGGCTGGTCGCCGACAACGCCGGCGCCGCGCACCTCTTCGACCCGGCCGGTGCCGTCGGTGATCTGCCAGTAGCGCGACAGAAGCTGCACGAATTCATCCGACTGGTTGTCGATGGTCACCTGGTAGCCCCAGACATAGCGGTTCTCCGACGGGTCGGAGCGATCTTCCAGATAGAACGGCCTGACCTGCACTTCGATGTCGCGCGTGACGGCGCTGTACATAAATCACTCCACACTATGCAGACGGAACATTCGACCCTCTCCGCAGTTCGGTCAACGGGGTGCGTCTCCTCGGTGTCTGCCATCGTTGCCCGAATTTGTTAAGCGCAGGTGCCGAACAACAATGTCATTTAAGTGACACGTGACAATGATGGTGTGCAGGGTCGGGGATGGCGTGCAGGGCCGGGCGACTCAGCATTCTGTCGAACTGTTGAAAACGGCTTTCATGCGGCCGGTTTTTCTGGAGCGACCAGATATTGATGGAATTGACAGTCACAGCCGCCTTGCTTTCCATAGCTCTGCTTGTTGTCAATCTCGCCAGCATCCTGCTCGCTTCGTTGAAGCTGAAGCGGCCTGGCAGGATCACGCCGCCAGCCGCCAAGGCGCCGCCGGTGTCGATCGTCGTGCCGTCGCGCGGCGTCGAGCCGTTTACCGAGGAGACGCTCGAGCGCGCCTTCTCTCTCGACTGGCCGCACTATGAGCTCATCTTCTGCGTCGCCCATGCCGACGACCCGGTGGTCGGGCCGATCACGGATGCGATCGCCCGCTTTCCGGCCGTGCCGGCCCGGCTGCTGGTCGGCGACGACCGCATCAGCGGCAATCCGAAACTCAACAATTGCGTGAAGGCCTGGGAGGCCGCGCGCCACCACTGGGTCATCCTTGCCGATTCCAACGTCCTGATGCCGAGGGACTATGTCCAGCATCTGATGACGGCATGGCGGCAGGACACCGGCCTCGTCTGCTCGACGCCGATCGGCTCGCGGCCGGACGGGTTCTGGGCGGAGGTCGAATGCGCTTTCCTCAACACGCTGCAGGCGCGCTGGCAATATGCCGGCGAGGCGCTCGGCCTCGGTTTCGCCCAGGGCAAGAGCATGCTGTGGAACAAGCCATTGCTCGACGCCAATGGCGGCATCCGTGCGCTTGCCGCCGAGATTGCCGAGGATGCCGCCGCGACCAAGCTGGTCAACGGGCTCGGACTGCGCGTCAATCTCGTTGCCGCGCCCTTCGAACAGCCGCTCGGCTTGCGCACATTTGGCGAAATCTGGTCGCGCCAGGCCCGCTGGGCACGCCTCCGTCGCGTCACCTTCCCACTGTTTTTCGCGCCCGAGATCCTGATCGGAGCGGCGCCGCCGCTGGTGCTTGCGCTGGTTGCGGCAGCAGGCGCCGGTTTCAGCCTGCCGGCTACCGCCATCGCCGTGCTGATAGTCGCCTATCTGCCGGAATGCGCTCTCGCCTCGGCCAAGGGCTGGCACCTGTCGCTGCGCATGATCCCGGCGATGGTTGCGCGGGACGTGATGCTTCCCGCCATCTGGGTGCGCGGCTGGCTCAGCGGTGCCGTCGACTGGCGCGGCAACACGATGACCATCCAAACCAGCGCCGTTGCGGAATTGGAAGAGACGCCGTCGGGCGCCTGACCCCGCCTGCTTTGCAGATCAGAGCGCAGCAGTTCGGCGCGTATCCCTACCTGGCGGCTTTCAAGGCCTGCTCGATGTCTTCGAGCAGGTCGTCAGTGTCCTCCAGTCCGACGGACAGCCTGAGCGTGCCTGGCCCGATGCCAAGTTCGGCCCGCGCCTCGTCGCTCAGATTCTTGTGTGTCGTCGTCGCCGGATGGGTGATCAGGCTCTTGGCGTCACCGAGATTGTTGGAGATCAGCACGACATCGAGCGCGTTCTGGAAGGCGAAGGCCGCCTGCTTGCCTCCCTTGACGTCGAGGCAGATCAGCGTCGAGCCGCCCGACATCTGCTTCTTGACGATCGCCGCCTGCGGGTGATCGGCGCGGCCGGGATAGATGACGCGGACAATTTCCGATCGCTCGGCGAGGAAGTCCGCGATCCGGCCGGCACTTTCCGTCTGCTGGCGCACGCGCAGCGGCAGCGTCTCCAGGCCCTTCAGCAGCGTCCAGGCATTGAAGGGCGAGAGGCTGGGACCGGTGTGGCGGAAGTAGTCGTGCAAATTCTCGTCGATCCACTTCTTGTCCGACAGGATGATGCCGCCGAGGCAGCGCCCCTGGCCGTCGATGTGCTTGGTCGCCGAATAGACGACGATATGGGCGCCGAGTTGCAACGGCTTCTGCTGCAAGGGCGTGGCAAAGACGTTGTCGACGATCAGCCGCGCGCCGATCGAATCGGCAAGCGAGGCTACGGCTGCGATGTCGACGACCTCCAGCGTTGGATTGGTCGGGCTTTCAAGGAAGAACAACCTGGTGTTGGGCCTGACCGCCTTTTCCCAATTGGCGATGTCGGTGCCGTCGACCAGCGTCGCCTCGATGCCGTATTTCGGCGCCAGCGTCTCGACCACCCAGCGACAGGAGCCGAACAGCGCGCGCGCCGCCACGATGTGGTCGCCGGCCCGGGCACTGCACAGCAACGCCGCCGTCACCGCCGCCATGCCGGATGCGGTGGCGCGGGCATCTTCGGCACCTTCCAGCGCACACATGCGCTTCTCGAACATGTCGACCGTCGGATTGGCATAGCGCGAATAGATGAAGCCCGGTTCCTCGCCCTTGAAGCGGGCTTCCGCCGCCTGCGCCGTATCGTAGACATAGCCTTGCGTGAGATACATCGCCTCGGAGGTTTCGCCGAAGCCGGAACGCAGCGTTCCTGCATGCACGAGGGCGGTCTGAGGCTTCCAGTTGCGCGTTTTGCTCGTCATCACCTTGTTCCAAACAGAAAAAATGGTCCAAACACAAAAAAACCGGCCGCGAAAGTCGCAACCGGTCGTACGGCCTTTCGGCCCGACGGTCCTTTAGCGACTTGTTTAACGTGGCTGCAAGCCGACCGGCCAAATCACCACGGGATAACGATCCTTTAGACCTGCACCGCGCTTGCGTCAATTGCCGGCATGATTAAGAGGTTTGTACCAGCGGGTTCCACGGCAAGAACCTGCGACAAGACGAGACCACGCCCGGCCTTCGAGCGGAGCCAGACTTTGCGGCAGACAGGCATTCTTCCGGATCAGGATATTTCCGCGCTGTACCAGTCGGGCGCGCTGAAGTCGCCGCGCGCGCTCGACGCCGACCAGGTCCAGCCGGCCAGCCTGGACCTCAGGCTTGGCGACAAGGCCTGGCGGGTGCGCGCCTCCTTCCTGCCCGGCCCCAACCACAGGGTTGCTGAAAAACTCGACCGCCTGAAGCTGCACGAAATCAATCTCACCGATGGTGCGGTGCTGGAGACGGGCTGCGTCTATATCGTGCCGCTGCTCGAGAGCCTGGCGCTTCCGGCAAACATTTCCGCCTCGGCCAACCCAAAAAGCTCGACCGGGCGGCTCGACATCTTCACCCGCGTGATGACCGATCGCGGCCACGAGTTCGACAAGATCGCTGCCGGCTACAACGGCCCGCTCTATCTCGAAGTCAGCCCGCGCACCTTTCCGATCGTCGTCCGCGCCGGCTCGCGGCTGTCGCAGATCCGGTTCCGCACCGGCAATGCGCTTTTGTCGGAAAGCGAGCTGCACGAATTGCACCGTGCCGAGACGCTCGTCGCCACCGAGCCGCCGAACATTTCCGGCGGCGGCATCGCACTGTCGATCGACCTCGACGGCGACAAGGACGGGCTGGTCGGCTACCGCGGCAAGCACCACACCGGCCTGGTCGATGTCGACAAGCGCGCCGCGCAGGATGTCGTCGATTTCTGGGACCCGCTCTACAAGAGCGGCGCCGGCGAACTGGTGCTCGATCCGGACGAATTTTATATCCTCGTCAGCCAGGAAGCGGTGCATGTGCCGCCGCTCTATGCCGCCGAGATGACGCCCTTCGATCCGCTGGTCGGCGAATTCCGCGTCCACTATGCCGGTTTCTTCGATCCGGGTTTCGGCCATTCGGCCTCGGGCGGCACCGGCAGCCGGGCCGTGCTCGAAGTGCGCAGCCACGAAGTGCCGTTCATCCTCGACCACGGCCAGATCGTCGGACGGCTGGTCTACGAGCACATGCTGAAGCGGCCGCAGGCGCTCTACGGCACAGATCTCGGCTCGAACTATCAGGCGCAGGGCCTGAAACTGTCCAAGCATTTTCGCGCCGCGCGCTGATCGCCCACTATGATCAGACCATGCTTGCCTGACCTTACGGGTCGTGCTTGGCTGTCTTAGCCGTCAATACGGTTGGAACAAGGGGAACAAAAAATGCAGATTTCAAGATGGATCGCATCGGCAGCAACAGCCGTCATGCTGGCGATGTCAGTCGGGTCGCTGTCGGCGCAAGCACAGGAAAAGTTGAAGATCGCCACTGAAGGCGCCTATCCGCCGTTCAACACCATCACCGCGGATGGCAAGCTCGTCGGCTTCGACATCGACATCACCAATGCGCTTTGCGCTCAGATGAAGGTCGAATGCGAACTTGTCACGCAGGACTGGGACGGCATGATCCCGGCGCTCCAGGCCAAAAAATTCGACGCCATCATCGCGTCCATGAGCATTACCGAGGAGCGCAAGAAGCAGGTCTCCTTCACCAACAAATACTATACGACGCCGCTTTCGCTGGTGGCCTTGAAGGACAGCGATATTGCCTCGACCGAACCGGCGGCACTCGCCGGCAAGACAGTCGGCGCCCAGGCTTCGACCACCCAGGCCGACTATGCCCAGGATGTCTATGGCAAGGCCGGCGCCGAGGCGAAGCTCTATCCAACCCAGGAGGAGGCGGTCGCCGACCTGATGAACGGCCGTCTCGATGCCGTCCTTTCAGACAAATTCGTGCTGATGGACTGGATGAAGAAGTCGAGCGACGACTGCTGCAAGATGGTCGGCGACGTCAAGGGCACGGAGACCGAAGCCGGTATCGCCGTGCGCCAGGAAGACACTGCGCTGCGCGAAAAGCTCAACGCCGCGATCGACGCGATCGTCGCCGACGGCACCTACAAGAAGATCCAGGCCAAATATTTCGACTTCGATATTTATTGAGAGGTCGAAGCTGCCAATCTCCCCCCTTGAGGGGGAGATGGCCGGCAGGCCAGAGGGGGTCGGTCCGGCCGGGCCCGGCTCTCTTTATCGCAGACGCAGGGGGCTGGCGCTCTACGCGAGACGACCCCCTCTGTCGCCCTCGGCGACATCTCCCCCTCAAGGGGGGAGATCACGCCGTCACAGCGCCTTCACCGCCACCTTCACCGGCTGCTCGATTTCAAGCGGGTTGCGCAGCGGCAGGCCGAAATCCTTGGCCTCGATTTCGAAGACATCGCCGGCCTCGGTCCTGACGCCGTCGGCGAAGGACAGTGTCGCGGTGCCGAACATGTGCACATGCACGTCGCCCGGCTGGCGGAAGGCCGAATATTTGAAGTGGTGATGTTCTAGATTGGCGATGGTGTGCGACATGTTGGCCTCGCCCGACAGGAACGGTTTTTCCCACAGCAGCTGGCCGTCGCGGAGGATGCGCGAGGAACCCCTGACGTCGGACGGCAGCTCGCCGATCAGGATCTCCGGCCCGAACGAAGCGTTGCGCAGCTTGGAATGCGCGAGGAAAAGATAGTTCACGCGCTCGGTGACGTGATCGGAAAACTCGTTTGACAGCGTGAAGCCGACGCGGAACGGGACGCCGTCGTCGCCGATGACATAGATGCCGGCGACTTCCGGCTCCTCGCCGGCATCCTCGGCGAAGGCGGGCGACAGAAGTGCCGCACCGGGCGCCACTGCCATGGTGCCGTTGCCCTTGTAGAACCATTCCGGCTGCACGCCGGTCTGGCCCTTGGCCGGCTTGCCGCCCTCCAGCCCCATGCGGAACATCTTCATGGAATCGGTGAGTTGCTCCTCGCCGTCGCTGCTGAGCTTCTTGTGCATGGAATCGCGGGTCGCGGCGGAGCCGAGATGTGTCAGCCCGGTACCGGTGAGGTGGAGATGCGCCGGGTCGGGATGGTTGATCGGCGACAACAGCCGCCCCTTCTTGTAGGCGGCATCGAGGTCGACCGCTTCACCAAAACCCTTGCGCTCGATGAGGGCGACAAGCCCGGTGCCGGTGCGCGCGGCCTCCATCGCCAGCGAATAGACGCTGCGGGCGCCGTTGATGATTCTGGTCTTGCCGCCGTTGCGGGCGACGACGCGGATGGTCTCCGCCTCGTCGAGGATCTGGGAAATCAGCATGACGTACCCTCTCTCAATTGCCTTGGCCGGCCTGCCGGTCTGGCCAGCTTTTCCTGGCGCAGCTCGGACGTTGTCCGCGCCACGGGTGAAATTCTTCGTCCGGATTGCGCTCGCGGGCCCGGTCCCCTGGGGGGACTTCCTTGCGTCGCCCGGCAGCGCCGCGATGTGACCCGTGCCTCCTAAAAGCGCGCCGCGTTTGAAAACGGGCCCGCTTTAATCCTTGCTTTTATGCGTGCCGTTGTCCCAACACGCTGCACATTTTTGGCGACATGCATGAGTTCCCTCGCCCTCAAGCCTTGTTCTTGTTGTAGACGTCGAAGACCACGGCGCCGAGCAGCACAAGGCCTTTGACCACCTGTTGCCAATCGACGTTGACGCCCATGATCGACATGCCGTTGTTCATGACGCCCATGATGAAACCGCCGACCACCGCGCCAACAACCTGACCGACGCCGCCCATCGCCGAAGCGCCGCCGATGAACACAGCGGCGATGACGTCGAGCTCGCTGCCGAGGCCGGCCGCCGGCACCGCCTGGCCAAGGCGCGCCGCAATAATCAGCCCGCCGAGCGCCGAGAGCACGCCCATATTGATGAACACCATCAGGGTCAGCCGCTCGGTCTTGATACCCGATAGCTGCGCCGCCTTGGCATTGCCGCCCATTGCGTAGATACGGCGGCCGACCGTCATGCGTTTGGTGACGAAGACGAACAGCGCGATCAGCACGCCCATCACCACGAGAACGATTGGCAGACCCCTGTAGGTGGCGAATTGGTAGACCAGAAACAGCGCCAGGGCGCTGGTCACCAGGGTCTTGACGACGAACAGCGAGAACGGCTCGGCTTCGTAGCCGTGCCGCTCGCGGCTGCGCCGTGCCCTGAGCCCGAAATAAGCATAGGCGACCACGGCAATGAGGCCGAGCACGATCGTCGTCATGTGCAGCGTCAGGCCGCTGCCGACGATTGTCTTGCCGGCGGCGTTCACCACCGGCGGTATCAGCGTCAATGAGCCGATCACGTCGGGAATGAAGCCGGAACTGAGCGCCTTGAAGCCGACTGGAAGCGGCCCCACGGAAGACCCCCCACCCAGCAGCGCCTGGCAGATGCCGCGGAAGATCAGCATCCCCGCCAGCGTGACGATGAAGCTCGGTATTCGGTGATAGGCAATCCAGTAGCCTTGTGCCGCGCCGATTGCACCCCCGACGATCAGGCAGATGATCGACACCACCAGCGGATTGCTGAAAGGGCCGAGCGGCCAGATGACCATCATCATCGCCGCCAGCGCGCCGATGAAACCGGCGACGGAGCCGACGCTGAGATCGATATGGCCGGAGACGATCACCAGCAGCATGCCCAGCGCCATCACGATGATAAAGCTGTTCTGCTGCACCAGGTTGCTCAAGTTCACCGGCTTGAACAACGTTCCGGACGTCGTGTACTGGAAGAACACCATGATGGCGATAAGCGCCAGGATCAGACCGTATTCGCGCAGGTTGGTGACCAGCGCCGAGACGGCAATGCGCGGCCCTTGCTGCACATCTTCGGCGACGCCGCTTTTCGGGACGGGACCGCTTTCGGTGCTCATGATGCTTTTCCTTCTCCGCGAACGATGGCGCGCATGATCTTTTCCTGGCTGGCATCACTCGCCGCCATTTCGCCGACGATACGTCCTTCGTTCATGACATAGATACGGTCGGTGATGCCGAGCAGTTCGGGCATCTCGGACGAGATGACGATGATCGCCTTACCCTCCGAGGCAAGACGCGCGATGATCGTGTAGATTTCATACTTGGCGCCAACGTCGATGCCGCGCGTCGGCTCGTCGAGGATCAGCACCTCCGGATTGGCGAACAGCCACTTCGACAGCACCACCTTCTGTTGATTGCCGCCCGACAGATTGCCGGTCATCTGATAAACGCTGGACGAGCGGATGTTGGTCTTGGCCTTGTAGTCGTTGGCGACGGCGAGTTCCCGCATGTCGTCGATCACGCTATGGCGCGACACGCCGGGAAGATTGGCCAGCGTGATGTTGTGCTTGATATGATCGATCAGGTTGAGACCGTAGGTCTTGCGGTCTTCGGTGACGTAAGCAATGCCGTGTTCCACTGCCTTGCTGACTGAGGAGACATCGATGGGCTTGCCCTTGAGCAGCACCTCGCCGGTGATGTGGCGGCCATAAGAGCGGCCGAACAGGCTCATCGCAAATTCGGTGCGTCCGGCGCCCATCAGCCCGGCGATACCCACCACCTCGCCCTTGCGGACATCGATATCGATACCCTTGATCACTTGCCGCTCGGCATGGATCGGATGATAGACCGACCAGTTCTTCACCTGCAGCACGACCTCACCGATGTCAGGCTCGCGCGACGGATAACGGTCGTCCAGCGAGCGGCCGACCATCGAGGTGATGATGCGGTCTTCCGAGATGTCCTTCTTCGCCAGCGTCTCGATCGTCCGCCCGTCGCGGATGATCGTGACCTTGTCGGCGACCCGGTTGATCTCGTTGAGCTTGTGCGAGATCAGGATCGAGGTGATGCCCTGCCGCTTGAATTCGAGCAGCAGTTCGAGCAGAGCCTGGCTGTCCTTTTCGGACAGGCTCGCCGTCGGCTCGTCGAGGATCAGCAACTGCACTTCCTTGCTGAGCGCCTTGGCGATCTCGACCAGTTGCTGCTTGCCGACGCCGATATTGGTAATCAGCGTCTTGGGGTCTTCCTTAAGGCCCACCTTCTTGAGCAGGGCGCTGGTGCGCGTCTCGTTGGCGTTCCAGTCGATGATGCCGTAGCTGGCGTGTTCGTTGCCGAGGAAGATGTTTTCGGCGATCGACAGCATCGGCACCAGCGCGAGTTCCTGGTGGATGATGACGATGCCGCGGCGCTCGCTGTCGTGGATGCCTTTGAATTGGCACTCATCGCCGCGATAGACGATTTCGCCGTCATAGGTGCCGGCTGGATAGACGCCCGACAGCACCTTCATCAGTGTCGACTTGCCGGCGCCGTTCTCGCCGACAACGGCGTGGATCTCGCCTTCCTCGACGCTGAGGTTGACATTCGAAAGCGCCTTGACGCCGGGAAACGTCTTGGTGATGTCACGCATCTCCAAAATCGTCGAGGCCATCGGCAATACCACTCCTGCGAGGTCCGGAAACATACCGGGGTCGTTCACTGACGAAAAGGGGCCCTGCGTTGCGCAGGACCCCGGGTTTTACGTCTGCGGTTACTTCAGTTCTTCGGCCTTGATGTAGCCGGAATCGACCACCAGTTCCTGGTAGTTCGACTTGTCGACCTCATGCGGCGTCAGCAGGATCGAGGGGACGACCTTGACGTCGTTGTTGTAGGTCTTGGTGTCGAGGCCTTCCGGCTTGCCGCCCGAGAGCACCTTGTCGACGAGCTCGACCGTCGCCTTGGCGAGTTCGCGGGTATCCTTGAACACGGTCGAGTACTGCTCGCCGGCGATGATCGCCTTGACCGAAGCGGTTTCGGCATCCTGGCCGGTGACGATTGGCCATGGCTGATCGGCCGTGCCGTAACCAACGGCGCGCAGCGAGGCGATGATGCCGCGCGACAGGCCGTCATATGGCGAGAGCACGCCATCGACGCGGCTGCCATCCGAGTAGTGGGCGGAGAGCAGATTGTCCATGCGGGCCTGGGCGGTGGCTGCCAGCCAGCGGAGCGTGCCGACCTTGTCCATGCCCATCTGGCCGGACTTCACGACGAGGGTCTTGTCGTCGATCAGCGGCTGCAGAACGGACATGGCGCCGTCGTAGAAGAAGAAGGCGTTGTTGTCGTCAGGCGAGCCGCCGAACAGTTCGACGTTGAACGGACCCTTGTTCTCGGGATAGCCGAGGCCCTTGAGCAGCGATTTCGCCTGGATGACGCCGACGCCGAAATTGTCGAACGTGGTGTAGTAGTCGACATTCGGGGTTTTCTTGATCAGCCGGTCATAGGCGACGACGACGACGCCGGCGTCAGCCGCCTTCTGCAGCGCGTCCGACAAGGTGGTGCCGTCGATCGAGGCGATGATCAGTGCCTTTGGGCCCTTGGTGATTTCGTTTTCGAGCTGGCTGAGCTGATTGGGGATATCGTCCTGCGCATATTGCAGGTCGACAGTGTAGCCCAGAGCCTCGAGCTGGGACTTGACGGCGTCGCCGTCGTTGATCCAGCGCTGCGAGGTCTTGGTCGGCATCAGCACGCCGATGAGGCCTTCGCCTGCCTGCGCCGGGACCGTCATGGCCGCGATGCTAAGGGCCGCGACGGCGGCCAGTGTCTTGATGATCTTCACATTAACTCTCCCTGGTTGATGGACGCGCACCCTGGGTTTCGTGGGCCGCGCGATCGTGCAGGAGCGCCAAAACGCGCCGCTGCCGCCAAATCGATCTCCGGTATCCTCCCAATCGGCCCCGAGACTCTGGTTCCGGTCGATGCGATTTTTCTCGCTGGCGACGGTCAGGTTTCAGGACGCGCAAAGGTGTGGCGCTTTGCCATAACTGTCAAATGCGATCTTTGGTAGTTGCTATACCCAAACTGGTATACTGAAAGTGGCCAAAAGAATTGAAAGTAGCCAAAAAGATCGGGCCGGGATTGCCGGCCGGCCACCAGCGAGGAGCAAACGGACATCATGGCGGCGCTCCGGGATTTTCACGGACTTTCAGAGGGTTATGGGGAACGTCCTGGCAAGAGTGAGACCTTGCTTCGCAGCGGCCTCAGTCTGCGCCACATGCGCATGATCGCAGCCCTCGACGACCATGGCCGGGTCAGCGCGGCAGCCCAGGTCATGAACATCTCCCAGCCCGCCGCCTCGCGCATGATCGCCGAGATGGAGGCGGTGCTCGACGTCAAGCTGTGCGAGAGGCTGCCGCGCGGCATCACGCTGACGCCCTATGGCAAGGCGTTGGCGAGGCGCGCACGTTCGATCCTGCTCGAGATGCGCGAGGTCGACCGCGAGATATCCGAGCTCAAGGCGGGCAAGGGCGGCTCGGTGTTCCTGGGCGCGGTGACGGCCCCTGCAATCGAGCTCGCCGTGCCGGCGATCCGCGAGATCCGGCGCATCTATCCGCGTATCGAGATCACCATGCAGGTCGAGACCTCCAATGTGCTGGCGCGCGAACTGATCGCCACACGTCACGATTTCATCATCGCGCGCATCCCCGAGGACCTCAATCCGCGGCTGTTCGAGGCCCGCGTCATCGGCGTCGAGAAAGCCTGCCTCATCGTGCGCCGCGGCCACCCGCTGGCCAAGGGCAAGGCGGTGCGGCTGGAGGAGACTGCCGCCTATGACTGGGTTTTCCAGTCGGGCGGCTCGCCGCTGCGCCAGGCGATGGAGAGCAATTTCCTGAACCGCAACATCGCGCTGCCGGACCGCATCCTCAACACCAGCTCGCTGCTGCTCACCCTGGTCATGGTCGCGCAGTCGGACGCCATCGCGCCGGTGTCGATCCAGGTGGCGAAGTTCATCCAGAACCCCGAGGGGCTGGCCGGCGCCATCGACGTCGTCCAGACCGAATTCGACATCGAGGTCAGGCCATACAGTCTGATCACCGTAAAAAATCGCGTGCTTTCGCCGGCGGCCAAGATGCTGCACGACTTCATTTTGCGCGAGGTGGGCTGACGGCGTTAAAACAAGCGATCCATTGCCAATCCACTCTTCGGCCATGTCGCTTCAATCCCGGGTCGCTTCAATCAGAATATCGCTCGAGCGAAGGAACCACACCGGGCCGTGCCGCGTCATAGAAGCGGGCTCCTGTTGCAGGGCCCAGGGAGCTATCGATGATCAGGCTTCTCCTCGTCTTCGCCGCGATGCTTGCCGTCGCGTGCGGCGGGGCGCGTTCGGCCACGCTGGACCTGGCGACCGTCAATCAGGCCCAATTCACCGCTGGCGAACCGAAGGAGGTCGATCCGACGCTGCTCAAGGCGCAGATTCTTTTGGATCGCGCCCGCTTCTCGCCAGGGCTGATCGACGGTCGCCTCTCAGAGAACTTCGCCAAGGCACTAGGCGCCTTTCAGCAGGCGAACGGACTCCGATCCGATGGCAAGCTCACTGCGGAGACCTGGAGCAAGCTCACGGCGACCTCCGCCGACCCGGTGCTGGTCACCTATGAGGTGACGCGCAAGGATTTGCGCGGACCTTTCACCAGGCGTATTCCGGCTCGCATGGAGAGGATGGCCCGTCTGCGGCGGCTCGCCTATCGCAACGCGTTGGAGAAGCTGGCGGAGCGCTTCCATGTCAGCGGAAAATTGCTCAGGATGCTCAATCCGGGCGCCGGCTTCAGGAAGCCCGGCAAGACCTTGATCGTGCCTGATGTTGGCCGCGGCGATCCTCCCGCCGGCGTAGCCGGCATCGAGGTCGACAAGGGCGCTCGCCTGGTGCGCGTGCTCGATCCTGCCGGCAAATGGCTCGCAGTCTACCCCGCCTCGATCGGCAGCGATGAAAAGCCGGCGCCAAGCGGCACGGCGCAGGTCAAGCGCGTGGTGCGCAATCCGACCTATCACTACGATCCGGATTTTGCCTTCAAGGGAGTCAAGACCAAGCGTCCCTTCACCATCGCCGCCGGGCCGAACAATCCCGTGGGATCGGTGTGGATCGATCTCTCCATCGAAAGCTACGGCATCCACGGCTCGCCCGAACCTGGCAAGATCGGCACAACCTTCTCGCATGGCTGCATCCGATTGACCAACTGGGATGTCGAAGATCTCGGCTCCATGGTGCAGCCGGGCACGAAAGTCGAGTTCAAGGACGAGATCGCCCGCGCCGTCGACGAGCTTGCCCCGTAGCAAAGCGGACTGGCCCGCCACCTGCTCTCGCAAGGCCCGGGCGCGCGCCGGAGACGATGCCGGATGACGTCCTATGGACCCGGCCTTCAGGCCGGTGGCGAGCTACGAGGTGGCTGAAGACCCGTCCGACGGCAAACGATCGCGAATGGCTTCCTCGGTTCGCTTTGCCGTCGATTCGACAACTTTGCCGACCTTGCCTGCCAGCGTGTCGGCATCTCCACCCGAGCCTTGCCGGTCGGCCTCTTCCTTGACCGTTTTGTAGGTCTCGGCGGCAACTTGCTTTGCTTGCTCCAGGCCCGTTTCGAAAACCTCCTCCGCACTGTCGCGAATTTTGTCGCGGTAGGCGCCAAGTTGCTCATCCTCTGTGGCTGTGTGGGGCAGCATCACCCCGATGGCAGTGCCCAGCGCGAGGCCGAATGCGGCAAGGGCCAGCGGTTCGCGCTCGAACAGGTCTTGTGCCGATTGGCGCGTCCGAGCCGCTATGTCGCTGGCGCTTGAGCCGAGCTGGCCGGCGGTGTTTGTCATCCTCTCCTTGGCCCCCGTTGCGGCGTTTGCCGCAGCTTCGGCCGCGCCGCTTGCTGCCGATGTGACCGAACCGGCGGTATCCGAGAGCATCGCCCCGATTCCGGACGCTTGGCTGCCCTGGCTGGAATCATCGCCGCGCCGGTCGGAGAACGCGTCACCAGCCGTGCCTGTCCGATAAGCGGCAGCTGAGTTGGTGGCCGACGGGCCATTGCCGAGCATCAGCCAGGCCAGGCCGGCTCCAATCAACGTCAGCGCCAACGGGTTGTCCCTGACTTGCGACTTGAGGTTGCCAAGCATGGCAGATCCCTCGCCGCCTGCAAACATTCCGGTAAATTCGTCGAGCAATTGACCCGGTGTCATCTTGCTGCGGATCGATTCGGCGGTGTCTGCTACTTTGGCCCGGGCGATGTCGGCATCGCGTTCAAGCTCGGCTGCGGATTTGTCGCTCATCTCATTTGATCCTTGATCACGCGTGCATCGCGCTTCAGTTGGTCTTGTGTGCGATCGGGCGTCAGCTCGGAAGGAGCCATGCTTTTCGTGCCGGAGCGCAAGAGAATGACCCCCAATACCGCGACAATGATCCCGACCAGCAGCGAGGACCATCCCGCTCCCAGGCCGGCACTCGCCAGGGCGATTACAAGTGCTTGCAAAAGCACCATCAAGGCGGCGAGAAGGCATATTGCGCCGGCCAGAACCTCGGCGGCGCCTGCGCCGGCCTTGGTGATTTTTTCCGACATTTCGGCCCGCAGCAGCCTGCTTTCGGTTTGAAGCAGGGTTGTGACCTGCTGTGCCAGATCGCTGACGAGGGTTGCCAAGCCGCGACTTTCCTGGTTGTTGGTCATGACTTCCGCTCCAGGCTTTCGCCGGCCAATTCTCCACCGGCCAATTCATCGCCGGGCCTGTCGTCTCTGGGCTGCCCGTCGTCTCTGGGCTGCCCGTCGTCTCTGGGCTGCCTGTCGTCTCTGGGCTGATTGTCGTCTCTGGGCTGATTGAAGCGGGGCGGCGTCGTGTCAGGTGCCTCTGCCGATCGCGTGCCGGACTTATCCGAGTTCGAAATCGTGCCGGAAGGCCGTCCCGATCGACGCTGTGCTTCGGCGCGGGCAGATGGCGGCGAGCTCTTGATAAACCGCCCCAGCGCCAAGCCTGCCAATACTGAGCCGGCTATCAGTGCCCCTGAGTTTTCGCGGCCGAACGACCGCATCTCGCCAAGAACATCTTCGAATGGTTTGTCCTTCAACGAAGACGAAAGGCGTTCAAGCGAGCCGGCGGCATCGAGGGTGAACTTCGAAGCGGTCCGTTGATCATTATTGGCCAGATGCTCACTCGCTGCTCGCAAGGCTCCGCTAAAGGCCTTTAGGTTGGAACTGATATCGCGCTGTGTTCCCTCAGCCTTGTCGAACAACGCCTGCTTCGCTTCAGCAGCGTAGTCGCCCGCCTTCCTGGCGAGTTCGTCGCGAGCGTCGTGTAGCACCTCTGTCGCGGTCTGCGTTTCCTGCTGGAGCCGTTCGGACAGTTCGCTTCTGGTTGTTTCGAAATCGGCCGGCTTACGGCCCTGATCGTCTTGGCCCTGCATGGTATCTCCTAATGGAATCCGAGGAAGGAGAGGATCGCAAGCACGACGACGACAAGACCGATGAGATAAATGACACTGTTCATGGCGGCAATCTCCTCCATTGCCTAACGAACTTGCCGGGGGCAAACATGTTCCATCATTTACAGCTAAAATAGCAATCGCTAACCAATCGCTGAGCCGGGTGAGGTCTCTGGGAACTTCGCACGCGCCGTGAGCCAAGACGCGGACCTAGGCGGGCCATGCGGAGCGCCTCGGTGCACCGGACCTCAAAGGCTCATGGTCGGCTGCATAATGACGCGCCACGCCTAGCTCTCATTGAGGTCAAAGCTCACCGGAAGGTTGTAGTCTATTGCACGATTGGCAATCATGTTCGCCAGGTCGGAATCTGAGACCGAACATGCCGGTACGATCTGTTTGAGCGCCTTAACGGCGAGCCCCGTCGATATGAAACTATGGCGCCGCCTCCGACTATTTACATACTGTTCGATGAGATTTTCGAGTTCACGCATGTGCAATCCTTCTTTGACGTCAACTGTGCCAATTGAACCCAGCCGTAATCGATCCGGGGCGAGGGCTCATTCACATTGTTTAGTTGACGAGAAATCTTGATGCCGCATCAGTGCGCCGACACGTCCTGGCCGAGGGCGGTCACCGTGGCTCATGGAAGAGGTTTAGGTACGTCGCATCAAAGTCGGCTAGTAAGGCCAATCGCTGGAAATCAAGGATAACAATCCTCCGGTCTTTCCAGGTAACCAAGTCCTTCGCTCGAAGCTCCTGCAGCGTCCGATTCACGTGAACTACAGATAGACCAAGCACGTCGCCCATTTCCGCTTGCGTCAGTGGAATAGCGAACGTCTGGTCAGAGGCCAATCCGACTATCTCTAACCGGACATACAATTCGCAAATTATATGTGCGAGATGCTGTTTGGCGGAGCGACGCCCGAGGCAGGTTATCCAAGTCCTTTGGATCGAGGCGTCGATAGTCGTCGAAAGCCAGAGCATCCGGGTGAGATGTGGACTTCCACCCATTGCTGTAAGCAGGTCTTTGTGTCGAATGAAAACTACATTGCACGAACCCAGCGCGCTCACGCTGTGATCCATCACTTTTAGCAGTAAACTATGCAGGTCGACAAAGTCTCCCGGCACGTGAATTGCCGTTATTTGACGCTTTCCTTCCCGAATAGCCTGGTTTCGAACGGCGAACCCATTCGCGACAAGGCAGCTTTCGGTGGGGCGGGATCCCTCCCTGACGATCTCCTCATTGGGTCCGAAAGTTACCGGCCGAACCGGAAGAGCCTCAATGAGCGCGATCTCGTCTGGCGGCAGGGTGTCGCGGCGGTCGAGCATGCGAACCAGGAGGTCTTTGCCGAACATCGCGGTGCCTTTGAGCAGATCAGGCGTCGAGTTCCAGCGGCTCGTGCCAGTTGACATGCCGCAGGTCCCGAGCATCTACGACTTGGCCGCCTGTCGGACACAGATAGAAAAGGTCGCTCTCATGTTTGACTTCTTCGCTATGTCGCTTGCCGGTCATGGGTGGCTCTGGTTGTGAAAAGTTCGGTCGTCGTTCGAGATCCGTTCTTGTGTGGTCACGGCATTTCCGAGCTTCCGAGCCTCCCGATACAGGGTCTCGCGATCATTGCCGTGCTTGCCAAAGAGCTCGCGGATCTGCGGTATTGAGAGGCCGAACTTGGTAGCGAAATAGCGGAATTCATAGTCTTGGTCGCCCGCGACGCGGTTTCCGTCGCCAGAACCTCTATTGCCCTTGTCGTCGGCCATTTTGGTTCCTCCCTGGCTGGCCTTCAGATCAAACGCAACGCGGATCGGCATCTTTTGTTGCCGCCTCTTATTAGAATCACGTTATGTTCTGTTCAGCTGATATAGGCCGCTCACCTGGACCTGATCATGTGGTCCTGTGAGGTGCGGCGCCGGCCGGCCCGACTGGGTAAGCTGGAGCGGGTAGCGGGAATCGAACCCGCGCGTTCAGCTTGGGAAGCTGACAGGCTACCATTACATCATACCCGCGCAGCAGCCTCGTTACCACGCAAGCCGGCATTCGGGCAATCGTTATGCGTGCACTCGTGTGCACTCATGCCTTGCCAGCCGCCAGACTGTTATTCCGTCGTGGCAACGGCATCGTCTGAGGCAAAGGCCGGCCAGTATTTCGAAATTGCCAGCGTGGCCCCGACGGTAGAAAAATGGCCGTAGTCGAAATAGAGGAACTGGCCTGCGTCGGCGTAGGAGCAGCGTCCGGCGCTGCAGAGGAAATTCAGCGGATCGATGAAGGTGGCGCCTTTGGTAAATGCGCGCACACGGTTGTTGATGTCGGGATCCATGGCCATTGGCCACGATGTATCATCGAGATTTTCGCGCTTTGCGAAGAACGCGATTTTCCGAACATCGGTTATGAACTGTGGAGACTGGCCGATGACAAACACGCGCACACCCAGAGCACGAAGCGTATCGATCGTTTGCTGGAGACCGTCGAAACTTCTGGCCTCATAATCGGTCCACCGACCGCTGAGTACAACCGTCTTGATGCCAGCGTCCTGGATAATCTTCAGGGCTTGCTGATTGAACCGCATGCAATCCGGGCGTCCATAGGAGAAGTAGGAGAGAATCGGGGGACAGCCCGCGTAGGTGTATTCGACGATATTGGCCCGGAGTTGATTTATGTTGGCGTCCAGGCCTGGAACATAATGGGCGGCGAACGAGTCACCCCACAACAAAACGGTTGTAGGGAAGCCGCGTGTGCGCGTGCAATCCTCGATATTCCAGTTTTCGATCCGGCTGCCGCCCTCGTTGAAACAGGTGCCATTGCCCCAGTCCCCGACAGGAATCCGCTGTTGGACATAGTCTGGAAAGCGTTGCGGAAAGCCGTTGCCGAGCGCCCCGGCCGCCCCGCCAAGGCAAAGAACAGCGATTGCGCCCGCTGAAAAGGCGAAGATGGGCGCTGGGGCGGTGAAGCTCCTTTTCTGCCGAAACGGCTGCTCGACGTATTTCCAGGAAAACGCAGCCAGCGCGAAGCTTGCTACCGTCAACGCAACGGTCATCGACGGGTCGAATTCTTCCAGTGAGAGATAGTGCGCAAACGCATTGATCGGCCAGTGGACAAGATACAGCGAATAGGAGATGAGGCCGATCCAGACCAGCGGTCGGACTTCGAGCAGGCGGGTAATGATCGTCGAGGGGCTGTTTTGGCCGACATAGATAAGCAGGACCGTTCCGACGCAAGGATACAAGGCGTTGTAGCCCGGGAACGGATCGCTCTCCGAAATCGTGAAGAACCCGATGGCAAGAAGGCCAAATCCGGCCAACCCGAGCAGTTCCATAACAAACCGGCTGCTCAGGGGCGGGGGGCGTTTCAGCATGAGCACGGCGCCCAGCATGAGCTCCCAGATCCGTGTCGGCAGCAGGTAGAATCCCGCGTTTGGCGCCAGCCACGTCGCCATGACCGCCAGCACGAAGCTGCCGAGGATGATCGGCAGGAGTGTCGTCAGCCAGCGTTTGCCAAAATAGCGATAGATCAGGAACATCAGGATCGGGGCAAAGATATAGTACTGCTCCTCGACCGAAAGCGACCACGTATGCAACAGCGGTCGGAGCTCGGCATCGATCGAGAAGTAATTTGACGTTTTCCAGAAATAGATGTTCGACCAGAATGTCGAAGCCGCTATGACGCTGAGACTGAATTCATGCAGATCCGACGGTAGAAGAATGAACAAGGCCGCAATACAGGTGAGAAGCGTGACAAAGATCAGCGCCGGCAGGATGCGCCGGGCGCGGCGCCAGTAGAAGCTGACGATCGAAAACTGGCCGCGTTCAAGGTCGTCCAGCAGGCTTCCGGTGATCAGGTAACCAGATATGACGAAGAAGATATCGACGCCGGTAAAGCCGCCTGGAATTGCCGAGATGCCGAAATGGAAGAGTACGACCGGTAGTACCGCAACGGCCCGAAGACCATCGATATCGCGCCTGTACTTCATTCAAGAAGCCCTGTGTTCGCAAGTCACGGTGAGGCAGCGCAGTCCGTCCATCACCGGGCGATGAGTCTGGCAGTTCGATATCAACTGGTTACCCTCTGTCGCCCAATTTTGCTGCACTGCAACATAAGTGTCAAGAGCACAATTCGGCAAAGCGCCGACCGCAGCAACTGAGCGATCGCCTTGATGCCGGGCGGCCAAGTGCGTATTTCTGGAGCTGTGCCCGAATCGGGGCAACCGAATCTGGAGACACGCCTTGTCCGCACTGACGCGCTTTCTCGGCGACACGCCGCTCCGGGTGCTCCTGAAGCTGCTGGTGCTGTCGTTCCTCGTCGGCCTTGTCATGAACGCTTTCGGCTGGTCGCCGATGGATGTGCTCTACGGCATCCGCAATGTCTTCGTCGACCTCTGGAACCTGGGCTTCCGCGCTATTGACCGTTTCCTCGGCTACATCCTTCTCGGCGCGGCGATCGTCATTCCAGCCTTCATCCTGCTCAGGATCGCCAACTACCGGAAATAGAGCGGACGCCGAACCGAAGGTTAGCGTGCGATAACGGAAGCCGGATTCGAGGCCAAAACCGTAAGGCGGTTAGGCGAAGCCTGAGGCCGTTTCGAACAGGATGGCGTGGCGCGCGGCCAAAGCTGCCACGTCAGTCGAATAGCCTCCGCCGATAACGCCGCAGACCGGGATGCCGAGCGCGCGGAAATGACGGATCACCATGTCGTCGCGCGCACGCAGCCCGTCGTTCGACAGCGACAACCTGCCGAGCCGGTCCTCGGCATGAACGTCGACCCCGGCATTGTAGAAAACGATGTCCCAGCGCGCCCTGGCGGTGAGTTCCGGCAGGATGCCGCCCAACCTTTCGAGATAGGCCGGATCGCCGATGCCGTCGGGCAGGGCGATATCGAGGTCGGAAGCGATCTTGCGCGTCGGATAGTTACGATCGCCGTGCATGGAAAAGGTGAAAACGCGCCGTTCAGCGCCCAAAATGTCGGCCGTGCCGTCGCCCTGATGCACGTCGAGATCGACGATCAGGATATTGCCGGCGGCTGCTTCGGCAAGCAGCACCAGTGAAGCCACCGCAACATCGTTGAAGGTGCAGAAGCCGGCGCCTTGCGCGCGCCGCGCATGATGGCTGCCGCCGGCGGTATTGCAGGCGATGCCGTTCAGCAACGCCAGCCGCGCCGCCAGCACGGTGCCACCCGTTGCGAGCTGCGCCCTGAGCGAGACGCGCGGGCCTACCGGAAAGCCGATCTCGCGCTCGATTTTTTCTGGCACTTCGCAGGTCAGCACCTGGTCGACATAGCCGGCGGCATGGGCAAGCTTCAGCCATGATGCCGGGGCCGGCTCGGGCATGTTGAGCGCGGCGGGGCCGGCCAGTCCGCGCGCGCCCAAGGCTTCCATCAGCAGCTTGTATTTGCTCATCGGAAAACGATGGTTGACGGCAAAACCGGCGTCGTAGTCGGGATGATGAACGATCTGCAGGGGCATGAGCGGCAGCTTTTTAGAGCGACTTCGGGTTAGAGCGGCTTGGATGCCCATCGCTCGAGGCTGGTATCGCGCAACTCGCGCAGTGATTTGAGCCGTTGCATGTCGGCGAACCGGACCATACCCGCAACAATGCGGCCCGGCAGTGCCGGCCCGGCATAGATCATGCCGGTGTAGAGCTGGACGAGATCGGCGCCGGCGCGGATCTTTTCGAGTGCCGTCTCGGCGGAATCGACGCCGCCGACGCCGATGATGGCGGGGTCCGGGCCAAGCAGTTTGCGCATCTTTGCCAGCACGATGGTCGAGCGCTCGAACAGCGGTTTTCCCGAAAGCCCGCCGGTCTCGCCGGCAAGATCGGCGCTGCGCAGCCGCGGCCGCGCGATGGTGGTGTTGGAGACGATGACGCCGTCTATTGCTTTCTCGGTGACCTCGGCGGCGATGTCCTCCAGTTCGGCCTCAACCAGATCCGGCGCGATCTTCAGAAAGATGGCCGGCTGCGCGGCCGCTGCCGCACGTGCGGCCACGACGCGCGACAGCAACTCGCCAAGCTGTTCACGCGCCTGCATGTTGCGCAGGCCCGGCGTGTTCGGCGAGGAGATGTTGACCGTCAGATAGCTGGCGTAGGGCGCAAACCTGGCAACGCCGCGTTCATAGTCACCGACGCGGTCTGTGCTGTCCTTGTTGGCGCCGATATTGACGCCGACGATGCCGGCGCGGCGCTTGCGGGCGGCAAGCCGTTGTTCGGCGGCCGCGTGACCCTCGTTGTTGAAGCCCAGCCGGTTGATCACCGCGTCGTCGGATGTCAGCCGGAAAATGCGCGGCTTCGGGTTGCCGGCCTGCGGCAGCGGCGTGATCGTGCCGACCTCGGCAAAGCCGAAGCCAAGGCCAAGCAGCGCATCGGGAACCTCGGCGTTCTTGTCGTAGCCGGCGGCCATGCCGAGCGGATTGGGGAAATCGATGCCGCAGACGCTGATTTTCAGCCTGTCGTCGCGCACGGGTCTCCCGCCTATCGGCAGCCCGCATTTCAGTACCGCGATCGACAGGCCGTGGGCGGCTTCCGGATCGAATGCGAACAGGAACCTCTGGCCGAGCCGGTCGAGCACGCTCATTCGGCCTCCAGCGTCGGGAATTGGTGCAGGCCATCGGTGCCGAACGGCAATGGTTGCACCCAGACGACGGCGTTGAGGTCGAGCGGGCCGTAAAGATGCGGGAACAGCGCACCACCGCGCGAGACCTCGTATTTCAGCGCATCACCCAGTCTGGCTCCATCGACGGCGACCAGCAGCAGCCCGGTCTGGCCGGCAAAGTGTTTTGCTGCGGTTTCCCTAGCCTGGCCGGCGGTGGAAAAATGAATGAAGCCGTCGGCGACATCGATCGGCGCGCCGGTGAAGCGGCGATTTCTTTCGGCCTCGCGCCACAGCGGTTCAGGCACTATCTTGTAGATAAGCTGAGACATGGTTGCGCTATAGTCCGAACCAATCGTACGGGGAAGAGGCAAGCAGGTTCCGGAAAAGTGTCACACGGTTTTCCGACAGGAACCTGCGTCAAGGTAAAGGCCAGGGTTCTTCCCCATTTCCGGCGCAAACATGCGATAAGATTGCGCTTACTGGCCTATGGAGGACAAACGATATGCGTCCGCAGCACGTCTTGATCCCTGCAGCCCTCGTCTCGCTCGTCGCGGCATCGGCCTTTTCCGAGGAAGCCGACCGCTACCGGTTGGAAAAGTCGGCCACCGGCTATGTCCGCATGGACACGCAGACCGGTGCGATGTCGATCTGCGAGGAGCGTTCCGGCCAGCTCGTCTGCAAGATGGCGGCCGATGAACGCGCCGCCTTCCAGGACGAGATCGACCGGCTGCAAAATTCGGTGAAGGCGCTCGACCAGCGCGTCGTCAAGCTCGAGAACTCGCTTGCCGCCCGCTTTGAGTCGACATTGCCCAGCGAGGAGGATTTCAACAAGACGATGAGCTACATGGAGCGCTTCCTGCGCGGCTTCATGGGCATCGTCAAGGACATGGAAAAGGACAGCGGCGAGGATGGCGCCAAGCCCAATTCGCAAAAAACCTGAGCACCGTTCACCGGGGAAGCCCGGCGCACCGGCTTGCCGCTTGAAAACGGCTGATATCGCCGCATAATCGTTCGACTGATCCCGTAAGAAGCAGACAATCACCAAAGGGATTCGGGGAGGGCCATGTGTCGTCGGGCTATACTTTCGTCATCGCTGACGATCATCCGCTTTTTCGCGGTGCGCTGAGAGAGGCGCTTGCCGGCATCGGCGACGTCGCCGGCATTCACGAGGCCGGCGATTTCGAAAGCGCCAAGGCGCTGGTCGTGGCCAATGAGGACGTCGATCTGGTGCTGCTCGACCTGTCGATGCCGGGCGCGAGCGGCCTTTCCGGCCTGATCTCGCTGCGCGGCATCCATCCGACGGTGCCGCTGGTAGTGGTGTCGGCACATGACGACCCGGTGACCATCCGGCGCGCGCTCGACCTTGGCGCTTCGGGTTTCATCTCCAAATCGGCCAGCATGGAGGAGATCCGCAGCGCTGTGCAGTCGGTGCTTGCCGGCGACATCGCTGCGCCCACCGGCATCGATCTCGGCGTCGAGCGCGATCCCGAGATATCCGATCTGATCAAGCGGCTGCAGACGCTGACGCCGCAGCAGACGCGCGTGCTCGGCATGCTGGCGGAAGGTCTGCTCAACAAGCAGATCGCCTACGAGCTGGGTGTCTCCGAAGCGACGATCAAGGCGCATGTCTCGGCCATTCTGCAGAAGCTTGGCGTCGACAGCCGCACCCAGGCGGTGATCCTGCTGTCCAAGATCGGCAGCGACCCGCTGGCGGCGGCCGGCTGACCCTCCGGCTTTACTCGGCCGCCGACGCCAGCGGCCTGACCCTCGCCATCATCGAGCGCAGCACCGCTGGTTTGAGCGGCTTGTTGATCACCGGCACGTCGAGCCTGCCGGCGCTGGCGCGCACCTCGCTCGAGCGGTCGGCGGTGACCAGCACCGCCGGCATGTCATGGCCATGGATAGCGCGCAGTTTGGCGATGGCGTCAAGGCCGGTCTCGCCGTCGAGATGATAGTCGGCAAGCACGATGTCGGGCCGACGCATGCCGGACCCCTCGAGATCCCTCGAGCCGGCAAACGTGTCGACGCTGCAGCCCCAGCCTTCGAGCAGCAGCCGCATGCCGTCGAGGATGCGGGCGTCGTTGTCGATGCAGAGCACGCGGAGCCCGGCAAGCGAAGCAGCCGTGCGGACCGGCGCCTTGGCCTCGATCTCGCGCCGCGGCTCCTGCACTGCCGCGACCGGCAGGACGACGGAAAAGCGTGTGCCCTTGCTCGGGCTTGAAAATATCTGGAGTTCGAGGCGCAAGACGCGAGCGATGCGGTCGACGATCGAAAGGCCGAGCCCCAGGCCTTCGGCTTCGCGGGCGCCCTCATCGAGCCGGGTGAATTCGTGAAAGACCGTGTTCAGCTTGTCGGCGGCAATGCCGATGCCGGTGTCGATCACCTGTATCTCGGCCAGTTCGCCGCGCCGCCGCACGCCGACCAGGATGCGGCCATGGCGGGTGTATTTGATGGCATTGGATACGAGGTTCTGGATCAGGCGGCGCAACAGATTGCGGTCAGTCGTCACGCTGAGCGACGATGGCATGATCGTCAGGCTGAGTTTCTTCTCGGCGGCAAGCGGCTGAAAGTCGTTGCCGATCTGGCGCAGCAGTCCGTCCAGGCTGAAGGCCGTGTCGTCCGGTTTCATCGCGCCGGCGTCGAGACGGGAAATGTCGAGGACTGCGCCGAGAATGGTCTCGACCGATTCCAGCGAGGATTCGATGTTGATCGCGGCCTTGCCCGCAGGTCCCTTGCCGGCCTTTTCGATCAGCGACGAGCAATAGAGACGAGCAGCGTTCAGCGGTTGCAGGATGTCATGGCCGGCGGCAGCGAGGAAGCGGGTCTTGCCGAGATTGGCCTCCTCCGCCAGCATCTGCGCCTGTGCCAGCTCCTCGTTGACGCGGGTCAGTTCGACGGTGCGGTTCTTGACGCGCTGTTCGAGCGTTTCATTGGCGCGCTTCAGCGCCAGGTCCTGCTCAACGCGCCCGGAAATGTCGGCATAGGTGGCAACGATGCCGCCATCCGGCATCGGGTTGGAGCGCAATTCCAGGATGCGGCCGCTGGTCTTCAGCTCCATCTGCCAGGGGCTGACGAAGCTGGTGAGGCGGTTGAGCATCGCCACCCGCTGGTCGGCCGGAATGTCGCCGCGCTCGGCAAGGTGGCGCAGGATGCGGTCGAGCGAGACGCCGACCTGGCCCATCTCGTCGGGCAGGTCGAACAGCGCCCGATATTGGCGGTTCCAGCAGATCAGCCGGAAATCCCTGTCGAAGACGGTGATGCCCTGTTCCATCTGGTCGAGCGCGATCTGCAGCAGGTCGCGGTTGTGCTGCAGCGCTTCGGTGGCGTCGTCGAGCAGGCGAAAGGCGTCCTTCGCCTCTCGATCATTGCGGCGCAGCAGCAGCGACAGGATGAGCCGCGCCGAAGAGGAGCCGACGGCACTTGCCAGAAGCTGCTCGGAGAAACGGATGACGTCCATGCTGGCCTGCTCGTTGCCGTGCAGCGAAGCGCCGTTGCTCTTTTCGAACGACTGAAACGACCGTTCAGTGCGTTCGACGCCGAGATAGCGCGCGATGGTGTCCTTGAGGTCGTTGACGGTGACGGTGGTGCGGAAGCGGCGCAGGCTCGGCATCGGGCTCGCCTCGCGCGGCACGAAAATCGACGCCTGGATGCGCTCCAGCGGCACCGACGCGCGCGACAGCGAGCCTAGCACGAAGAACAGCGTGTTGACCGACAGGCTCCACAGGACACCGTGGTTCAGCGGCTCGGCGACGGTGCCGAACAATGCTTGCGGCCGCAACGCTTCGAAACCGAACAGGCCGTGGACGACGATGCCGGTATCGGACGCGGCGAGCGAAGGAAGCAGCAGCGTATAGCTCCAGACGACGATGCCGGCGACCATGCCGAGCGCCGCCCCCCTGCCGTTGGCGCCGCGCCAGATCAGCCCGCCGATCAAGGCCGGCGCGAACTGCGCGATCGCGGCGAACGACATCAGGCCGATCGAGGAGAGCCGCGCGCTGTTGGTGCTCTCGCGATAGTAGAGGAAGGCGACGAACAGCATGATGAAGATCGCCGCCCGTCGCACGTTGAGGATGAGCGCTGACCAGTCCTCGTTCTCGGATGTCGTGGTCTTGAGCAGGCGACGCACAAACAGTGGAATGACGAGATCGTTGGAGATCATGATCGACAGCGCGACGCTTTCGACGATCACCATCGCGGTCGCCGCCGACAGGCCGCCGATGAACGCCGCCATAGCCAACACATCGTGACCGCTGAGCAGCGGCAGCGACAGGACATAGAGGTCGCTGCTGGTCCTGGTGCCGACCAGCGCCAGGCCGGCGAGCGCGATCGGCAGCACGAAAAGGTTGATCGCCACCAGATAGAGCGGAAACACCCATGTCGCGGTGCGCAGTTCGGCCTCGCTGCGGTTCTCGACGATGGTGACATAGAACTGGCGCGGCAGCATGATGATGGCGAAACCGCTCAAACACGTCAGCACCAGCCAGGTTGCGAGCGAGGTGCTGTAGCTCATCGCTTGCTGAACTTGCGAATTCTCGGCGAGCTTGTCGACCATATCGCCCGGGCCGCCGAAGATCAGGAAGGTCACCATCAGGCCGATCGCCAGGAAGGCGGCGAGCTTGACCACAGTTTCGACCGCTACCGCCAGCACCAGCCCGTCCTGGTGTTCGGTGGCGTCGGCGTGGCGCGTGCCGAACAGCACCGCAAATAGCGCAAGCAGCATGGCGACGACCAGCGAGATGTCGCTGACGAATGGATCGAACGAAGGCGGCGAGCCGGTATAATGCTCGACCATCAGGCTGACCGAGCCGGAAATCGCCTTCAACTGCAGTGCCATGTAAGGCACCGCGCCGATCGTCGCGATCAGCGTGGCGATCGCTGCCACGGCAAAACTCTTGCCGTAGCGGGCGCCGAGGAAGTCGGCGATCGAAGTGATCTTCTCTGTCTTGGCCAGCCTGACGATGCGCCGAAGCAGCGGAAAGCCGAACACGAACACCAGCACCGGGCCGATATAGATGCCGAGGAATTCGAGGCCGCGCTCGGAGGAAAGGCCGACCGAACCGAAGAAGGTCCAGGAGGTGCAGTAGATCGCCAGGCTGAGCGCATAGATGAAGGGCCGGGCTCGGTCAGGCCCGGATGTCGTCGAGCGTTGGTCGCCGAGGCTGGCGATGACGAACAGCAACGTCACATAGGCGATCGCGATGATGACGATGAACCAGCCCTGCACGGCCCAAAAATCCTCCCTTGCCGGTTTTTGCATCCGGCCTGCTGAGACGCAATCACAGCTTGGCGATCAAGTCCATCGCGGCTTTCGGCGCAGGATGGCTGCGGCTTCGGGAAATTTTGGCCGGAACCGGTCTTTTGCCGATGCTGCAACCGTAGGTTTTTGCTATTGTGCCAGTGGGGGGAACGAAGCGGGGCCGAACGAAGCGGGCAGAGGCGGCGGCCTGGCCCGTCAGGACAAGGAGGGTCGGATGCTGAAAGAATTCCAGGAATTCATTTCCAGGGGCAATGTCATGGACCTGGCCGTCGGCGTCATCATCGGCGCCGCCTTCGGCAAGATCGTCGATTCCCTAGTCAACGACATCATCATGCCGATAATCGGGGCGATTTTCGGCGGACTCGACTTCAACAATTATTTCCTGCCCTTGTCCTCAGCGGTCAACGCCACATCGCTGGCGGAAGCCAAGAGGCAGGGCGCAGTCTTCGCCTATGGCAGTTTCATCACCGTGGCGCTGAACTTCATCATCCTCGCCTTCATCATCTTCCTGATGATCAAAGCGGTGAACGATCTGCGCAGGCGGCTGGAGCGTGAGAAGCCCGTTGCGCCTGCTGCCGCTCCGCCGGCCGATGTCGCGCTGCTCACCGAAATTCGCGATCTCCTCGCCAGGAAATAGCGCAGGGGCAAGATCTCTGGACCAAACCCCCGGTCGATTTCGGCCGGGGTTTTCTATTTTCGCCTGTCGCAAAACACGCTAGCTGTCCGGAAGGCGAAAAACGGATCCATCCATGACCCTGATCGAGAATTTGCGCGCCGAGGCCCGGGCCGCGCCCGAAAGCGGCATTGTCGCCGTCATGAACCGCGGCCGCGACCGCGACGGCATGATCCCGCTCTGGGCCGGCGAGGGCGACCTGCCGACGCCCGCCTTCATCACCGATGCCGCTGCCCGGGCGCTGGCCGGCGGCGAAACCTTTTATACCTGGCAGAAAGGCATCCCCGAACTGCGGCAGGCGCTCGCCCGCTATTACATCAGGCATTTCGGCAAGAGCTTCGCCGAGCAAGAATTCATCGTCACCGGCTCTGGCATGCATGCCATCCAGCTGGCGCTCGACGCTGTCGCCGGCAATGGCGACGAGGTCGTCTATCTGTCGCCGGCCTGGCCGAACTTCGCCGCAGCCGCCGGCGTGGCGGGCGCCGTCCCGGTCGCAGTCACGCTCGACCAGTCCGGCAATGGCTGGTCCTGTGACATCGGCAAGATCGAGGCGGCGATCACGCCAAGGACAAAGGCGCTGTTCGTCAACACACCGTCCAACCCGACCGGTTGGACCGCCGACAGGCAGACGCTGCAGGCGATCCTCGACCTTGCCCGCGAACGGGGGCTGTGGATCATCGCCGACGAGATCTATTCGCTGTTCCACTACGGCGACAGCCGCGCGCCGTCCTTCATCGACATCATGGCCGACGAGGATCGCATCCTGTTCGTCAACAGTTTTTCCAAGAACTGGTCGATGACCGGCTGGCGGGTCGGCTGGATCAAGGTCCATCCCTGCCTGCAGCAGGTGTTCGAGAACCTGGTCCAGTATTCGACCTCCGGCGTTGCCCAGTTCATGCAGCGCGGCGCGGTCGTCGCCCTCGACGAAGGCGACGCCTTCATCGTCGAGCAGGTGGAGCGGGCGAGGGCGGCGCGTGACCTGGTCTGCGGCATCCTGGCTGCGACCGGCAGGGCACGCTTTACCGTGCCGCAGGGCGCGTTCTATCTGTTCTTCGCAGTCGACGGCATCACCGATTCACGCGCCGCCGCCTTCGACATCGTCGACCGCGCCAATGTCGGCCTGGCGCCCGGAACCGCATTCGGTCCCGGCGGCGAAGCCTTCCTCAGGCTATGCTTCCACCGCCGCCTCGACCAGCTCGAGGAGGCCGCGCACCGGCTGGCGAAGTGGATGAAAAGTGTGTGAGGTTGTTGAGGTCCGCGCCAAGCCGGACAGCTGCGAACCGTTGCACTCCTTGGCCAACGTAACGGCATGGATCCTAGGGTCTGCGCCGCGTCGCTTCGCTCCTTGCTACGCCCCAGGAAGACGAAGGTAGCGGAAGCTCAGCCGCCGGACTTCGGCACCAGCAGCGGAATGACGCGGTCGCTTTCCCTCACCGCTGGCCGGCCCGCAGAACCGTAAGAGATGCCCAAGGCATCCCAGGTCTCGACCAGCGCGTCCTGAAGCGCCGCGATCAGCTGATCCGAATGGAATGGCGTCGGGGTAATGCGCAGCCGTTCGGTGCCGCGCGGCACGGTCGGGTAGTTGATCGGCTGGATGTAGATGCCGTGGACGCCGAGCAGGCGGTCGCTGGCCATCTTGCACAGTTCGGGATCGCCGACGAGCAGCGGCACGATGTGGGTAGCGGAGTCCATCACCGGCAGGCCCGCGGCGGTAAGAACCTGCTTGGTCCGCGTCGCCTGGCGCTGCTGCGCGGCGCGTTCGGCCTGTGAGCGCTTGAGGTGGCGGATCGACGTGGTCGCCGCGGCGGCAATGGCCGGCGGCAGCGCCGTGGTGAAGATGAAGCCCGGCGCATAGGAGCGCACGGCATCGATCACCGCACTTGTGCCGGTGATATAGCCGCCGAGCGTGCCGAACGCCTTGGCCAGCGTGCCTTCGATGATGTCGATACGGTCGGCCAGCCCTTCGCGCTCGGTGATGCCGCCGCCGCGCGGTCCGTACATGCCGACGGCATGCACCTCGTCGATATAGGTCATGGCGTTGTAGCGCTCGGCAAGTTCGACGATCTGTTTGATCGGCGCGATATCGCCATCCATCGAATAGACGCTCTCGAAGACGATCAACTTGGCGCGCTCGCGGCCCGCCGCCTGCAGCAGGCTTTCGAGATGCGCAACGTCGTTGTGGCGGAAGATCTTCTTCTCGGCGCCCGAACGCCGCACGCCCTCGATCATCGAGGCGTGGTTCAACTCGTCCGAGACGATCAGGCAGTTGGGCAGCAGCCGCGCAATGGTCGAGATCGAAGCTTCGTTGGAGACGAAGCCGGAGGTAAAGACGAGCGCGGCTTCCTTGTCGTGCAGGTCGGCCAGTTCCAGTTCGAGCTCGACCAGCGGATTGCTGGTGCCGGAGATGTTGCGGGTGCCACCGGCGCCGGATCCCATCTTGCCGGCGGCGTTCTGCATCGCGGCGATGACGTCGGGATGCTGGCCCATGCCGAGATAGTCGTTGGAGCACCAGACGGTGATTTCCTGGGCGCGGCCGTTGGCGCGCCAGATGGCGCGTGGGAAGTTCCCCACGATGCGCTCGAGGTCGGCGAAGATGCGATAGCGACGCTCGGCGTGGAGCTGGTCGATCGCGTCTTCGAAGAACCGCTGATAGTTCATTTCGGCTTCCCAATTTTTGCATGGGATCATAATCATTGCCCTATTCGCCGTCTACTTGGCCTTTTTGGTCAAAATGCCACGCCCCAAGCCTGTTTCCTAACGGCCACGGATCATGGCCTATTCCCTTGATGTGGATCAATTTTGTTTCAGGACGATGCCATGCGCCGATGAGACTGGTTACCGCAGGCACTGATGGAAATGGACTAATGGCCCAGTGGCAGACTTTCCAGTAAGGCGGGTGTTGAGACAGCTTCCGACAAATCTTGAGCAGCGAGGACACGGATGACGGTTTTGGTGACAGGCGGCGCCGGCTATATCGGCAGCCATATGGTCTGGGAACTGCTGGACGCGGGCGAGAGCGTTGTCGTCCTCGACCGGCTTTCGACCGGCTTCGAATGGGCGGTGGCGCCGGAGGCAAAGCTTGTCGTCGGCGATGTCGCCGACAAGGAGCTGGTCGGCGGGGTCATCCGCGACAATCATGTCGATGCGATCATCCATTTTGCCGGCTCCATCGTGGTTCCCGAATCGGTCGCCGACCCGCTCGGCTATTACGAGAACAACACCTGCAAGACGCGCACGCTGATCGAGACCGCGGTGCGCGAAGGCGTGCCCAATTTCATCTTTTCCTCGACCGCCGCCGTCTATGGCGGCGCCGGGCTGGAGCCGGTGCGCGAGGATGCGCGCCTTGCACCGGAATCGCCCTATGGCCTGTCCAAGCTGATGAGCGAATGGATGCTGCGCGACGCCGCAATCGCCCACGGCTTGCGCTATACGGCGTTGCGCTACTTCAACGTCGCCGGCGCCGATCCGAGGGGCCGCACCGGCCAGTCGACGCCGGGCGCCACGCATCTGATCAAGGTCGCCTGCGAGACGGCGCTCGGCAAGCGGCCCTTCATGGAGGTGTTCGGCACCGACTATCCGACGCCCGACGGCACTTGTATGCGCGACTACATCCATGTCAGCGATCTGGCGGCGGCGCATCGGCTGGCGCTGGAACGGCTGCGCGCCGGGGGACCAAGCCTCGTCGCCAATTGCGGCTACAGCCACGGCTATTCGGTGCTCGAAGTTATCGACAGCGTGCGCCGCGTCTTTGGCCATGATTTCGACGTGCGGATCGGCGAGCGCCGTGCGGGCGACGCGGCGGCGGTGGTCGCCAATTCGGAGCTGGCGCGCCGCGAGCTCGGTTGGACCCCGCAACGCGATGACCTCGACCGGATCGTCGCCGACGCGCTGGCTTGGGAGCGTATCCTGACCGGCAAGAATTCGGCGCGGAGCTGAAGTCCCGGTTTTTCCTCCGTGGGCTCGTAGATCGAGCGTGGAAGCGCTATTGAAGGAGCTGCGCGGCTGAAACGTGGAGGCGTTTCGGCCGCGTCTGATCCTTTGGGGGCGGCATGAAGATATTGGTCCTTGGCGCTGGCGTCGTCGGCACGGCGGCGGCCTACTATCTGGCGAGCGACGGCCACGAGGTGACCGTGATCGAACGCCATCCGATGGCGGCGCGAGGCACCAGCCAATCGAATGCGGGCCTGGTGTCGCCCGGCGACGCCACCGCCTGGGCCTCGCCCGCTGCGCTGAGGACGTTTTTGCGCGCGCTCTACAACCACGATCTCGGCATCAAGGTGCGGCTGCGCTTCGATCCTTATTTCTTCGCCTGGAGTCTGCGCTTCCTGCGCCAATGCACGCATGCGCGACTGCGCGCCAACACCGACATCAAGCTGCGCCTGGCGCTTTATTCGCGCGACTGCATCAACGCCATCTCGGCCGACACCGGCATTCACTATGACGAGCGCAAGAAGGGCATTCTCTATTTCTTCCGCTCGCAGCAGAGTTTTGATACCGGCACCGACAATTACCGCTATCTCGCCGAGCACGGTCTGCCGATCGAGATCGTCGGCCGCGACCGGCTGGTCGAGATCGAGCCCGGCCTTGCCGGGGCCAGGGACAGAATAGCCGGCGGCGTCTATTCGCCGATCGACCAGACCGGCGACTCCAGCCAATTCACCCGAAACCTCGCTGCCTATGCCGCCGAGAAACTCGGCGTCCAGTTCCTCTACGGCACGACGGTCGAAGGCCTCGACAGCGAAGGCGATCGGGTGCGCGCGGTGATGACCTCGGCCGGCCCAATAACAGCCGACGCCGTGGTCATCTCGATGGGGCCGGAGAGCGGGCTGCTCGGCCGCCGCTACGGCGTCGACCTGCCGGTCTATCCGGTCAAGGGCTATACCGCGACCGTGCCGCTGGAGGACGAGAGCAAGGGCCCGACCATGGGCGGCGCCGACGAGGATCAGCTTATCGGCTATTCCAGGCTCGGCAACCGGCTGCGGCTTGCTTCGACCGCCGAGTTCACCGGCTTCGACCGCAGCCACAAGCCGAGCGATTTCGCCGCCATGTTCAGGACCGGCAAGGAGCTTTTCCCGGGCGCCTTCGACGAGAACAAGGCCGAGCTCTGGGCCGGTCTGCGGCCGATGATGCCGAACTCGGTCCCGGTCATCGGCCGGGCGCGCTACAGCAATCTCTATCTCGATACCGGCCACGGCCATGTCGGCTGGACCATGGCCTGCGGCTCCGGAAAATTCCTTGCCGATGTGGTCGCCGGCCGCAAGCCGGAGATCGACCCGCAAGGGCTGGTCTATGTCAATTGAGGGAGAATTAATCGTCGTGTCGGCACCGGGAAGATAATGCGTCTAATACCGTGCACAAATTCTGAGTAGAAAAATGTCGGGACCGCAAGTCGCCATCGACCTTGGCCGCATCGAGCGCAATGCGCGCACCATCGTCGACCGCTGCGCCCTGTCCGGCATCAGGGTATTCGGCGTTACCAAGGGCACCTGCGGCATGCCGCAGGTGGCGCGCGCCATGCTGCGCGGCGGCGTCGCCGGCATCGCCGAATCGCGCTTCGAAAACATCCGCCGGCTGCGCGACAGCGGCATCACCGCCCCGATCATGCTGCTGCGCAGTCCGCCGATGGCACGCATCGAGGAGGTTGTGCGCACCGTCGACATCAGCCTGCAATCCGAACTCGCCACCATCCGCGAACTATCGCGCATCGCCGAGCGTATGGACCGCGTCCACGACATCATGCTGATGATCGATCTTGGCGACCTCAGGGAAGGTATCTGGCCGAACGACCTCATTCCGACGGTCGAACAGATACTGGCGCTCAGCGGCGTGCGCATCGCCGGCATCGGCACCAATCTCGGCTGCTTCGGCGCCATCATGCCGACGCAGGAAAATCTCGGACAGCTCGTTGCCCATGCCTACAAGACCGAGCGCCTGTCCGGTGCAAGGCTCGACTGGATCTCGGGCGGCGCGTCATCGTCGCTGACGCTGCTGCTCGAAGGCAGGCTGCCCGCCGGCATCAACAATCTGCGGGTCGGCGAGGCGATCCTGCAGGGTGGCGTCGAGACTTTTCGCGACACGCCATGGGCCGAACTCGAACCCGATGCCTGCCGGCTGACCAGCGACATCATCGAGGTCAAGCTGAAGCCGTCGCGGCCGATCGGCCAATCCGGCTACGACGCTTTCGGCAACCAGCCGGTGTTTGCCGACGATGGCGACCGGTTGCGCGCCATCGCCAATATCGGCCGCGAGGATGTCTTGATCGAAGGTTTGACGCCGATTGCCAAGGGCGTGCGGGTGCTTGGCGCCTCGAGCGACCATCTGCTTCTCGACGTGACCGATGCCGAGCCGCCACCCGCCGTCGGCGATCGTGTCGCCTTCCGCATGAGCTATGGCGCCATGCTGCTGGCAATGACCTCGGAATATGTCGAAAAGGCGCCAATGCACGATGTCGAGGATTTCTCCGGCCGCAAGATGGTGTCGATATCTGCCGAACCGGCGGCGGCCGGCATCCTGGCCAGGGAGGCGACCGGCGCCCGGCTGGAGGCGATGAATTTCGATGTCGTCGAACTGGCCGATATCGAGCGGCCGCCGTCCGGCCTGGTCCGGCTCACCGCCGGCAGCGACCGGCGCATCGCCCACACGGCGCTGACGGCGACCGCGCGGGCGACGCACTCGTTTGGCCTGATCTGGATCGATTCCATCGCCGCGCTGATGCCCGAGGACGAAGACGGCATCGACCTGCCGGAAGCTTCGGTGCTGGCGCGGGCGCTCGGCCTCGATCACAAGCCCGGCGCGCTGCAGCCACAACTGTCGCCGGAAAACGTCGTCATTGTCGGTTTGCGCCATGCAGATCCGGCCGAGGCCCGGGTGCTGAAGGATTCGCGCGTCTGCGCCTTCACCATGACCGACATCGACGCCATGGGCATGCGCGACGTGATGCACGAGGCGATCCGCATCGCCAGCTCCGGCACGCAAGGCTTTCATGTCAGCTATACGCCTGAGGTGACCGAATTCGCCGGCTGGGCGGCAGGCTCCGGCGGCATCACGGTGCGCGAAACGCATCAGGCCATGGAGGCGATCGCGTTGTCCGGCGGGCTGTTGTCGATGGACGTTTCCGGCCTGACATCAGCTCTGGAACCGCGATTGGCGGCGGAAACGGTCAATTTCGTCATGTCGGCGTTTGGCAAGCGGATTTTGTGATCAGCCCTGTGCGTCGACCGCCGCGCGCCATGAACGTGCGTAATCCGCCCAGGCCGGGTCGACCGGCGGTTCGAACCTTTCGCCGGCGCCTTGTACCGTTCCTTGGTCCGACGCCAACAGGGCGGCGCCGATGCTGGTGCCGGTTGCGGCCTCCGACGCGATGACGGCACGTGCGGTGGCTGCAGCGAGCATGCGCGTGAAAAGCCGGTTGCGGGCGAACGGCCCCTCGACGGTCGTCGGGCCGCCGGCGTCGATCAGGTCGAGGCAGGTCGCGGTCATCAGCGCCAGGTAGAAAGAGATGGCGGCAAAGCGCTGGCCGCCGTTGATGCCGTCTGCGTCGAGCCATGCTGCCCTGTGATGCGGGAACGGCCCCGAACCCTGTTGGGTCGAAGGCAGCAGGGACGTCTTCCGCGCGAGCGCTGTGGCGATATCCTCTTTGGTCCAGTCTTCCGATTGGCCTTCCGTCAGCAGCGAAAACTCACGGCCGCCCATGAAACGCGCCGACGGCACCGGATCACCGAGCGCGTTGACGTTGACGAGCGTGTCGCGGGCCGGGTCGAGCGCGATCTTGTTGCCGCCAACCGCCATCGACACCACCCAGGTGCCGGTCGAGACGACCGAGAACGGCGGCGTATCGGACAGGAGATGCGGCAGCAGCGAAGCGTTGGAATCGTGCAAGCCGCAAAACACCGGCGTTTGCGGATCAAGCCCGGTCCGTATCGCAAGCGCGGGCAGGATCGGGCCAAGGCGATCTTTTGCCGGCCGCACCGGCGCCATCAGATGACGCCATTGCATCTTGTCGACCAGCGACGAAAAATCGGCCTTCCACGGGTTCCACAGATCGGTGTGGCAGCCAAGCGAAGTCACTTCGTTGGCGGCGACGCTGGTCAGGCGCAAGGCCCAGTATTGCGGGTACATCAGCATCGCGGCGGCCTTGGCGAACTCCGCCGGGAAGCGCTTCTGCTGCCAGAACAGCTGCGCGCCGAGATTGAGGCCGACCGGCAGGCGCGGCGTGCCCGTCTCGGCGAAGGCCGGACGGTTCGTGTCATAGTCCTCGGCAAGGGTGTCGGGCCCGGCAAATTCATAGTCGAGCACCGGCAGCGCCAACTCGCCGGCAGTGTCCACCAGCACGCCCGTCGCGCCATGGGTGGTGATCGATATCGCGTCGATGCGCTGTTCGCGATTGATCTCGGCGAGGCTGTCGAGGATGAACGACCACAGAAGCTCAACATCGTGGTGCGGGTAGGGACCGTCAAGGACAGGCGCGTTCGCCATGCGGCGCAGCGCGATTTCGCGTACATCGGCGAGATCGACCAGCGCCACCTTGGCGTTGGTCTTGCCGATATCGATGACGGCGACGTAGCGGGTCATTCCATATGGAACATTGTTTCCAGCGGCACTGCCACCGGCTCGTTATCAGGCCCGGTCTCCATGATGTCGGCCATTTCAGCCCACCAGCGCTGCATCACCTTGTGCTTCGGCAATTCGTCCATGCCGTGGCCGTCGCGCCGCCACAGCACGCCGAACAAGGTGTTGGTCTCATCGTCGAGATGGATCGAATAGTCGGAAACGCCGGCCTGTTTCAGCAGTGCGACCAGCGACGGCGAGATGTCGTCATGACGCCTTTTGTATTCGGCCCTCATGCCGGGATTGAGCTTCATCTTGAACGCGTATTTCTCGGCCATCAGGTAAAACGCTCCCGCCGCACCCGCCGCCAGACGATGGGCAGCGCGATGACGATGATCAGCAGCAGGCCGATGAAGATCGACATGACGATGCCGGGCACATTGAGCAGCCCGAGGCCGAAAGTCACCAGCCCCATGATGAAGGCGGCGAGCACCACGCCCAAAATGCTGCCGGCGCCGCCCAGGATGCTGACGCCACCCAGCACCACCATGGTGATGACTTCCAGTTCATAGCCTTGCGCGATCGATGGCCGGGTCGAGCCGAGCCGCGAGGTGATCAGCACCGAGGCGATGCCCGCCATCAGCCCGGTCAGGCAGAACAGGATGAACTTGATGCGGCCGACGCGCACGCCGGAAAACTGTGCCGCGACCGGGTTGTTGCCGATGGCGAAGACGCGGCGGCCGAAGCTGGTTCGGTGCAGCAGGAACCAGTAGATGACCGCCGCGACGAGGAACAGCGTCAGCTCGAACGACACCACCCACCAGACATAGCCCTGGCCGAAGAAGGCGAAGCTGGAGGGATAGCCTTTGTAGGCCTGGTCGCCGAGGACGATGAAGGCGATGCCGCGAAATAGGCTCATCGTGCCGATGGTGACGACGATCGACGGCAGGCCGAGCCTGGTGACGAGCAGCCCGTTGAAGGCGCCGCAGCCGAGCCCGACCAGGATGCCGATCGCCACCAGCACCGGCGTGCCGGCGCCGGCCTGCACCGCCATGCCCATCATCGTCGAGGCCAGCGCAATGATGGCGGCGACCGACAGGTCGATCTCGCCCGAAATGATCAGCAGCGCCATGGCAAGCGCGATTAGCGCCTTTTCGGTGAAGTTGAAGGTCAGATCCGATAGCGACCACGCGTCGAGGAAATAGGGCGAGGCGAAGCTGTTGACGGCGAAGATGGCGACCGCCACCGCGACCAGCAGCGCCTCCCACGAGAAGATCGCCGAGTTGAGCGGCGTGTCGAGCCGGTCGGGAATGTGGCGTGGAGCTGGGGTGTCGGTCATGCCGCTTCCGCCTTCTTGAGGATGATGCGGCCTTGCCGGCGTTCGCCGCGCGCATTGAGCACCACGGCCAGGATGATGGCGCTGCCCGAAATCGCCATCTGCCAGAACGGCGAGATGTTGATGACCGGCAGCGCGTTGGAGATGATGCCGAGGAACAGCGCGCCAAGCACCGCGCCGCCGACCGAGCCGATGCCGCCGGCGATCGAGATGCCGCCGATGACGCAGGCGGCGATGATGTTGAGCTCGTAGCCATTGGCGACCTCGACCGAGGCGATGACGTAGCGCGAGATCCAGAGATAGCCGCACAGACCGGCGGCCATCCCCGAGATGCAGAAGACGATGAACTTGGTGCGGCCGACATCTATGCCGGCGTAGACCGATGCGGTTGGATTGACGCCGATGGCATAGATCGAGCGGCCGAGCGCGGTGCGCGTCATCAACAGGAAGAACAAGGCGATGACCAGTATGGCGATCCACGACAGCACCGGAATGCCGAGAAAGGCCGCACGCTGCAGCCCAATGAAATCAGGGCTCATCTGATCGGCATTGACCCAGGCGCCGCCTGAAATGACGAAGGTGGCGCCGCGATAGATGGTGAGCGTGCCGAGCGTCACCACGATCGAAGGAATGTTCAGGCGCCATACCAAAAAACCGTTGATGGCGCCGAGCACCAGGCCGACCAGAAGTGCGATGACGATCAGCAGCGGGATCGGGATTGCCGGATGCGCGGCGTTCAGCATCGCCACCACCATGCCGGTGAAGCACAGGTTCGACGCCATCGACAGGTCGATCGAGCGGGTCAGGATCACCACCATCTGCCCCAGCGCCAGGATCATCAGGATCGAGGTGTCGTTGAACACCTGGCGCAGATTGCCGAAGGCAGCAAAGCCCGGAAAGCGCATCGAGATCAGCCCGATCAGCACGACGATTGCCGCGAGCAGCCAGACTTCGCGATATTTGAGCAAAACCTTCATGCCACAATCCCTGCTGCCGTCTTGACCAGCGTTTCGGCGTCGAGCCCCTTGTTGTCATAGATCGAGACGATGCGGCCCTCGCGCATGACGATGACCCGGTCGGACATGCCGAGGATTTCGGGCAGTTCGGACGACACCATGATCACCGACAACCCTTGAGCGACCAGCTCGGCCATGAAGCCGTGCACGGCGGCTTTCGAGCCGATGTCGATGCCTTTGGTCGGCTCGTCGAGGATGATCACCTTGGGCGCGGTCGCCAGCCATTTGGCGATGACGATCTTCTGCTGGTTGCCGCCCGACAAAGTGCCGACGTCCTGGCTGAGCGAGGCGGCGCGCAGATCGAGCCGCTCGGTATAGGAACGGGCTAGCGCGAACTCTTCGGCCAGCTGCAACACACCTGACTTGGATGTTCGCTTGAGCGAGGGCAGCGAGATATTCTGGAAGATCGGCAGGCCGATCACCACGCCTTGCTTGCCGCGTTCTTCCGGCACGTAGACGATGCCGGCGTCGATCGAATCTGCCGCCGATTTCGGCATGATCGCGTTGCCTTCCAGCGTGATGGTGCCGCTGCCGGTGCGGGTGATGCCTGATATCGCCTGCATCACCTCGCTGCGCCCGGCGCCGACAAGGCCGTAGAAGCCGAGGATCTCGCCTCTGTGCAGCTCGAAGCCGATGTCCTCGAACTCGGTCGGGTGCGACAGGCCGGAGACGGCAAGCACCGGGGCGCCGATCTCGGCCTTGCGTTGCGGAAAGATGTGATCGACGGCGCGGCCGACCATCATGCGCACGATCTGGCTCTGGCCGGCATCCCTGATCAGGCCTTCGCCGACCATCTCGCCGTCGCGGAACACCGTGTAACGGTCGGCGATGCGATAGATCTCGTCGAACTTGTGGCTGATGAACAGGATCGCCTTGCCTTCGCTTTTCAGGAACTCGACCAGCAAAAACAGCTCCTCGATCTCCTTCAGCGACAGAGCTGCGGTCGGCTCGTCCATAATGACGATCTGGGCGTCGATCGACATGGCGCGGGCGACTGCGACGAGGTGCTTATTGGCGATGCCGAGATCCTTCAGCCGCGCATCGGCGTCGATGTGGCCGGCGCCCATGGTGTTCAGTACTTCACGGGCATTCTTGCGCATGGTGCGCCAGTCGATGGTGCCGAAGCGCGATCGCGGCGCATGGCCGAGAAAGATGTTTTCGGCCACCGTCAGGTCGTCGAACAGCACGGTTTCCTGGTGGATGGCGGTGATGCCGTGCCCGAAGGCGGCATGCGCGCTGGGCAAGGTGACGGCCTGGCCATCGATACTGATCGTGCCTGTGTCAGGCTGGTAGATGCCTGTCATGATCTTGACCAGCGTCGACTTGCCGGCGCCGTTCTCGCCGATCAGCGCGGTCACCTGACCTGGGTAGAGCGACAGGCTGACATCATGCAGCGCGCGCACGCCGGGAAAATTCTTCGAGATGCCGGCCAGGGTCAGGCGTGGAGCCGCAGCCAAAGGCTGCTCAGTGGTCGGGTCGAGTTGGGCTGTCGTGTCCATAGTCGTATCAAGCCCTGAAGCAAGGTTCGTTTGAAGGCGCAGCGGAACTTGAGTCCCGCCGCGCCGGCTTGAAGGGCTCCAGGATCAATAGATCTTGGAGAACTCTTCGATGTTCGACTTGTCGAACTTGAAGGGCGGAGCCATCGCGGCCGAGTTGGTGTCGTCGAGGGTGACCTTGCCGACACGGCCGATCGACAGCGTCGCACCCGGCTTGGCTTCTTCCTTCTTCACCGCCAGATCATGGGCGAGGTAGACGGCCGAGTAGCCGAGATCGATCGGGTTCCACAGTGCGACAGCCTGGCTGGCGCCGTTGTCGATGAACTTCTTGAACTCCGACGGCAGCGCCAGGCCGGTGACATTGACCTTGCCGATCAGGCCCTGGTCGGTCACCACTTGGGCGGCGGCCACGACGCCGACGGTGGTCGGTGCGATGATCGCCTTGAGGTTCGGATAGGATTTCAGCAGGCCCTTGGCCTCGTCCGTGCTCTTGGCCGAGTCGTCGTCGCCATAGACGGTGGCGACGAGATTGATCTTGGGGAATTTCTCCGGCAGCACCTTCTTGGCCGCTTCGATCCAGGCGTTCTGGTTGGTCGCGGTCGACGAAGCCGACAGTATGGCGACATCGCCGCCTTCCGGCAGATAGTCGGCGGCAAGCTTGATGATGGTCTCGCCGATCAGGTTGGTGTCCGACGGGTTGAGGTGGAGCTGGCGGCCTTCCGGAGCGACGCCGGAATCCCACGAGATGACGGTGATGCCGCGATCCATCGCCTTCTTCAGCGCCGGCACCAGCGCGTCGGCGTCATTGGCCGAAATGGCGATCGCGTTGACCTTTTGGGCGATCAGCGAATTGATCACCTCGATCTGCGCTTCGGCGGTCGCCTTGGTCGGGCCGGTGTAGATGATGTCAACGTCGCCGAGTTCCTTGGCCGCCTCTTCGGCGCCCTTGTTGGCGGCATCGAAGAAGCCGTTGCCGAGCGACTTCACCACCAGCGCGATCTTGACGTTCTCGGCATAGGCCGCATTCACGAACATGGCGGCCGACAACGCCGCCGTGACCATCAATTTCTTCAGAAAGCTCATCGAATATCCTCCCTTGAGCGTTGCATTCCATCGCCGCTGCGAACCCTCAGGCCTGCAGCGAAGATTCTTCCCTATTGCCTGCCGTTGTGCGGGCGACGACCAGCGTCACACCGGCGGCCTCCAACATCTTGGCCTCGCGATCCTCGATGCCGTCGTCGGTGATGACCGTGGCAATGCGCGACAGGCCGCACAGGATCAGGCTCGAGCGTTTGCGGAATTTTGACGAGTCGACCAGCACCACCAGTTCGTCGGCCTGATCGATCAGTTTCTGCTCGGCCTGGATCAGCAGCGGATCGCCTTCCATCAGGCCGAGTGGCCCGAGCCCTTGCGCGCCCATGAACATGCGGCGTGCATAGAAATTGCGCGTCACGTCATTGTCGAAGGGCGACAGGATGATGTTCTGCTCGCGGTAGATGGTGCCGCCCGACAGCATCACCGTGTTCTTGGAGTGCTTGAGCAGGTGCTCGGCGATCGGAAAGGAATTGGTGAAGATCGGCATGCGGCGGCCGGTCAGGAAATGCACCATCTGGAAGGTGGTGGTGCCGCCATTGATGATGATCGGCTCGCCGTCCTTGCACAGTTCCACGGCGTCCCGCGCGATCGCCCGCTTCTGCGCAGCGTTGATCGTCTCGTTGACGGAAAAAGGCCGGCCGGCAAGGCCGATGAATTGCGGCGGGGTGATCGCCTCGGCGCCGCCACGCACCCGGCGCAGGCGCTTTTGCACATGCAATGCAGCGATGTCGCGCCGGATCGTCGCCTCGGATGAATCCGTCAGGTCGACCATCTCCTGCACCGTCACCACAGGCTTTTCCTGGACGGCGGACAAAATGATCCTGTGGCGCTCTTTTTCGTGCATGGTTCCTCCCTGCCAGCACATTAGGCATTCAAAACGCGCAGTGTCAATCATTTCCGATCAGATAAATTCATTGTGCAGTGCAATATGATCGATGTTGATCGTTTGTGATTGACAACGCCGCCGCTTGCGTAGAAATTCTGCCCAAAGGGACCGCACCGTTTGCGCGTCTCACGTCACGGGAGGATTACCTATGCTTGACAAGCGCTCCGGCACGCGCCTCGCCAATCTTTGGGATGAGGCGACAGCCCTGGGAATAAGCGAGCCGGAACGTCTCGTCTATCGCTCGAATGTTCTTGGCTCCGACAAGCGCGTCACCAACTATGGCGGCGGCAACACCTCTTCCAAGATATGGCAAAAGGATCCGCTCACCGGCGAAAGCGTGGAAGTGCTGTGGGTGAAGGGCTCCGGCGGCGACAGCGCCTCGATTAAAACAGACGGTTTCGCCACCCTCTACATGGACAAGTTGCGCGCGCTGAAGGGTCTCTATCGCGGCCTCGAGCATGAGGACGAGATGGTCGCCTATCTGCCCCATTGCACCTTCAATCTTAACCCACGCGCGGCCTCGATCGACACGCCGCTGCACGCCTTCGTGCCGAAGCCGCATGTCGACCACATGCATCCCGACGCCATCATCGCGATTGCCGCCGCCAAGGATTCGCAGGCGCTGACCAGGGAGATCTTCGGTGACGCGATCGGCTGGCTGCCATGGAAGCGTCCGGGCTTCGAGCTCGGCCTGTGGCTGGAAAAATTCTGCTCCGAAAACCCCGAGGCCAAGGGCGTTGTGCTGGCAAGCCATGGCCTGTTCACCTGGGGCGACACTCCAAAGGAATGCTACGAGACGACGATCTCGGTGATCAACCAGGCGATCGACTGGTTCGAGCGCAAGTCTGAAGGCAAGCCGATCTTCGGCGGCGAAGTCGTCAAATCGCTCGATGCGCCGGCGCGTCGCGCCGTGGCGGCAAGGCTGATGCCGAGGATCCGCGGCCTGATCTCGGAGAAAAGCCACAAGCTCGGCCATTTCGACGATTCGCCGGCCGTGCTCGAATTCGTCAACTCGAAGGATTTGCGCCCGCTGGCGGCGCTCGGCACCTCCTGCCCGGATCATTTCCTGCGCACCAAGATCCGGCCGCTGGTCATCGAATTCGACCCCAAAAATCCTGATGTCGACGCCGTCATCGCCCGTCTCGCCGACGATTTGGCGGAGTATCGCGTTGGCTACCAGGCCTATTATGACAGGTGCAAGCATGCGGATTCGCCGCCGGTGCGTGATCCGAACGCCGTGGTCTATCTGATGCCCGGCGTCGGCATGTTCACCTTCGCCGGCGACAAGGCGACGGCGCGCATTTCGGGCGAATTCTACGTCAATGCCATCAATGTCATGCGCGGTGCCTCGACAGTGTCGACCTATGTCGGCCTGCCCGAGCAGGAAGCCTTCGACATCGAATACTGGCTGCTCGAAGAGGCAAAGCTGCAGCGCCTGCCCAAGCCGAAATCGCTTGCCGGCCAGATCGCGCTGGTCACCGGCGGCGCCGGCGGCATCGGCCGGGCGACGGCCAACCGGTTGCTGCGCGAGGGCGCCTGCGTCGTGCTGGCCGACATCGACGAGACCGCCCTTGCCAGCGCCAATGACGAATTGGCCAAGGCCCATGGCAAGGACTTCGTGCGGCCGGTGGTGATCGACGTCACGTCAGAGGACCAGGTGATCTCCGGTTTCGCCGAGACGGCGGTCGAGTTCGGCGGCATCGACATCCTGGTGTCGAATGCCGGCCTGGCAACCTCGGCGCCGATCGAGGAGACGACGCTGGCGCTGTGGAACAAGAACATGGACATCTTGTCGACCGGCTATTTCCTCGCGTCGCGCGAAGCATTCCGGCTGTTTCGGGCGCAGAAGATCGGCGGCAATGTCGTCTTCGTCGCCTCCAAGAACGGGCTTGCCGCATCGCCCAATGCCGCCGCCTATTGCACGGCCAAGGCCGCCGAAATCCATCTGGCGCGCTGCCTGGCGCTGGAAGGCGCGGAGGCCCAGATCAGGGTCAATGTCGTCAATCCCGACGCCGTGCTGCGCGGCTCGAAGATCTGGACCGGCGAGTGGAAGGAACAGCGCGCCGCCGCCTACAAGATGTCGACTGACGACCTTGAGGAACACTACCGCTCACGCTCGATGCTGAAGCGTTCGGTGTTCCCCGAAGACATCGCCGAGGCGATCTATTTCTTCGCCTCCGACATGTCGGCCAAGTCGACCGGCAATATCGTCAATGTCGACGCCGGCAACGCCCAGAGTTTTACGCGCTAGGCGATCATTTTTTGAGGGTGGCGCTGCCCCTCACCCTTACCCTCTCCCCGCGAACAACGGGGAGAGGGGGTCGCCAATGCCGGACACGCTTGTCCTTCTCCCCGTCGCTATACGGGGAGAAGGTGCCGGCAGGCAGATGAGGGGCAGCGCCAACCGAACGCATTTGGGAGGAAGCACCATGTCCGAAACCATCATCTCAGCCGACATCGTCGACAAGGACAATCTCGCGCGCGCGGCCGAGCTCAAGCGCGATTACGATGCGCTCGGCGAACGCCTCGACCGCCGCGGCATCGCCGTCGACGCCATCCGCGACAAGGTCGAAAAATTCGCCGTGGCGATCCCGTCCTGGGGCGTCGGCACCGGTGGCACCCGCTTTGCCCGCTTTCCCGGCGCCGGCGAGCCGCGCGATATCTTCGACAAGATCGAGGATTGCGCCGTGATCCGGCAGTTGACGCGGGCCACACCCACCGTCTCGCTGCACATACCGTGGGACAAGGCCGACCCAAACCGGCTGAAACAGGCGGCCTCCCGCTTCGGCCTCGGCTTCGACGCCATGAACTCCAACACCTTCTCCGACGCCAAGGACCAAAAACTGTCCTATAAATTCGGCTCGCTGTCGCATGCCGACGCCGGCACCCGCCGACAGGCCGTCGAGCACAATCTCGAATGCATCGAGATCGGCAAGACGCTGGGCTCCAAGGCACTGACGGTGTGGATCGGCGACGGCTCGAATTTCCCCGGCCAGGTCAAATTCGCAAAGGCGTTCGAGCGCTATCTCGACGCAATGAAGGAGATCTACGCCAAGCTGCCGGACGACTGGAAGCTGTTCACCGAGCACAAAATGTACGAGCCGGCCTTCTATTCGACGGTCGTGCAGGATTGGGGCACCAACTACATCATCGCCAAAGAGCTCGGCGACAAGGCGTTCTGCCTGGTCGACCTCGGCCATCATGCGCCCAACGTCAACATCGAGATGATCGTGTCGCGGCTGATCCAGTTCAAGAAACTCGGCGGCTTCCATTTCAACGATTCGAAATATGGCGACGACGATCTCGACGCCGGCTCGATCGATCCCTACCGGCTGTTCCTCGTCTTCAACGAGCTGGTCGATGCCGAGCTTGCCGGTGCCGAAGGTTTTGATCCGGCTCACATGCTCGACCAGAGCCACAATGTCACCGACCCGATCGAAAGCCTGATGTTGTCGGCGGTCGAGGTGCAGCGCGCCTATGCGCAGGCGCTGCTGGTCGATCGCCAGGCGCTGGAAGGCTATCAGGATGCCAACGACGCGCTGATGGCGACGCAGACGCTGAAGTCCGCCTATCGCACCGATGTCGAGCCGATCCTCGCCATGGCGCGGTTGAACACGGGCGGCGCCATCGATCCGGTCGCCACCTATCGCGCCGCCGGCTACCGAGCCAAGGTCGCGGCGGAACGGCCGGCGGTTGCCGGCGGCAGCGGTGGGATTGTTTGATGTCGGCCTGAAACAAAAAAACCCGCCTGAGGCAAACAGGCTTGCGTGCCTTCAGCGTTGGAAGTTGGCGAAAACCGAAGGCGAAATCCGATCTCCCCCCTTGCGGAGGAGATGTCCGGCAGGACAGAGGGGGGTGGGAAGGATCGCCAATTTTCGACTTCTGCTTTCCTAGCCGTCGGAGGGACAGCACCCCCCTCTGCCCTGCCGGGCATCTCCCCCGCAAGGGGGGAGATCGGCAGCTTCGCCGACGGCGCATGACAGCATACCCGAATCTTTCCCCTCACAGCCATGGACTCAACCTCTCCAAACGGCTTTTCTAGGCGCATCCCACGCCTCGGAGAACGGCCATGCACCGCCGCACCCTAATCGCACTCAGTCTTTCCCTCACCTTGACCTTTGCGCCGCTGGCGGCCGCATTGGCCGCCTCGCCGCAGCCGGCGAAGGGCGAGCATGGCATGGTGGTGACCGCCCAGCATCTGGCGTCTGAAGTCGGCGTCGAGGTGCTGAAGAAGGGCGGCAACGCCGTCGATGCCGCAGTCGCCGTCGGCTACGCACTGGCTGTGGTCTATCCAAACGCCGGCAATATCGGCGGTGGCGGCTTCATGACCATCCGCTTCAAGGACGGCCGCTCGACGTTCCTCGATTTCCGCGAGCGCGCGCCGCTCGCCTCGACGAAAACCATGTATCTCGACAAGGACGGCAAGCCGGTGAAAGGCGCCAGCCTCGACGGCTATCTCGCTGTCGGCGTGCCGGGCTCGGTGGCCGGCTTCGAGACCGCACGGGAAAAATACGGCACGCTGACGCGGCAGGACTTGATGGCGCCAGCCATCCGCTATGCCAGGGATGGTTTTGTGCTGGAGCAGGGCGATGTCGCCTCGCTCGAAGGCGGCGCCGCGCGGCTGGCCAAGGACCCGGCCGCGGCCGCCATCTTCCTGAAGCCTGACGGCAAGCCCTATGCCGTCGGCGAGCGCCTTGTCCAGGCCGATCTCGCCGCCTCGCTCTCGGCCATCTCGGAACGAGGTCGTGATGCCTTCTACAAAGGACCGATCGCCGACGGCATCGTCAAGAGCGCGCAGAAGGGCGGCATTCTGGCCAAGGCGGATTTCGAGACCTACGCGGTCCGCGAGCTCGAGCCGGTGACCTGCAATTACCGCGGCTATGAGATCACCTCCTCGCCGCCGCCGAGTTCGGGCGGCGTCATCATCTGCGAGATCCTCAACGTGCTGGAATTCTACCCGCTGTCCTATCTCGGCGCGGGTTCTGCCGAAACCGTCAGAGTCATGGTCGAGGCGATGCGCCATGCCTATGTCGACCGCAATTCGGCGCTCGGCGATCCCGACTTCGTCGACAATCCGGTCGAAAAGCTGCTCGACAAGAACTATGCGAAAGAAATCCGCGAAAAGATCGATCCGTTCCGGGCCGGCGTGTCGCAGGATCTGATGCCGAAGGGTTTTGGCGAGAGCCAGGAGACGACGCATTATTCGATCGTCGACAATGACGGCAACGCCGTCGCGGTGACCTATACGCTGAACGGCTCGTTCGGCGCCGCCGTCGTCGCCGGCGGCACCGGCATCCTGCTCAACAACGAGATGGACGATTTCACCCAGAAACCGGGCGTGCCCAATCTTTACGGCCTCGTCCAGGGCGAGGCGAATGCGATCGCCCCGAGGAAGACGCCGCTATCGTCGATGAGCCCGACCATCGTCGCCAAGGACGGCAAGCCGTTCATGGTTATCGGCAGCCCCGGCGGATCGCGCATCATCACCATCACGCTGGCAGCGATCGTCAATGTCGTCGATCACGGCATGAACATCCAGGAGGCGATCGACGCGCCGCGCATCCATCACCAATGGCTGCCCGACACGGTCTATGTCGAACCGTTCGGCCTGTCGCCCGATACCGAAAAACTGCTTGCCGGGATGGGCTACCGCCTCGACGTCACCGATTCGACCTGGGGTCAGGCGGCCGGTATCCTGGTCGGCGGCAAGAGCCTGGCCGAGATCGAAAAGGGCGGCGGCGCCCGCTACAATGGCGCCATCGACAGCCGCGCCGCGTCCGGCGAGGCGATCGGATATTGATTTCTTTCGGTCAGATGACCAGCGTGATGGTGGACGCAATCAGCATCACCGCCGCGATGCCGACGAACAAGGCATAGATACGCGGCCGATCGAGCAGCAGCGCATTTCCCGATATCCACGCCGCGGTGGCGCCGCCAAGCGCGTACAGGAAGCCGTTGCGGTGCCCCAGGGCAAGGTTTGCGGCCATCAAGCCGCCAATGATGAGGGCGCCGAACACAATGATCACGGCGACCGCGTATTTCTCGAAATCGTTGCTGGCCACACCCGGACCCATCACGTTCAACGTCGTCAGGTCGTCCGGGTCGAAGGGGCTGGCCGACCCATATTCGTCTTGACCGGCAGGCTCGTGCATCATTCATTCTCCTTGAAGCGGCAACAAATCATCAAGCCTTGCCGAGTGCAACCGGATCGCGACACGTTCAATGCCATCGGCACGGTCTTCAACACTTTATGGCCGCGGCTTGCTACCGTCTTTTTGGATTTAATGCATGTCGCGCACAAGCATGCCCTCGGGCCTGACCCGAGGGTGTGCAGCGGTTTTGCGGTAACGACATGCAAAAAAACAACAACCTGAAGCGCGTCGCCGGTCAAACGCGACGCGCTTCAGGTCGGATCGTGCTGCCGTTCCAGGCGATCTGTCGCACTGGAATCGCCAGTCAGGGCCGTTTTGTCATGAAAGGCCGCCGCTCTGGATTAAGAACCACGGTCCTGGCTTCGGCCTGACCGCGCGTGACGTTGCCGGTGGCGAAGATTGGGCCGGTGGCCAAGATTGGGCCGGCGGCGAAGATTGGGTTGGTGGTGAAGAGTGGCCGGCGCCACTTTGGGGGGGCGTTGGGGTAGATTGCCTGATGGGCGCCGGCCAAGCGGAAATCAGGTCCGCCGCGAGCAAACATAGCAAGGAATGGCGCGGTATGGCAGTGGTGTGATCGCGGAAGATGGTTCGCGCTTTCCCGGTGCGGTGTCCCATTATCGGTCAACCCGTCTGGCACCTGAATTGCACAGTAACCAATGCCGGGGCAACGGCCCGGAAGTCGTTCCCGAATATCGGGCCTCGCCGCTTCGCAAATGGAGCGGCGGGCCTTTTTTTGGCTAGAGCATCGGCCCCGAACGTGGCTACCGGTTGCGGCAGCGTTTCGCAGCCCGCCGAGATTTGTCAGGCGGCGGGAGCCGGCGGCAGTTCGAACAGTTGGGCGCCATTCTCCTGGCCCCGCTCGACATAGCCGATTATCCGGAACCATTTTGCGACGTCCGGTCTCTGGAGCCAGCTGCGCGAGTGAATGGGGAGGTTGCCTGCAAGCGCCTGGATATGGCGAATGTGCCGCTTGCAGAAGCGAACGGTCGCGGCGCTGAAGAAATCTTCCTGCGCGGCGAACAGCGTATCGGCAGCGTCGCTATTCTCGTGCCAGGCGATGAGCGCTACGGTTTTTTCGCCCTGCACGAGCGCATGAGCACGGCCTTCCTTCAAGTTCATCATCAGATTGTCGTAGGCGATCTTGCTGTCCTTGCCGGCCGCGACGTACTCGTCCGATATCCGCTTGGACAGATCACGGAAAACACTTTCCAGATCTCCAACCGTTGCTGCGCGTGCTCTCATTTCGCCTCCTGGAGCCCCAGCGGGCAGTTTGCCCTAAGGATAGGGGATCACCAAGCAAATCAAATCCGTCATTCGCCCAATGCGAGCAAACAGTTTCGCCAGTGCCGGCCCTGTCGGGCGCGGGAAAAATGATTGGAGATCGCCGAGAACCGCTACGCAACCTGCCGCAACACGGCGACCTGAATTCCCCCAACCGATTTCAGCCAAGCGGGCGTCATGCGCAACTTGCTGACTGAAATTGCCTTGGAAAAATGGTGCCCAGAGGCGGAGTCCAAGCGATGGAAAACTCGCTCTGTTTCCAAATGGTTAGGGCTCCGCTATAGCAGGACTAGCCAACAAAAATACCAACAAAATATTTCTGTGGATTGGTTCGGTTCCCGGTTATCGTTCTATTCGCTTAATACCATCGCGTCCCAACCTTATCTCAAAAGCCCATGCTGTCGCTACTCGAGTTTGGTCCAGATAGGTCCTCTCGATCGCATTGCTGGTGCGTGAGCTAATCGCAGGTCCGCTGCCTCCGATTCCCGACCTCTGATCGCTCTACCATTGAAGATGGCGGAGAGAGCGTCTTTCGATTCCCTTCCCATCCCATTGGAAATAACTCCATCCTGCTCGCAGAACTACAGTCAGTCTGCGATGTGCCCGTTTCCTGAGCGAGCCGAGATCGGGCAGCAGGTGCTCGTGGAAATGCTTCACATTCCATCCAAGGTAGCGATAACGATAAAGTTCCAGCATCTCTTCAATCGCTTCGGCAGGCACCCGACGGGTCGAAATCTTGCCCAAACGCCGGTCGAGCAACCCAACTTCCCCAGCCTCTTGTAACGGTCGCGGGCGAGACTGCCGCCCCGACATGCCAAGCAACTCGCCTGCCTCCGTTATCGAAAGATCGCCGCCATTCCAGCGGCGCAAAACCACTACAAACTCCTGCATTCTCCGGTCATTTAGCCATGCTGCCCGCTTCATACCCACCTCCGTGCGCTGGCGAAAACCGGACGACTCACGTGCGACCTAATCTGGACAACTCATCTGCTTACGACACGCGCTGATGCGGCGCTTGCTTGACGCATGAGGCTATATTTTGCCTCAAATGGAATGGAGAGTGATATGCTAGCGCTCGGAAATGTCGCCGACGTGTTGGGGCTGCCCGTCAAAGAGGTGGCGGCGCGATCTCCCTGATCGAGGATGGACTTCCCATTGGCGCACTTGAGCGCGTTGCGCATCTTCTGGCGCCTGGCGATGCTCAGTTCAAAATACCGGCTGGTCCCAAAGGCGACCTATGAGCGGCGAAAGGCGGTCCATCGCCTCTCGTCGGACGAGGGCACACGATTGGCCCGCGTGGCGCGCGTCTGGGGCCTTGCTGTCGATGTCTGGCAGAACGAAGAGGAAGCGCGTGATTTCTTGCTTCGGCCGCACCCGATGATTGAGTACAAGCGACCGATCGACGTCATTATCCTGAGCGAGTTCGGTGCCGAAATGGTAGATATCCTCGGAGATCTGAAGTACGGTAGCGCTGCGTGACGGTGCAGACTCTCGATCGGACCTTATCGTCCTTTCGCATCGGCCATCCGGCCGGCACCTACCCGATCTTCGACGCGACCGGCTCGACAATCACGCCAGGGCGATGGAACACGCCCGGAAGTCCTGTCATCTACACCAGCGAGCACTATTCGACGGCCCTGTTGGAAAAGCTGGTGCATGGCAGCGGCCGCCTCGGCCTCGGCCGACGAGGCAAGCCCGGCGCGCAGGGAATGGCCGGAGGACTTTTGGCCTCGTTCGCCTTCCCGACAGGTCGCCGCGCACGCCGGTGGCAAGCGCGACTGCCTCGGAACCAATTGTCCTGGAGCTGACGCTGCAAACTGTGATGTGTCGGATCGATCTGCGACGCAGACGATTATCCGCGCCGCCCGCCCGAGCGTGCGCTCGGCATCGTTGTAGTAGTTCGACGCCTGCTGCACCGAGCGATGCTGTGACTGCTGCATGGCTTCGGGCAGCGGAATGCCGCGGCGGGCGGTTTCGGTGAGATAGCCGGAGCGCAGGCCGTGGGCGGAAAATGCCATCGGATCAAGCCCGGCCTCGGCGACGCGTCGCTTCAGGATCAGGTTGACCGCCTGCGGCGTCAGCGCGCGTTTTTTGAGATTTCCCCAGCGGTCGATGCCGCGGAAGACGGCGCCCTCAGATATTTCAGCGCGTTCGAGCCACGATTGTAGCACTGTAACCGGCCGGCCGACGAGCAGCACGAAGGCGTCGCTGTCGGCTTGTGTCGTCTTGGTCCGGCCGAGACGGATCGACAAGCTCGGGAGTTTTTCGCCGCCGGAATTCTTGGGGTCGGCGGTCACCGGCTCTTCTTCGACGATCTGCTCGAACCTGAGCGAAGCAATCTCGCTGCGGCGGCGGCCGCCGGAGGCGAAGGCGGTGATAAGAAGGGCACGGTCACGCAGGTCGACGAGACGGTCGCCGGCGCAGGTGTTGAGCAGGGTGGTCAAAATATCGGCGGTCACCGCCCTTTTGCTCTTGCGGCCCCGGGGGCGGGCGCTGGCGCGCACGGCGAGTTTTATGGCGCTGCGCAGGCCTGGCGCGCTGAATTTTCCCACAAAACCGCGCCAGCCGGTCAGCGTCGGCCAGTTGGACAGACGCCGGCGTACGGTGTTCGGCGCGTGCGGTCCATCGACGCGCAACAGTTTTGCCGAAAGGCCGCGGTCACGTCTTCCGACCGTGCGAAACGTCGGTTTCACGCTTTGCGATCCCACGGGTGGGCGATGAATTCTATCACCAGTACCTCCGGCGTCGGCCGGCAGGGATGAGCCCGCCGCAGCCAGAGACCATGCTTCGAGGTAACCGAGAACTGAGGCCAAGGCGCGCAGGGATTCTCGCCGATGCCTTCTTTGGCGAGATGGCGCAGTGTGGCGACATCGTCGTCGGCGAGGATTTCGGCTAGAAAATCGCGCCGGTCGAATGGCAGCACCGAATCCAGCGCATTGAGCGCCTCCGCACGGCGCAGTTTTTGGTCGGGTACGGGCTTTGGCAGGCCCGCATCCATGTCGGCGCTCAGAACAGCAAGCGCCGGTCGGCCCAGGCGAGCAGCACCGCGGCGTCTCGATCGGGCAAATGCACCGACGGCTTGCCTCGCGCTGTTCCTTGTCGATGCGCGCCAGGCGCGCCAAGAAACTCCGCATGTGAACGATGCCACCACCGGCGCGTCCGCGCAGCAAGTAGGCTGGTCCTGCGAGCTGCTGCGCCTCGGCAGCGGAATCGCGAGAACCCAGGTCGGCTGGAAGAGATGCTCGACGCCGTTGGAGCGGTAGTCGAGATCAACTACGGGGCCGGCTAGGATCTCGATCTCGCGGCCGAGCGAGATTGTACGAAGTCGGCGACGCCCGGCCCGGTCGGCGCAAAGGCGAAGGCGCCGCGCCATTCGGCGAATTTTCCCCGTCCCGATTGTCGTCGCCAGCGGGCTCTGCAGGGCGATTCTGGCTGATTTGGGCGGCGAGATCAATCACTATCGATAAGAGGTCATTATCGATAGTGAGAAAGACGCGAGACAAAATCCCCGGCAAGTCAATCTAACATCGAGATAGCTTGACTAACGCGAATCAGCCATCATGAAAACAATGGCTTACGACTTCGGCGATTTGTCCCTGAAGACCCTGATCGGCCCGGTCACGCGCACGACTGTCGGTTTTACTTCCCGACTTCAAGTGAAGCGCTAAGCTGAATTTTCGAACCGCGGTTTCTACGTTACGGTTTCAATTGGTTGAGGGGAGGGGCCCTTCGGAGCCCTGACGCGATGCCGCCGAAGCGGATTCAGCGCAGTCCGAATTCATGATGGCTGGTGGATCTGGGAGCCCGCGTACCGCGCCGCCGTTTCCATTGGCGCAGCCAGTCGTGCGGGCCAAGCGGTGGCTCATTCGTCGCCTGCGAGACCGTCGAACGCCTCGATCAGCGCATCGACGATCGCCTGGCCGAGCGCCTGTGCTGTCTCACCGATTTGGGCTTGGTTTCCATTGCGGGCCGCGGTGGCGAGTTCCGAACCCTGATCCGTCAGGATCGCATTGGACCTATCGATCGCCCATTGCGCGAAATCGTTCCGGCTGTCGATGATCCTCGTTTCCATGGATGCGCGCTCCCGCGTTTACGATTTGTTGGCCAATCAGGGCGCGCGATGGGTATTGCGTTCGCGCCACAACACTCCTCGATTCTTGCAGCATCAGGCCTCGCTGGCAAGCCGCTCCGCCTCGCGTAGATAGGGAGCCTGAGGCCGTGCCCTGTCGTCCTAGGACGAGCCTCCGATAAGCAGACTCCCGCTGCTACGCACTGAGTAGCGGCAGGGCAGGGGACTTATGGTCCCTACAGCCCGCTCGCCTTGGTGAGATTGGTCCGGAACCGATCGCGCTGGCGCTGATATTTGCGGGTCATCTCGGCCGAGGCGTGGCCGAGCTGCTTCTGGACGTAGCGTTCCTGGATGTCCGCGGAGGAGGCAAGCCCAGCGCGCAGCGAGTGCCCTGAGAACAGCAGCGCACGCTCCGCTTCCGGAAGATCGGAGCGGACGCCGGCGGCGAGCGCCGTCTGCTTGACCAGGCGGGCGACGTGCTTGTCGGAAAGCCGCTCGACGTCGACGGTTTTGTTGTCCCGAAAAATGCGGCGGAAGAGGGGGCCTCGCGCGATGCGGCCGAAGCGGATCCAGGTTTCCAGCGCGACAACCGGGCAAGAAAAATCGCTGGAGCCGCGGCCGACCTCGACCTCACGCCAACCGGTCTTGCCGCGCAGCGTCACCAGCACCCCTTTGTCGGGAAAAATCTCGATCCAGCCGGCGCCGTCGCTCTTGTCGTCGCGCACGACGTCGAGGCCGACGATTTCCGAGCGCCGCAACCCGCCGGCAAAGCCTAGGAGCAAAATAGCGCGGTCGCGCAGCCCGCGCAGATCGTGCCCGAGCGTCGCGATCATTGCCTTGATGTCATCGCCGAGGACGGCCTCCTTCTGCCGCGGCGGCTTTGCGTGTTTTCTGCGGATACCGGCGAGCACGGTGGCAATATGGCGCTCGGCACGGTCGAGAGAAAATCCGCGCTGGGTAAAATTCCAGGCCAGGCCGGAGAGGCGCCGCTCGATTGTTGCGACCGAAAGGGCGGGAATGCCGCGTTTCGGCTCGCCGGCGGCGGTGCCTGAGGCACAGGCGCTGATATAGAGGCCGATTGTTTGTACCTCTGGGGGCAAGGGCTCAAAACCGTTGCGGCGACACCAGGACGAATAATGCGAAAAGTCCTTGGTGTAGGCGTCTCGCGTGTTTTCGGAGCTGGCGGCCTTAGCGTAGTCTTTTGCCGTCTCGACGAGCGCTTCGATATGCGCCGGCGACCGCGATGGGCGTCCCATCTCCATGACTAGATCGACGATGTCGGGCAGATCTGCGAATTCGCCGGGCGGGCTGTTTTCGCGACGCCGGGCGGCTTGCGGGTCTTGATGGGAGTCCGCGCCATCTGGTTTCAGTAGCTTGTCCATGGCTCAATTGTGCGATTGAATCAGAAGAGTCGAGTCGGCGCCAGCTTGCAGCCAAACAGCGAGGCTGTCCATTGCATCGGCATCTCACGCCCCCGCAGGCTTAGGCCCATATCCGTACACGCCAGCGCGACAGCGACCTGCCCGAAGGGAACCTCGGTGATCAAGAAAGCGATCAAGAAATCAACGCAAGTCCCCGCTGATCCCTATCGCAAGGCCAGGTTTCGTGAGATGGCCCGGGACATCGTGGCCAAGGACCGCCATGACCGGAAATACGGCATGGCCGTCGACACGGCGGGCGCCATCGCCCGGGCGCTGGAAAAGGCCTATCGCCAAGGCTTTGAGGACAACCGGGTAGGCCGGCCGTCGCAAAGCCAAGAGCCGGCGGCGCAGGACGGTCCGCTCGATTGGGCGCTCATCCCGCCGCGTCCGCGAAACGCCTTCTGGAGCATCTGCCTGTTCACCTCGGGGCATGGGGAGTCGCCATCGGAAATGGTCTATCTCGCGGCGGCCACGACCGAGCGCGGAACGCCGGGATGGCGCCTTGTCGTGCCCGGGCTTTCGTACCATGACAAGTCGATCGGCGAAAAGACCATCATCCCGCTCATCCGTCTGGGTTTGATCGAGCCGGCGCTGGATGAGCCTCACTGGCTGGTCGTTTCAACGCGCGGCGCGCAAACGTGGTGGCTGTTCCACGCGCGCGGTGGCCGATATCCCGAGGATCTGACTGACGTGTAGAACCTCTAGCGGTACGGGACCGGCTGTCGGCCAACCGGTGTTCGGCGGCGGCACCGCAGCGTTTGCAATCCATAGCACCTGGTGCTATATAAGACCATGACGCAGCGGACGTTCAAGACGGCCTGGTTCGCAAAGGCGGCGCGCAAGGCGCGAATCAGCGACGTGGCCGCTTCTTGAACACGCCACCGCCAAGATCTTCGGCTTGTCCCAACGCCACCTGCGCAATCGCCTTGCACAGTGCCTGAACGACAACCGGCACCGATCGATCATCCTGGCTGGTTTCGACGAGTTCTGGGTCTATGAATATCTGTTCGCCAAGCAGGACAGGGCCAACATCGATGACCATGAACTGGCGCAGTTCCGCAAGTTGGCCAAGGCCTATGCTGGGCTGACCGATCGGCAGCTCGGCGAACTGCTGGCAGACGGAGATTTTTTGGAGATATGCACATGAGCAGGGCTAGAAAATACAAGTCCGACGCCTTCGCGGCGATCCACAGCTCGGTGAGCGCGCTCTACAAGGTCGGGGCGATCGACAAGGCGACGATGCGCAGCTTCGACGAGAGCTGCCTGACGGTGCCGCCGGCGATCGAGCCCGACGAGATCAAGGCGCTGCGCGAGAAGAACCATGTCAGCCAGCCGGTGTTTGCGCGCTATCTGAACACATCCGAATCGACGGTGCAGAAATGGGAGAGCGGGGCGAAGCGGCCGAGCGGCATGGCGCTGAAGCTGCTGTTTGTGGTCGACAAGCACGGGCTGGAGGTGCTGCGCTAGCGGCTCTTCGGTTATGTCCGATAATGCAACCTTACCGGACATTATCTGACCACGACAGGCGCGGCGGTTTGTTCGTATTGTCGTTGTTAAAAGCGCCGCGATGAGTCATGCTGTCGACGATGATTCTCCACGCCAAACCGCCTTCGCGACACGCAGTCCAGCCGCTCGGCGCCGCGCCGATCGCGCCCATGACGGCTGTGCCATCCTGGCTGCGCAGGGCAGTCGAGACGGCGCAAACCCGTGGGGATGCTGCGCTTGCCGCCGGCGCGGCGCTGACCGCGCTCGATGCTGTCGTGCGCCGGGACGAAAAATGGGCGGGCGCCTGGCGGCAACGTCTGGCACTCGGCGCGGCCGCGACAACGGCGCGGCAGGCGGGGCGCACCGAGGACGAGGCCGCGCTGCGCGATTCTTTTCTCCTTACCCGCCCCGGCGACGATTGTGGGCCGGGCGGTCTTTTGCTCCTCGCCTGGCGCCGGCTGGCAGCCCGGCCCGCAGAGGATCTTCTGACGGAGAAAAACCTCACCGTGGTCTTGGAAGAATTCGGTTTTTTCGCCCGCAACGGCGCGGCGGGCGGCGATCTCCTCGAGGATCTCCGCCAGCTGTCTACGGCAGCCGGCGTTGTCGAGATGCTGACCGGCGCATTTGCGAGTGCGGAACGCGATGGCTTCGGACGCAATTTGGGTTCTTGGCTCGCCGACGCCCTGCTCGCGCAAAGACTGGGATGGCCGCATGCGGTGCCGCTTCTGGGAGCGCAGCCGGGATCGGGCGGAAGCACGCGTGGCGTGCGGGTGAGAACAACCAGTCTGACGGAGAGGGATCGGGCGCCAGGCGGGGAGAGGGTGCAGGGCCTGCTCGTGGCCCAGGCGCGCGCAGCGCTGCGGGCGATCGACCTCTCGACCGAGCTCGGCCGCCGCGCCGAGCGGCTCATTTCCGTCGCGCCGAAACTGCGGGCGAAGGGTGCGGATCTCGTCGTCGAAAAGCTGCTGTCCGACGACGCGCTCGTGGCGTCGCGCGGGGACAAAAAGACCGGGATGAGCGATCGCGGCCTGCGCCGCCTGTTCGACCGACTGGTCGATCTCGGCGCCGTGCGCGAGCTGTCCGGCCGCACCACGTTCCGCATCTACGGGCTTTAGGAAATGGCTGAAGCGGCGCGCAAGAGGCGAGGGCAGGGCCGGTCAGATGACCATCGATCAGGCGACCGTCGTTCATATGACCATTTGTTCGATCGCGATCTCGACCACCTGCCGGCGGAGGTTCGCTGGCGGGAGTGGATGAACCGCGTCGAGGCCACGATTTTTGCCGCTAGTGAACCGGTCGGCCGCGAGACGCTGACGCGCATCGTCGGCAAGAGCTGCAGCATCGACCTTCTGATCGACGATATTCGAGAGGAGCTACGCGGCCGGCCCTATGACCTGGTCGCCGTCGCCGGCGGTTTTCGGCACCTGACCCGGCCGGCCTATGCCGATGCCATCCGCAGTGCATTTGGCACCGCCGGCGGCGACAACAGGCGTGCCGTAGACCTGACGCAGTCGGACGTGCTGGTTCTTATGTGCATCGCCTACTTCCAGCCGATCACGCGCGGAGAACTGTCGTCGTTTTTCGGCAAGGAGATCAGCCGCGATTTTATTGGTCATCTGCGCGGTGCCGGTCTGATCGCTTCCGGCCCGCGTAGCCCGACGCCGGGCGCGCCCTACACCTACGTGACGACAAAAGAATTCCTGCTGCAGTTCGGGCTCGACACTCTGCGCGATCTCCCCGACATCGAAGCGCTCGAGGATGCAGGCCTGCTGTCGAAGGAGAAGCTGCTGGCGGGCGACATCACGCCGGGGTTTTCCAGTGACTGGGAAGAAGATGCGGGCGTTGCCGGTGATGAATAGCATGCTGCTCACCAGGGATGGGTGGTTCGCGGGCAGCAATCCTATCCGCGTGGGACCGCAAGAACACGGTGACGCTTCGTTTTGATCGCATCGTCAGTGGCGCGCGAATAGGCCGCGAGCAGAGCAGCAAGGTCGGCGCCGGTCGAGGGTGACCGCACAGACCTCGGCGATCCTTGATGCGTGTCCATGAAATCCGAGAAGTGCGCAATCAACCGGTCATGGCCGCCTGCAGCCAGGACGAGCCGACGCCGCCGGGCAACAAAGAAGAGTGTTGGGGTCGAGCCAATCAATGTCGCCCTTGGCGCGAGAACAGGATGGTACGCTCTTGGGGTACCGCATTTCCGCTACGACACTAGGCGACCTGTCGGCTGATCTTCACCAGGTGCAGTGACGCCGGAGCCTGCGGCAGTTCGTGGATCGTCACGCTCGGACACACCTTCCGCGCGAGGTCGCAGCGGTGCTGATGGTGGGTGAAGCACACCACCTGTCCCACCTTCGCCATTCCCGCGAAGAGCCGGAAGGCTTCCTCTGCGCGGAAATCGTCAAAGGTCTCCATGATGTCCTCGGCCAGGAATGGCACCGGCCGATGCGAAGAAGCGAACTCATGATATCCGGCGACGCGAAGGGCCAGATTAAGCTGGAACCGCGTTCCCTTCGACAGCGCGGCCGCCACCTTTGATCCGCCGTCCGCGCTTATGGCGACGAGCATCTCGGTGTCCTTGTCAGGCTGGGTCACGAGCCCCCGGTAGTTGCCCCTGCTGATCGTATGAAACGCCTCAGACGCTTGAGCCATCATGGAACTCCGGTGGCGGTCCCGGTAGAGGCGAAGTGCCTGTTCGGCCGCCACGACACCAATCCGCAGCTTGAGATAGCGGAGAGCCTTCTCGTCGATCTGGAGCGACGCGGTCCGGCGACGCTCTTCGATCCGAGCAGCGGCATCGTCATCTCCTATCGCATTGACCGCGTCTGCCGCCTTGCTGTGTTCGGTGAACAGTTCCCGGCTCCGTTGATCCTGATCCTCGAAGCGGCCTTTGAGTTCTGCCGCTTCCGTTTCAAGGGTCACTCTTGTCAACCCGAGATACACCCAAGGTCAATGTGACTTGGGGTTGTCCGAGCTGTCGGATATGCGACGTCAATGTCGGTCGTCCGACGCAGCCGGTCCGATCGATCGCCTTGATCTAAAGGGATTTTCCTTTGGCGCGCATATTGCTTCGTGTCATCCGGATACGGATCAACGGACTGACGCCAGCCATGCAGAGAATGCCGATCGCCAACGCTTCGTGCCGGGCTCAATTCCGGCCGTTTCCGGTGCAGGAACAGCAAGGAAGTGTGATTGCAAGGCGCCATCGGGATTTGAATATTTGTGACATGGAAAATACCCTGCTGGCTCGGATGCCAACTCTTCAGTCTGGTTCACCCGGCCAGTTCCTGGATATCCGCGTAGGCGCACGGGTCATGTTGACTGCCGTCTCGGCCGCACCCGCGTGCTGACGCCTTCGAGCAACGCTCAACACTGCTGCACACCGGCGATGAAAAGCCAGATCCAACAATGCGTCTCCCGAAAACCGAAAGAGGTGAACAGATATGGTCGAGATCGGCGCTTCGGCGCTCGCGTCATTAATTCAAGAGGCATCGGGATCGGCAACCGCTCGGGTGCTGGCCAACGATTCGAATGGTGCACATCCACCGCTGGCGCTGGCGGATTTCGAGCGGGCACTTACGATCAACGATCGCTATAGCGGACTCAGTGCCAATGTCCCCGAAATGCCTTTTTGGCTGACTGGGGGTGAAGCCTTCGTCTACCGCCGGACTAGCCACGGCGAGCGCCAGTTCATGCGGGTCGATGCTGCCACGGGTTTGAAACGGGCCGCCTTCGACCAGGCCCGTCTGGCGGCGGCGCTAAATGAAGCGAGCCATAAGAGCTATCAGGCCGGCGATCTTCCCTTCGAGCGTTTCGAACTGACCGAGGATGGTCGCAGGCTCGACTTCATGATTGAGCAGGTCCGGTGGAGCTGCGACATTGAAAGCTATGCCTGCACCAGCACAAACTTGGATGTGGACGCCCCGAAGTTTCAGCTCAGCCACCACTACACGCCACCGGCTGAGAACAACCGCGACCAGAGGAGCGTCTCGCCCGACGGCAAATGGATCGTCTCTATAAAGAACTGCAATGTTTTGCTGCGCAGCAAGGACGGATTGCAGGATGTTGCGCTGAGCCGGGATGGATCAGAGGGCAATTACTACGTCTTTTCGACACTGAGCTGGTCGCCGGACTCGCGCCATCTCGCGGCCTACCGCGTTCGCCCCGGCTACAAGCGGGAGGTCCACTACCTCGATTCGTCGACGGACCAGTTGCAGCGCGAATATTCGACAATGGTCTATCCCAAGCCGGGCGATGTCCTTCCGCTGCCCCAGCCGGTCCTGTTCGACATTGCCGGCCGCCGCCAGATCGTGATCGACAGCGCCCTGTTCTCCAACCCCTTCGAACTTTCCCCTTTCCGGTGGTGGGCGGACGGTCGCGGGTTTACTTTCGAATATAACCAGCGCGGGCATCAGCTCTATCGGCTGGTCGAGGTAGACGCCGCCACGGGCCGCGCACGCTCGCTGATCGAAGAGACCAGCACGACCTTCGTTGATTACCGGCCGCTGGTGATGAACCAGCGCCGTAC
>NZ_JBVVQJ010000024.1:0-113065 GCF_055811475.1 Mesorhizobium sp. WSM4829 | reverse complement strand
TCAAATCCTGTCCCCGCAACCAAATCCTCAAAACGGCCCGCTTCACGCGGGCCGTTTTGCGTTTGCAGCCTGGCGCGCACGCCTTCTCCGGCGCGGAAGCGATCAGGCGCTCGAGTTCAGGTCGCCAACGGAGCGGTTCGATTGCCGGAAGTGACGAAAGCGCCGCGATAGATGTTACCCATGGAACAATCATGCCTGCAGGCCGGGTCCGAAGGTTTGGTGGTAGATCGCCTCGATCCGCTCCGCCTCGTCATCCGTTAGAGCGGCGAATTCCCTTTCACGGGCGCGGTTCGAAAGGCGGCCGCCGTTCTGATGAAGCAAGCGAAAGAGCAGATCGGTTAGACGCTCGGGCATGTCGATGAAGGCATCGACCTGCTGCCGGAACTGATCGTAGCGGTGCAGGAAGGCGGTCTCGTCGGGAATATCCTTTTCTATCGTCCGCCGGACGCAGGCGTAGAGAAATTCGGCGTGGGGCGTCGCGTCGAAGAAGCGGTAGAAATCCCCAGTGTCGTTCAGGACGCGGACATTGAATTGCGGCGTCGGCTGCCATTCGATCAGCGGCAGCAGGCGCTGCGAATAACTCTCAAGCACGCCCCGGTACTCGTCGATTTTCTCCAGTATCGCGGCCGAAACAGGGGACACTACTCCTCGCGGGTTGAAGCCGCGCGCGGCAAGGACATGATGGATCAGGTAACGGTGAATGCGGCCGTTTCCATCTTCGAACGGGTGGATGTAGACGAATCCGAATGCGAGGATCGCCGCGACGATGACCGCATCGAGGCTCTGGGCGGGGCCGCGGTCGAACGCGACCATGCCGTCGATCAACGATTCCAGGTCCTCGGGCCGGGCGCTGATGTGATCGGGCAGCGGCATGCGGTTGTCGCGGTCATGCCCGCCGACGAAGCCGCCCTCCTGCCGAAAGCCGAGCTTCACGAAGCGGGCATCGCCGAGCACGATCCTTTGCAGGCGCAGCAGCTCATCGCGGTCAAGCGGCTGACGACCGGCCTCGCCGATGGCGCGGCCCCAGCGCTGGATGCGGTCCTGCGGCGGACGCTCGCCCTCTATCGCATAGCTTGATCGCGAGTCCTTGAGCAGAAGGAAAGTGGCCGTCCGAGCAAGCAGGTCGCGCGGCACGTTCGCGACGATCGCCTGCGCACGCCGACGCAGGTCGAGGCCGATGAATTCTTCAAGGGCTTTGGTGCGGAACACGAGCGGGCAGAAATACGGCGTGCCGGGCAGGTTGTCCTTCACGCGGTAGCGCGGAGCGGTCTTGTCCTGCGCCGCCCATTGCAGTTCGGGGTCGACAACAGGAACATAGCGTCCGGCGGTCGCGTCGGGGAGATCGAGGCGCGTGTCCGTCAGCCACTCATAGAGAAACCAGATCCGGCGGGCGTAGCTGCCGGTCGGGCTTTTGCGAACAAGCGCTTCAATCGGTGCGGTTCCGGTCGCCAGAAACAGCCGCTTGAGGATAGCCAGGTCCAGTCCTTCGTATTTGAGAGCGAAGGTCAGGTGGCCTTCAAGGGTTGAAGGCGGCGCATGCCGGGGCGTCATGATGCGCCAGCCGTCCCGCTCGGTGATGCGGTGATGCTCGCCGGTGGCGGAGAGAGTCCGCGGCAGAGGCACGGCAAGCCCATAGGCCCCGATCAGCGCGCTGTAGCCGGCAAGAGTCGCGGTTTCAGGAAGGCGCAGTTCCTGAAAAACGTTCACCGGCCCTGAAAATTGATGCTCCTGCGGAGCAGCCATGAAAACCGTACCTCGCACTCGAATTTTGGTACGATCCACCAAAATCCCTGAAAAATGATTCTAACTTATGAAAAATGATGCGTCAAATGCGTATCTCGCGAAAAGTGATTCTTAGGGTAGCTGAAAAACTGCTTGAAAATACTTTTTGCTGCGGGTGGGGTTCGTCTGTTCAGCCCGCGCCTCTACCGCAGGCCTTCCAACTCGCGGATGCGTTTGGCGCCGTCGGCCTCGAGCTGCCGGGTGACGGCGCCGATCAGCGTTTCGGCCACGACGAAAAGGGCCGCCGAAGAATCCCAGGCCGAGGGCACGGCGGTGCGCCCGGCGATGACATGGCGGGCAAAGCGGGCGATTGGCGACAGCCACTGGTCGGTGAACAGCACGATCTGCACGCCGCGCTGGTGTGCCGTCTCGGCGAAGCGGACCAGGCTGTCCTGGTAGCGCCTGATGTCGAAGATCACCAGCACGTCGCGCTTGCCCATGTCGATCAGCCGATCGCGCCAGACGCTTTCCTGTCCGGCGAGGTGAAAGACGTTGGGCTGGATGATGGCGAGGTGGGCGGCCATGTAGCGCGCCAGCGGATCGGTGAAGCGGCCGCCGATCAGGAAGGTTTTGCCGCGTCGGTCGGCAAGCTTTGCGACGATGTCGGCAAGCTGCTTGTCGGACAGGTGCCTGAACGTTTCGCGCATGTTGTCGAGCGTCGCCTCCAGCATCGGCGACCCCGCGCCGCCGTTCGGCGATGGCGGGTTGAGAGTGCGCGATGCCGGCGACTGCAGTTGCGCCGCCAGTTCGTCCTGCAGCGCCGACTGGAATTCCGGGTAGTTCTGGAAGCCGAGGCGGGCGACGAAACGCAGGATCGTCGGCGAGGAGACGCCAGCGGCAGCTGAGAATTCGGCGACCGTCTTCAGGCCGATCAGCGGATAGCTGGCGATCAGCGTCTGCGCTGCGCGGCGCTCGCCCGCCGGCATCGTGCCGATGCGGTCCGAGATCAGTTCGGCAATGCTCGAAATCATCTTTTCCCCATGCCCGGCCGTTTTGCCGAAATCGCATTTGACCCGAAATCGCGTTTGACAAAGCCGGACAAACTGTATGAAATCATCCACAGGGACGCAATGAGGCAAAATACGTAACATACGATACAGCGCTCCCCGGGGACGACAGGATAATGGAGACAGCACGGCCCGCCAGCCTTGCATCGCCTGAAACCGTAGGGGTGACGAACCCCGGCGGATCGAGCCCTTTCGTGCTGACCTGCGACCACGCCTCCAATTTCCTGCCGCCGGAATTCGGAACGCTCGGCCTTGCTGCCGAAGAGCTTTCCCGCCACATCGCCTGGGATCCCGGCGCGCTGCCGGTGGCCCGCCGCATGGCCGCGGCGCTTGACGCGACGCTGGTCGAGACCCGCATTTCGCGGCTTGTCATCGACTGCAACCGCCCGCTCGACGCACCCGATCTGGTGCCGCCGGTCAGCGAGACCACAACCATTCCGGGCAATGCCGGCCTGTCGCAAAAGCAGCGCGCCGCGCGCATCGCCCTGTCCTGGCAACCTTTTCACGATGCGGTCGCTGACATCATCGACACAAGGCTGGCGCGCGGGCTCGAGACGCGGCTGGTTTCAATCCATTCCTTCAACCCGGTCTACAACGGCAAGAGCCGGCCCTGGCACATCGGCGTCATCCATGACGAGGATCGTCGGCTGGCAGCGCCGCTCGTCGCCGCGCTGCAGCGGCTCGCCGGCGTCACAGTCGGCATCAACGAACCCTATTCGCCGGCCGACCGTGTCTATTTCACGCTGGAACGGCACGCGCGCCCGCAGGAGCTACCCTGCGCGATGATCGAAATCCGCAACGACGAAATATCCGACGAAGCCGGGCAGCGAAAATGGGCGGATCTGCTCACGGGGATTTTTTCCGATCTCGAGCCGTCATCCGGATCCCAGGGATCTGGCCGGCGCGGGCTCGGCCATCCGGTGGAACCGGTCAACTGACAAGAAGAAGGGGACTTTCAAATGGCAGGCGGTAATACGAAGCAAGTTGGCAGCGTCGCATACGCGAAGCGCGACAAATCTTATTTCGAGGACCGGCAACTGGTGCGTCACGCCAATGTCTGGCATCTGTGGGCGCTCGGCGTCGGCGCCGTCATATCTGGGCATTTTTCGGGCTGGAATTTCGGATTCGGGACAGGCGGCTGGGGCGGCATGCTGGTGGCCGGCATCATCATCGCCATCATGTATGTCGGCCTCGTCTTCTCGATTGCCGAGATGAGCCCGGCTTTGCCGCACACCGGCGCTGCCTACTCCTTCGCCCGGACGGCGATGGGGCCGTGGGGCGGCTTCATCACCGGGCTTTGCGAAAACGTCGAGTATGTGGTGACGCCCGCCGTCATCGCCTTCTTCATTGGCTCCTATATGGGAGGCATCTGGTCGGTCGCCTTTCCCGACTCCAGCGTCTGGCCGCCGCTCTGGTGGCTGGTGACCTATGGGCTGTTCCTGGCGTTGAATATTTTCGGCGTCGCGCTGTCCTTCCGCGTCACGCTGATCGTCACGCTGCTGTCGCTGGCCGTGCTGATTGTCTTCTGGATCAGCGCTATCCCGAGCATGGACTTTTCGCGCTGGGCGCTGAACATCGGCGTCGGCCCGGACGGAGCGGCGATGGAGCTTCCCGAAGGCAATGGCTCAATGTTCCCGTTCGGCTTCTCGGGCGTGCTGGCGACGCTGCCTTTTGCGGTTTGGCTGTTCCTGGCTATCGAGCAGCTTCCGCTGGCGGCGGAAGAATCGGTCGACCCCAAGCGCGACATGCCGCGCGGCATTATCGCCGGCATGCTGACGCTGATGGTCTCGGCCTTCATGATCGTGCTGCTCAACCCGTCGGTCATCGGAGTCGGTTCCTTCAAGCTCGCGACTTCCGGCGAGCCTTTGCTTGACGGCTTCCGGGCGATTTATGGCGACTCCGGTGCAGTGCTGCTTGGCGTCATCGCGCTGATTGGATTGATTGCAAGTTTCCACACCATCATCTTCGCCATGGGCCGGCAGGTCTATTCGCTGAGCCGCGCCGGCTATTTCCCGTCGGCGCTGTCGGTCACCCACAAATCCTACAAGACGCCGTATGTGGCGATGTTTGCGGGCGCTATCGTCGGCTTCGGCATCATGCTGATCATGTGGTTCGCGCTGGGCGGCGCTACGGCCGGTTCGCTCATCGGCTCGGTGTTGCTGAACATGGCGGTGTTCGGCGCCATGTTCTCCTACATCCTGCAGGCGGTGTCCTTTATCCTGCTGCGCCAGAACCAGCCGAACATGGAACGTCCCTATCGCAGTCCGCTCGGCGTCCCGGGCGCCGTGCTGACGATCATCATCGGCGTGGTCACCCTGCTCTATCAGATTCAGGACGCGAACTTCACCAAGGGCGTGGTCTGGGTGGCGCTGTGGTTCGCCATCGCGATCGTCTATTTCGGGCTGGTCGGCCGTCACAAGCTGATCCTGTCGCCGGAAGAAGAGTTCGCGCTGGAGCACGCGCAGAAAGCCTGACCTGTCTCGAACCCGAAACCTACCCGGCCGCTTCCCGCGGCCGGGTCCAGATTTGAACTCTCGAAGCGCCATAAGGGCGGCGGAGCTTGCAAGATGGCCGGAAATTTCTCGTTCGACCAGTTGAAGAAGGCGGTCTCCAGCGGTGAGGTCGACACCGTGCTGGCGTGCATTGTCGACATGCAGGGGCGGCTGGCGGGAAAGCGGTTCCTGGCACAGTATTTCGTCGATTCCGCCCATGACGAGACGCATGGCTGCAACTATCTGCTGGCCGCCGACATCGATATGGAACCGGTGCCCGGCTACAAGGCGGCGAGCTGGTCGAAAGGCTATGGCGACTTCGTCATGAAGCCGGATATGTCGACCTTGCGGCGCATTCCATGGCTGGAAAAGACGGCGCTGGTGATCTGCGACGTGCTCGACCATCACAGCCATGACGACTTGCCGCATTCGCCGCGCGCCATCCTGAAGAAGCAGGTCAAGCGGCTGACCGAGCGTGGCTATCTCGGCTATTTCGCCTCCGAGCTCGAATTCTATCTGTTCAGCGAAACCTACGATTCCGCCCGCAAGAAGCACTGGCAGGGCCTCGACACAGCCTCGCCCTATATCGGCGACTACCAGATCGGCATCACCACCAAGGAAGAAGGCGTCATGCGCCGGCTGCGCAACGAGATGCAGGCAGCCGGCATTCCGATTGAGAACTCCAAGGGCGAGTGGGGTCCGGGCCAGGAAGAAATCAATGTCCGCTATGCCGAGGCGCTCGAGATGGCCGACCGCCACGTCATCCTGAAGAACGGCGCCAAGGAAATCGCCGAGTCCGAAGGCAAGGCGGTCTCGTTCATGGCCAAGTACAATTACGGGCTGGCCGGCAATTCCAGCCATATCCACAACTCGCTGTGGAGCGCCGACGGCGAGACGCCGCTTTTTTACGACAGAAAGGCCGAATGGACACTGTCGACGCTCGGCCAGCAATGGGCGGCGGGCCAGCTCAAATATGCCAGGGAATTCACCTGGTTCCTGGCGCCCTACGTCAACTCCTACAAGCGCTTCCAGGCCGGCACCTTCGCGCCGACCAAGATCATGTGGAGCGAGGACAACCGCACCGCCGGTTTCCGCCTGTGCGGCGAGGGCACCAAGGGCATCCGCATGGAATGCCGCATCGGCGGCGCCGATCTCAACCCCTATCTCGCCTTCGCCGCGCTGATCGCGGCCGGCCTGGCTGGCATCGACGAAAAGCTTGAACTGCAAAAACCCTTCGTCGGCGATGCCTATCAAGCCTCTCAGCTGCCGGAAATTCCGAAGACCCTGCGTGATGCCACCGAGACGTTGGCAAAATCGGAGATGCTGAAGCAGGCGCTCGGCGACGGCGTGCTCGAGCATTATGTCCATACGGCGCACTGGGAGCAGTTCGAATACGACCGCCGCATTACCGATTGGGAACTGCACAGGGGGTTTGAGCGGTACTAAACTACGCCAGCGTCGCCGTTCAGCTTTGCTGCCGGACGGGCGGGCGGCTCAAAACCGAGATTGTCGTAAATTGCGAGGACTCAAGGAATGACCGAAACGGTCAAGATTAAATCTCCCGTCGATGGTTCGATCTATGCCGAGCGGCCCATCGCCACGGACCAGGCGATCAATGCCGCGGTCGAGCGTGCCAAGGCGGCGCAGGAGAAATGGGCTGAGACGCCGATCGTCGAGCGCGGCAAGTACATGCTTGCCATGCTGGAAGCGCTGGTCGCCATGACCGACGAGATCGTGCCGGAGATCGCCTGGCAGATGGGCCGCCCGGTCCGCTATGGCGGCGAGTTCGGCGGCGTCAGGGAACGCACCAGCTACATGGTCGAGATTGCGGAAGCGGCACTCAAGCCGGTGATGGCCTCCAATCCCAAGGACGGGTTTCGCCGCTATGTGAAGAAGGTGCCGCTCGGCGTGGTCCTGGTGATCGCGCCGTGGAACTATCCCTATCTCACCGCCGTCAACACCATCGTGCCGGCGCTGATGGCCGGCAGCGCCGTCATCCTCAAGCATGCGGCGCAGACGCTGCTGGTCGGCGAACGCTTTCAACAGGCGTTCGACAAGGCAGGCCTGCCCAAGGGTCTGTTCCAGAACCTCGTCATGAACCATGCGCAGACCGAAAAACTGCTCGGCTCGGGCAAGATCGACCATGTCAATTTCACCGGCTCGGTTGCCGGCGGCCGCGCCATCGAAAAGGCCGCAGCGGGCACCTTCATGACGCTCGGCTTTGAACTCGGCGGCAAGGATCCGGCCTATGTCCTGGCCGATGCCAAGATCGACCATGCCGTCGCCAACCTGGTCGACGGCGCCTTCTACAATTCCGGCCAGTGCTGCTGCGGCATCGAGCGCGTCTATGTCCACGAGAAGGTCTATAACGAATTCGTCGAAGGCTTCATCGCTGAAACCAGGAACTACGTCGTCGGCAACCCGCTCGACCAGGCGACGACAATGGGGCCGATGGCACAGGCGCGCTTTGCCGACCTGATCCGCGAGCAGAAGGCCGAGGCCCTGCGCAAGGGTGCCAAAGCGCATATCAACATGAGGGTGGCCAACGACGAGCAAGGCTCGCCCTATCTGGCGCCGGAAGTGCTGACCGAAGTCGATCACCAGATGAGCGTCATGCGCGAGGAGAGCTTTGGGCCGATCGTCGGCATCATGAAGGTGCGCAACGACGAAGAGGCGATCGCGCTGATGAACGACAGCCCCTACGGGCTGACGGCCTCGATCTGGACGCGCGACACCGAGCATGCGGCGGCGATCGGTGATCGCGTCGAGACCGGCACCGTGTTCATGAACCGCTGCGACTATCTCGATCCGGCGCTGGTCTGGACCGGCGTCAAGGACACCGGCAAGGGCGCGTCGCTGTCGGCCATCGGCTACGACAATCTGACGAGGCCGAAATCATATCATCTGCGTGAAGCCATCTGATTTTTTTGAAAGACAGAAATGACAAAATTGATTTCCAAATGGAACTATCCGACAACCGTGCGCTTCGGCGCGGGGCGCATCAAGGAATTGCCTGATGTGCTTGAAGCCACCGGCATCAAGCGGCCGCTGTTCGTCACCGATCCGGGGCTGGCCAAACTTCCGGTCGTCGCTTCGACGTTGAAGATCCTCGACGATGCCAAGGTACCCTATGGCGTGTTTTCCGAGGTCAAGCCGAATCCGGTGGACTCCAACCTGACCGCCGGCATTGCCGAGTTCAAGAAGGGCAAGCATGACGGCGTCATCGCCTTTGGCGGCGGCTCGGCGCTCGACCTCGGCAAGCTGATCGCTTTTCAGGCCGGCCAGACGCGGCCGGTCTGGGATTTCGAGGATATCGGCGACTGGTGGACGCGCGCCAACTCCGACGCGATCGCACCGATCATCGCCGTGCCGACCACGGCCGGCACCGGCTCGGAGGTCGGCCGCGCTGGCGTCATCACCAATGAAGCGACCCACACCAAGAAGGTGATCTTCCATCCGAAACTTTTGCCGGCCATCGTCATCGCCGATCCGGAACTGTCGGTCGGCATGCCCGGCTTCATCACCGCCGGCACCGGCATGGATGCGCTCGCCCATTGCCTCGAGGCTTATTGCGCGCCGGGCTATCATCCGATGGCCGACGGCATCGCCGTCGAAGGCGTGCGGCTCGTCTTCGAGAACCTGCCGAAGGCCTATACCAACGGCAAGGATCTCGTCGCCCGCGCCCACATGATGAGCGCGGCCGCCATGGGCGCCGCCGCCTTCCAGAAAGGGCTGGGCGCCATCCACTCGCTGTCGCATCCGATCGGCGCGCTCTACGACACCCATCACGGCATGACCAACGCCGTGTTCATGCCTTATGTGCTGGCCTTCAACCGCGACGCCATCGAGGCCCGCATCGCCCGGCTCGCGGCTTATTGCGGCATCAAGGGCGGCTTCGACGGCTTCGCCAAGGCCGTCACCAAGCTGCGCAAGGAATTGAAGGTGCCGCACGCGCTGCCGGGCCTGATCAAGGGGCTCGACATGGACAAGAAGCGCAAGGGCCTGATCGCCGACATGGCGGTGGTCGATCCGACCGCCGGCGGCAACCCGGTCAAGCTGACCAGGAAGGCGGCGCTGACGCTGCTCGACAATGCCATTGCCGGCACCGTCTGAGACAGTATTCGCGCCGGAAACTGATCCGGGAAATTAAGGGCAAAGAAAGGGGAAAGATGAAAGGTAAGACTGAAATTCATTAGCCGGAAAAATAGTCGCGAAGCGATTGCTACAGCCGGTTAAAAAGAGTTTACTTTTTCGTACTGCAGGGCATCGCTTTCACAAACCATTCATCGGGCTGTCATACGAAAACGATACCGCATCGCAGGCGTCCAACGGCGTCAGTTCAACGGAGAGAACACATGTTCAAATTCACGGGAAAAGTACTTTCCCTTACGGCCGTCGCCCTGATGGCGACCTCTGCCATCTCGTCGGCGCAGTCAATGGATGAACTGGTCGCCGCCGCCAAAGCGGAAGGCCAGCTCACCACCATCGCGCTGCCGCATGACTGGTGCGGCTATGGCGCGGTGATCGCCGGCTTCAAGGCGAAATATCCGGAAATCACCGTCAACGAGCTCAACCCCGATGCCGGCTCCGGCGACGAGATCGAGGCGATCAAGGCCAACAAGGACAATAAGGGCCCGCAGGCGCCCGACGTCATCGACGTCGGCCTGTCCTTCGGCCCGACCGCCAAGGCCGACGGCCTGATCCAACCCTACAAGGTGTCGACCTGGGACACGATCCCCGACAGCGCCAAGGATCCCGAAGGCTACTGGACCGGCGACTATTACGGCGTGCTGGCGATGATGGTGAACAAGGATCTGGTCAAGGAAGTGCCGACCGATTGGGCCGATCTTCTTAAGCCGGAATACGCCAACGCCGTCGCGCTTGCCGGTGATCCACGCGCCTCGAACCAGGCAATCCAGGCGGTCTACGCCGCTGGTCTTTCAGGCGGCGCCGCGGCCGGTGAAGCCGCAGGTACTGCCGGTCTCGAGTTCTTCAAGAAGCTCAATGCCGCCGGCAATTTCGTGCCGGTCATCGGCAAGCCGGCGACGCTTGCACAGGGTCAGACACCGATCCTGATCAACTGGGACTACAACGCGCTTGCCGGCCGCGACACGCTGAAAGGCAATCCGCCGGTCGACGTCGTCGTGCCGAAGACCGGTGTCGTCGCGGGCGTCTACGTGCAGGCGATCAGCGCCTACGCGCCGCATCCGAACGCTGCCAAGCTCTGGCTGGAATATCTCTATTCCGACGAAGGCCAGATCGGCTGGCTGAAGGGCTATTGCCACCCGATCCGCTTCAACGATCTCGCCAAGAACGGCAAAATCCCGGAGGACGTGATGGCCAAGCTGCCGCCGGCCGCATCCTATGAGGCCGCGGTGTTCCCGACGCTCGATGAGCAGGGCAAGGCCAAGGAAGTCATCACCAAGAACTGGGACGCCGTCGTCGGCGCCAACGTTCAGTAAGGTTGAAAACCGCCGGGCGGCTTCACCGCCGCCCGGTATTCCACTAGAGCGACGTGCGTCGGACGCACAAGGTACGCTCTAGAACTCAAATTTTCGCATCGTGCTTTCCGAAAATCGAGTTCGATTTTCGGGCCGATGCGATAAGACGGTAGCCGGCGCATGACCGATCTCTCGCTTTCCGATCACGCGATTGCCGGGAAGACGGCGCCGCCCAGCGAGGCGCGCGCGTTTCGGCTGCCGACGCAATGGCTGGGCGTGGCGCCGTTCTTCATCTTCGCCATCATGTTCCTGGTCCTGCCCACACTGTATCTGGTGCTCGGCGCCTTCCAGAACGCTGCCGGCACGTTCACCTTCGACAACATTGTCGGTATCTTCGACCCACCCAATCTGTCGAACTACATGCAGTGCCAATATGATTCCTGGATCTCCTGGGTCGACGGAAACTGCAGGCTGCCCACTATCCTTGCCGCCTACTGGATCTCGATCAAGATCAGCCTCGCTTCGTCGCTCATCGGGGCATTTGCCGGTCTGGCCATTGCCATTGCCATCGTGCGGGGCGGCCTGCCGAACTGGATACGTTCGGCGACGCTGACCTTTTCCGGCGTGGCTTCGAATTTCGCCGGCGTGCCGCTAGCCTTTGCCTTCCTCGCCACGCTCGGCCGGCTTGGCCTCGCGACGGTGATCCTGAACACCGTGTTCGGCCTCAACATCTACGCCCACGGCTTCAACATCCTGTCGTTCTGGGGCCTGACGCTGACCTATGTCTATTTCCAGATCCCGCTGATGGTGGTCATCATCACGCCGGCGATCGACGGACTGAAGAAGGAATGGGGCGAGGCGGCCGCGACGCTTGGCGCCACCACCGCGCAATACTGGCGCATGGTCGTCATCCCAGTGATATGGCCGAGTTTTCTTGGCACCGTCATCCTGCTGTTTGCCAACGCCTTCGGCGCTATCGCCACCGCCTATGCGCTGACCGGCTCGTCGCTCAACATCATTCCCATCGTGCTCTACGCACAGATCCGCGGCGACGTGCTGCACAACCCGCATCTCGGCTATGCCATTGCCTTCGGCATGATCGTCATCACCGGCCTCGCCAACGTCTTCTACATCTGGTTCCGGACGCGCAGCGAAAGGTGGCTCAAATGAAGAGCGGACGTTTCTGGGCCTGGGTCGTCTTCGCGCTGGGTGCGGCCTATTTCTTCATTCCGCTGATCGCGACCGTGGAATTCTCGATGCGCATGCGGCGCGGGGTCTATTCCTTCGACGCCTACGAGGTCGTGCTAGGCGACCCCCGCTTCCAGGCGACCTTCGGCTATTCGGTGCTTGCCGCCATCTTCACCATCATCCTCGGCGTGCTCATTGTTGTGCCCACCGCCTACTGGATCCGGCTACGGCTGCCGCAACTGAGACCGGTCGTCGAGTTCATCACTCTGCTGCCGCTGGTCATCCCGGCCATCGTCATCGTCTTCGGCTACATCAGAATGTACGGATCGAACTCGCCGCTGCCGTTCCTGGCGAGCGACACGGGCACCAACGCCTTGCTGGTCATCGGCTATGCGACGCTGGCGCTGCCCTATATGTACCGCGCCGTCGACACCGGGCTTCGCATTATCGACGTGCGCACGCTGACGGAAGCGGCGCAGATCCTCGGCGCCGGCTGGGGCACGATCATCGCCCGTGTCATTCTGCCCAATGTGCTGATCGCGGTATTGTCGGGCGCCTTCCTTACCTTCGCTATCGTCCTCGGCGAATTCACCATGGCCAGCCTGCTCAATCGGCCGGCCTTCGGTCCCTACCTGCAGAACATCGGCGCCAATCGCGCCTATGAGCCGGCGGCACTTGCCATCATCGCCTTCGCCATTACCTGGACGTGCATGTCGCTGATCCAGATCCTGTCGCGTTTTGCGCCGCGATCGGCGAACCGGCCAAACTGACCGAAAAGTACTGACCGAAAGAAAAAAAGCCATGGCCGAGCCATTCCTCTCCATCCAGCATGTGCGAAAATCCTTCGGCGCCACCACCGTCGTCCAGGATTTCAACCTCGACGTCGAGCCGGGCGAATTCGTCTCCTTCCTCGGGCCATCGGGCTGCGGCAAGACGACGGTGCTGCGTATGGTCGCCGGCTTCGAGGAGCCGAACGCCGGCAAGATCGTCGTCGCCGGCAAGGATATCACCCGGCTCAAGCCCAACCAGCGCAATGTCGGCATGGTGTTCCAGGCCTATGCGCTGTTTCCCAACCTGACCGTGGCGCAAAACATCGGCTTCGGGCTGAAGGTCGCGGGCATGCCCAAGGCCGATGCCGACAGGCGCGTTGCCGAGATGCTCGACCTCATCAAGCTGCCGCAGATGGGCGACCGCTATCCCTATCAGCTCTCCGGCGGCCAGCAGCAGCGCATCGCGCTGGCGCGGGCGATTGCGCCGAAGCCGAAGCTCCTGCTGCTCGACGAGCCGTTATCGGCGCTCGACGCCAAGGTGCGCGTGTCGCTGCGCGAGGAAATCCGCTCGATCCAGAAGAAGCTCGGCATCACCACCATCTTCGTCACCCACGACCAGGAAGAGGCGCTGTCGATCTCCGACCGCATCGCCGTCATGTATGGCGGCAAGGCCGAGCAGGTCGGCACGCCGTTCGAGATCTACAACCGGCCGGCGACCAAGTTCGTCGCCAATTTCGTCGGCACGCTGAACGTGCTCGAAGGCACCGTCACCGATGCAGCCTCGGGCAAGGTGCGCGTCAATTCGCAAGAGGTCTCGCTGCAGGGAAAGCTAAACGGCTCCAAGTCCGGCGACACGCTGTCGCTGGCGCTGCGGCCCGAGGCGATTTCGCTCGGCCGCCATCCCGGCCGCGACTCCAGTCTTTCGGGCGAGATCACCGAAGTGCACTTCCTCGGCTCGGTCATCCGGGTTCGCGTCGGCATCGGCGGCAGCACGGTGTCGCTCGACACGTTCAACAGCCCGGCCGCGCCGCCGCCCGCTGTCGGCGAGAAGGCCGAGATTTCGTTCTCGTCGGGCGACATGCTGGTGCTGCATTAGGGGAAGAGTGAATAGTGGATGGTGAATGGTGAATGGTGAATAGTGAATAGCAAGAAGGCGCTTTACGCGCCCGAGATTTCTCTGCAAGCGACCATTCACCATTCACCATTCACCATTCACCAGCCAAAGCCATCGCCGTTTTTTTGCCTGCCAATCGCCCGGCTTCGCCGCTACGATGAGGCATGGCGCTTTTCGAGCTGACCCTTGTTCTCCTGCTGATCGCCGTCGCGCTGACGGCGTTGTCGCGGCGTCTCCAGGTTCCCTATCCGTCGTTGCTGGCGTTGGCAGGCGCGGGCATCGCCTTTCTGCCGTTTGCGCCGACTATCGAGATCGATCCCGAGCTGGCGCTCGCCCTGTTCATCGCGCCGGTGCTTCTCGACGCGGCCTACGACACGTCGCTGCGCGATCTCAATCGCTACAGACTGCCGCTTGTCCTGCTGGCGCTTGGCGCCGTCGTTTTCACCACCGCTGCCGTGGCGCTCGTTGGATGGACGATGGCAGGCCTGCCGATCGCTGCGGCCATTGCGCTGGGCGCGATCGTGGCGCCGCCCGATGCCGTGGCGGCGTCGGCCGTGCTTGGACAGTTCAAGGTGCCGCACCGCGTCACCGCGATCCTGCAAGGCGAAAGCCTGCTCAACGACGCCACGGCACTGCTGATCTACCGCATGGCGGTTTCCGCAGCTGCCGGCTCCATCCTGGTGAGCAGCGCGGTTCCGATGATCCTGCTGTCGACGGTCGGCAGCCTTGCCGCTGGTTACGTGCTCGGCCGATTGTCTCTCGTCACCCTCAGCCGCATCAGAGATCCGGCAAGCGGCACGGTGGTGCAATTTGCCGGGACGTTCGGCGTCTGGATCCTGGCCGACAGGATCGGGCTCTCCGCCATTATAACAATCGTGGTCTATGCCATGACCATCGCACGTACCGCGCCGCGCCACATGCCGGCCAGAAATCGCGTCAGCTCCTATTCGGTCTGGGAGACGGCGGTGTTCGTGCTCAACGTGCTGGCCTTCGTCCTAATGGGACTTCAGGCACGATCGATCGTCGGCCGGCTTGCCGAGCAGGGGCAGGTCGAAGCGTTTGTCTTTGCCGCAGCCGTGCTGGCTGTCGTCATCGTCTCGCGTCTCGTCTGGGTGCTTGGATGCGGCGCGATCATGAGGTGGCTCGCCAGCTTCGGTGACGCGAAACGGCAGGCCGAGGCGCCGTCATTTCGTGGCGGCGTGCTGATCGGCTGGTGCGGCATGCGCGGCCTTGTCACGCTTGCAGCAGCATTTGCCTTGCCAGCTGACTTTCCCGGCCGCGACCCAATCGTGCTCGCCGCTTTCTCGGTCGTCCTCGGCACCCTGGTGCTGCAAGGCATCAGCCTGAAGCCGCTGCTGCGCCTGCTTCGTCTCGATCCGGACGGAACTGTCGACCGCGAGGTCGCGCAGGCACGCGTCGCCATCATGCAGGCCGCGCTGGATGTGTTGAGCGGCAAGACATCGAATGCCGCGGCCGTGGTCCGCGAGCAATTTGCCGCGCAGCGCACGATCGCTGAAAACCCGGAGGACGCCCAGGCAGCGACCGAGTACGACAGGCTGCGCCTCTATGCCATCAAGAGCCAGCGTGACGCGCTGGAGCAATTGCGTATCGACGGGACGATCGGCGACGAAGCGTATCATCGCCTGGAGGAGGAAATCGACTGGTCGGAACTGGCCGCTTCTCCGCCGGGACGATTCCAGCCGCTGACGACTTAGCTGCGCTATCTGGCCCAAGCTCTCTGCATCCGGCTGCACATTGCAACCAATCCGCCAAACCGCTACTGCCATCACGAAATTGAGCCGGTTAAGCAATGAAGCTGGTCAGCTACAACATCCAATACGGTTTCGGCAGCGACGGCCGCTACGATCTCGCGCGCTCCGCCGAGGTTGTCGCTGGCGCAGACATCATCGCGTTGCAGGAAGTGGAACGGCACTGGCTGCGCAGCAACGAGGATGACCAGCCGGAAATCCTTTCGCGACTGCTGCCCGAATACTATTGGGTTTATGGGCCGGCCTTCGACATGGACGCCAGCGAGCGGCGTGACGGCCGCATCGTCAACCGGCGGCGGCAATTCGGCACCATGGTCCTGTCCAAGCTGCCGATCGTCTGGTCGCGCCTGCACACGCTGCCGCTGCGCCGCACCGTGCGTCCGCTCAACACCCGCAACGCAGCGCTGGAATGCATGATCCACACCCCTGCCGGTCCGGTGCGGGTGCTGTCGCTGCATCTGGCGCATATCGCCGCCGAAGAGCGGCTGGAGCAGATCGACTATCTGCTCGCCGAGCATCGCCGCGCGCCGTCCGACGGCGGCCCGTGGAGCGGCGCCGACGATGAGCCCGTGCGCAACTGGAGCAATGGCGAGCCGGAGCCGGAAAACCCGCTGGCGGCGATCTGGCTGGGCGATTTCAACATGGAGCCGGGCAGCGCCGAGTACCGGCGCATCGTTGGCAGCACGCCGTACCATCGCGGTGCTGCCTATCTCAACGGTTTTGTCGATGCCGCCGCCGTCGCCAGCGACCCGACGGCGGATTTCCATACCCATGTGAAGACCATCGACGGCAAGCTGGCAAAGCGACGGCTCGACCATTGCTTCGTCGGCGGGATGTTGGCGGGACGGGTCCGCTCGGCCAGCGCCGATATCGACGAAATCGCCTCGGACCATTTTCCGCTGCGGGTCGAGATCGACCTGAAAACGCCGTTCGCGACGGGGGCCGAAGGCGCATGAGCCGCCGATGACCTTGTTCGTCTTCTTCGCGGTGCTTGCCGCCGCCGCCATGCACGCGATCTGGAACGCGCTGGTCAAGGTTCATCTCGACCGCTTTTTGTCGATCACGCTGATGACGGTCGGCATGGGCGCCGTGGCGCTTCTGGCGCTGCCTTTCGTCGAGGTGCCGAAAGCGGAAGCGTGGCCTTATGTCATCGCCTCGGTAATCTTCCACATGGGCTACAGGACGTTCCTGATCGCCGCCTACAGGGCCGGCGATTTCGCCCAGACCTATCCGCTGGCGCGCGGCACGGCGCCGCTGCTGGCTGCACTTGGCGGCATCGTGGTCGTCGCGGAAGTCCCGGCGCCGCTCGCCATCCTCGGCATTGTTCTCTTGTCGGCCGGGACGCTGTTGCTGTCGTTTCGCGGCGGCGCGCATCTGGAAAGGCTGAACCTGCGCGCCGTCGGCTTTGCGCTGGGCACCTCGATCTTCATCGCCGGCTATACGCTGTCCGACGGCAGCGGCGCGCGGCTGGCCGCGACGGCGTCGAGCTATGCCGCATGGCTGTTCGTCTGCGATGCGCTGTGGGCGCTGGTGCTGTGCCTGATCTTCCGCGGACCAAAGGCGCTGCCGGTCCTGGCGCGGGACTGGAAGGCGGGCGTGTACACCGGCGTGCTCAGCGGCGCCGCCTACTGGATCGTGATGTGGGCGATGACCAAGGCGCCGATCGCCTCGGTCGCGGCGCTGCGCGAAACCTCGATCCTGTTCGCCATGATGATCTCGGTGTTTGCGCTCGGCGAGAAGATGACGGCGTGGCGGGGTGCCGCCGTGCTCAGCATCGTTGCCGGCGTCGTCGCGCTGAGGCTTGGATAGGCTAAAGCGCGTCGCGTTCGACCGACCTCACGCGACGCGCTTTGGATTGTTGTTTTATGCATGTCGTTAACGCAAAACCGCTGCACACCCTCGGGTCAGTGCCCGAGGGCATGCTTTTGCGCGACATGCATTAAACGCCTATCTTGAGGTCGAACACCATCAGCCCGTCGGTTCCGCCTTCAAGCGCCGCGACCAGCCGAGCGCCGGCTCGGCTGTGAGCCTCATGCACCAGATAGGCGTCGCGTGCGGCGGCATCGCTGAAGTCGATGGTGAAGCCGTGCGTGAAGCCGCGCGCGAACGGTTCTGGGCTGACATTGGCGCTGAATTCGACCTTGGCCATGCCGTCGATCACCGACCGCAGCGCCTCAAGATCGGCATGGATTACCGCGCGCTCGTCGTCGGTGACGTCATTGCGGAATCGAGCGAAAACACAGTGCCTGATCATTCTTGGAATCTCATGCCGCTTGGTTGGTAGAAAACACGGCCGGCGGCAGCGGGTCGCGGCCAAGGATCAGATCGGCGCCCTTTTCGCCGACCATGATGGTTGGCGCATTGGTGTTGGAGGAGGGGATGCGCGGCATCACCGAAGCGTCGCAGACGCGCAAGCCCTCGATACCACGCAGCCTGAGATCGGGCGTCACCACGCTCATCGCATCATGGCCCATGCGGCAGGTGCCGACAGGGTGGTGGTCGGTCTTGGAACTGCGGCAGGCATAGTCGAACAGTTCGTCGTCGCTGGTGAGTGTCGGCCCCGGCAGCACCTCGCGCAGCACGTAGGGGGCCAGCGCTTTCTGCCGCATGATCTCGCGCGCCAGCCTGAGCCCCTTGATCGACATGTCGCGATCGTAGGGATCGGACCAGTAGTTCGGGTCGATCAGCGGGTGGTCGGCCGGGTCGGCGCTGTTCAGCCGCACCGTGCCGCGCGATCGAGGGCGCAGGAAGGCCGAGTTCAGCGTCACGCCCGGATTTTTCAGTTTTTCGACACCGGCCTCGATGCCGGAGCCGAGGCCGAGATGCAGCTGGATATCGGGCGAGGCGGCGGTCGGGTCGGCGTACCAGAAGCCGCCGGTCTCGAACAGGCTGGAGGCAACCGGGCCTTTTTTCAACAGCAGGTACTGCAGGCCGGCCCACACCGTCCGGTGCAGCTTGGCGTAGTTGTCGTAGGTGTGGTCGCCGGTGCATTCGGCAATGACGAACAGGTCGAGATGATCCTGCAGGTTGGAACCGACGCCGGGCAGGTCGTGCACCGGCGTCACGCCCACCGAATTCAGATGGTCGGCCGGGCCGATGCCCGACTGCATCAGCAGCTTCGGCGAGCCGATGGCGCCGGACGAGACGATGACTTCGCGCTCGGCGCGCAGGATTTTCTTCTCGCCGCCCGGCCTGTCGACGATCTCGACACCGACGGCGCGGCCCTTCTCGATGACGATGCGCGTCACCAGCACATCCGTCCTGACGGTCAGGTTTTTTCGCGCGCGGATCGGCCTGAGATAGGCGACCGAGGCAGAGGAGCGTCTCGCGTCCTTCTGCGTCAATTGGTAATAACCGACGCCTTCCTGGGCTACCCCGTTGAAGTCCGGATTGAAGGGAATGCCCATCTCCTGCCCAGCGCGGAAATAAGCCTCGCAGATCGGCAGCGGCGCAATCGGGTTCGACACGCCGAGCGGACCCTGGTCGCCGTGAAAATCATTGGCGTAGCGCTGGTTGTTCTCGGCCCGCTTGAAATAGGGCAGCACGTCGCGATAGCCCCAGCCGGCAAGGCCCTCTTCCTTCTCCCAGGCGTCGTAGTCGCGGGCATTGCCGCGTGTGTAGATCTGGGCGTTGATGGAGGAGCCGCCGCCGATCACCTTGGCCTGCGTGTATCGGAAGACCCGGTCCTTCATGTGCTTTTGCGACACGGTCGACCAGCCCCAGGCGGCGATGCCCTTGGTCATCTTGGCGAAACCGGCCGGCATATGGATCAGCGGGTGCCAGTCCTTGCCGCCCGCTTCGAGCAGCAGCACTGAATTCGATGGCTCTTCGCTCAGCCGGTTGGCCAGCACGCAGCCGGCCGGGCCGGCGCCGACGATGATATAGTCGGTCATGGCGTCACCTGTTCACAGCCTCGGCACCGACAGCGCACCGTCGACATTGATGATCGAGCCGGTCGAAAAGCCGAGCTTGCCGCCGGCGAGTGCCGCGACCGCGGCACCGACATCGGCGGCTTCGCCCCAGCGCTTGGCCGGCACCAGCCCGCCGTCGATCAGCGCGTCGTATTTGGCCATTACCCCTGCGGTCATGTCGGTGTGGATGATGCCCGGCCGCACCTCGAACACGCCGATATTTTCGGCGGCGAGGCGTAGCGCCAAGGTTTTCACCCACATCGAAAGTCCGGCCTTGGAGATGCAATAGTCGGCACGTTCCGGCGAGGCCATTTCGGCGCTGACCGAGGTGATGGTGATGATCGTTTTTGGAAAATCACCCGGCGCCGCAAGCATCGGCCTGGCAACGGCCTGGCTGAGGAAGACGGTGCCGCGCAGATTGATGGCGAGGATCCGGTCGAAGTTTTCCGGTTTCAATTCCAGCAGGTCGCCACGTACCACGGCGCCGATGCCGGCATTGTTGACCAGGCAGTCGATGCGGCCGAAGGCGCTTGTCGCGGCATCGACCAGTGCGGCATGGTCGTCGAGGTCGGCAATGTCACTGCTGTGGTAGGCGAATTTCGCGCCGCGGGCGGTGATGTCAGCGACAAGCCCGTCGCCGGCTTTTTCGGCAAGGTCCACGACAAGGATATCGAAGCCGGCATCGGCCAGCGCCTCGGCGCAGGCAAGGCCGATGCCGCGCGCGCCGCCGGTGATGATGGCTGCCGGACGGCTCATGTGAAGATGTTCCTTTGGACGTCAGCGCCGCCCCTCATCGCCCTGCCGGGCACTTCTCCCCGCATGGTGACGGGGAGAAGGACGCCTTCATCGCCTGCTTCGCCAATCGCCAGCGTTGCAAAAAAGGCGCCGAGGTTGCGGCCAGCGGGCTTCTCCCCGTTCACGGGGAGAAGGTGCCGGCAGGCGGATGAGGGGCGGCGCAGACCGATCATAGGACAAGCTCCGTCTTGCGGATGTGGTCGGCGACGCGCAGCGCTTGTGCGGCGATCGACAGCGCCGGATTGACCGCGGCCGAGTTCGGCAGGAAGCCAGCGTCGACGACAAACAGGTTCTTGTGGTCGAACGAGCGGCAGAACGGGTCGAGCGGCGAGGTTGCCGGATCGTCGCCCATCTTGACCGTGCCGCACTGGTGCGACGGCGTGCGCTTGTCGAAAGGCCGCGACAGGACGATCGGATAGCCACAGGCGCGGAAGTTCTCGCGCATCACCTTGGTCAGCCCGTCGAGCGACTGCATGTTGGAGCGCCGCCACTGCATGACGATGTCCTTGCCGTCGACCATGATGCGGCTTTCGGGGTCCGGCAGGTCCTCGCACATCAGGTACCAGTCGACGGCGTGGCCGGCCATGAAGTCCAGCGCGAATTTGGGCGCAAGCTTGACGTTGGCTCTCAGGATATGACCGTCGATCTTGCCGAGAAGCTGGACGTTGCCGAGCGGCCTGCCGCCCTTGCCGTCGGACAGGTAGTAGTCGTTGAGCATCAGCGTCTTCTGGTAGACGGAGGTGTTCCTGCGGCGTGGATCGATCGCCAGCATGGCGCTCGAATTGTGGTTCATGAAGTTGCGGCCGACCTGGTCGGAGCGGTTGGCAAGGCCGTTTCCGTTCGGGGACGGCGAACGCAGCAGGATGGCGGCGGAATTGACGGCGCCGGCCGAGAGGATGACCAGCTTCGGCGTCAATTTCTTCAGCGTGCCGTCCTGGCGATAGTGAACGGCGGCGATCGTTCTGGCATCCGATGAGGCTTCGAGACATTCGACATGGGCACCGGTCTCGATCTTGATGTTCTGGTCAGCCAGTGCCGCCGCGAGCGGCCCCGTTTGGGCGTCGACCTTGCCGGTCCCGGTGTTGGGAAACGCGTCCCAGCCCGTCTTGCCGTCCTTTAGCCAGGCATCGATGTCGACGCCGAGCGGCAGCGATGCCGGATGCAAGCCGAGGCCCATGAGTTCGGCGCGGGCGCGGGCGATCGGCGGCTCGTCCGGCACCGGCCCGAAGGGGTAGGGGATCGAGTGGAACGGCTCGGTCGGGTCTTCGCCGAGTGCGCCGCGCACGCGAAAAAGCTGCTCGGCCCTGGAATACCAGGGCTCGAATTCCTCATAGGAGAACGGCCAGGCCGGCGAGACGCCGCCATAGTGCTCCATGACAGAAAAGTCTTGCCTGCGGTAGCGGATCAGCACCGCGCCATAGAATTTCGAATTGCCGCCGACATAGTAATAATTGCCGGGATTGAACGCAGCACCCCCGGCCTCGCGCCACATCTCCTTCGGCCGGTAGTGGCCGTCGACGAAGATGGCGCGCGTGTCGCGCGTGTGCGGCGTCGCCGGCAATAGTTCGCCGCGCTCCAGCATCAGGATCGAGGCGCCACTGCCGGCAAGGCCGGAAGCGATCGTGGCGCCGCCGATGCCGGAGCCGATAATGACGATGTCCGGGTTTGTCATGGCTGTCAGAGGATGCGGTTCTCGGTCGCCGGATCGAAGAACACCGCCTTGGTCAGGTTGAAGGCGAGCGGCGTGACCGTGCCCGGCTGGATGTTGGCGTCGGCGCGCAGACGCGCCACCACCGCCTTGCCGCCGAGATTGGTGACGGCGAAGGTGTCGGAGCCGGCCGGTTCCACAACCTCGATGTGACAGTCGGCGGTGGCGATGTTCGATGCGTTGCGTTCGGCTCCTTCAGGATCGGTCAGGGCCTCGGGACGGACGCCAAAAATGATCGGCTTGTCGTGGAATGCCGACAGACCAGTCGGCGCATCGGCCAGCGGCAGCGAGATCGGCTCGCGCGCCTCGCGCTGCAGCACCACGGAAAGCGCCTTGCCATTGCCGCCGATCGTCGCCGGGATAAGGTTCATCGCCGGCGAGCCCATGAAGTCGGCGACGAACAGGTTGGTCGGGTTGTTGTAGATTTCGGCAGGCGTGCCGAACTGCTGCACCTCGCCGTCGCGCATCACCGCAATCTTGGTGGCCAGCGTCATCGCCTCGATCTGGTCGTGGGTGACGTAGACGATCGTGGTGCCGGTGGTTGCGTGCAGCCGCTTGATCTCGATGCGCATGTCGACGCGCAGCTTGGCGTCGAGATTGGAGAGCGGCTCGTCGAAGAGAAACAGCTTGGGGTCGCGCACCAGCGCCCGGCCCATGGCGACGCGCTGGCGCTGGCCGCCGGAAAGCTGGCTCGGCTTGCGCTGCAGGAGGTGGCCGATCTGCAGCACCTTCGCCACCTTGTCGATCGCCTTCTGGCGCTCCTGGGCCGGCACGCCGCGCATCTCCATGCCGAAGGCAATGTTTCCCGCAACGGTCATGTTCGGATAGAGCGCATAGCTCTGGAACACCATGGCGATGTCGCGCTTCGAGGGGTGGAGATCGTTGATCGTGCGGCCGTCGACACGGATTTCGCCTTCGGTGATGGTTTCCAGGCCGGCGATGGTGTTGAGCAAGGTCGACTTGCCGCAGCCGGACGGGCCGACCAGCACGAGGAAGCCGCCCTTTTCGAGATCGAGGTCGATTCCCTTCAGGATCTCGACCGATCCGAACCGCTTCCTCAGCCCATTGATTTCGAGAAAAGCCATTCGATTATCCTTTGACGGCGCCGGCCATCAGGCCACGCACGAAATAGCGGCCAGCGACCACATAGACGAGAAGGGTCGGCAGTGCGGCGATCATCGCCGCCGCCATGTTGACGTTGTACTCGACGACACCGGTCGAGGTGTTGACGACGTTGTTCAGCGCCACGGTCATCGGCATCGCGTCGCCGGTGCCGGCATAGGCCGAGGCGAACAGGAAGTCGTTCCAGATGTTGGTGAACTGGTAGATGACGGTGACGACGAAGATCGGCATCGAATTCGGCAGCATGATGCGCCGGAAAATCTGGAAGAAGCTGGCTCCGTCGACCTGTGCCGCCTTGACCAGTTCGGTGGGGAACGCCTCGTAATAATTGCGGAAGAACAAAGTGGTGAAGCCGAGCCCGTAGACGACGTGGACGAAGACCAGATTGACCGTCGGATTGCCCAGGCCGAATGAAAATCCCGTTGCGTTTCGCAGCGTCACGCCGAAGCGGCCGAGGCTGCCGAGGATCGTCGCCATCGGCAACAGCACCGACTGGAAAGGGATGAAGCAGGCAAACAGCATCAGCCCGAAAACCAGCGTGTGGCCGCGGAAGCGCCATTTGGTCAGCACATAGCCGTTGAGCGCGCCGAGCAGCGTCGAGATCAGCACCGCCGGAACCACCATCTTGATGGAATTCCAGAAATAGCCCTTGATGCCGGCGCAGGTCAGGCCGACGCAGGTCTCGCCCCACGCCTTCAGCCACGGCTCGAAGGTCGGCGCCTGCGGCAGCGCCAGCATGTTGCCGTTCTGGATCTCGTCCATGGTCTTGAACGAGGTCACCAGCATGACGAACAGCGGCATCAGGTAGAACAGCGCGAACAGCGCCAGCAGGCCGTAGATGACGATGCGGTTGACGGTCCTGGCGCTGATGCCGCCAGTGCTCTGGCGAGTGGGCGTGGCAATGACGCTCATCGCGGCCGCTCCCTGAGCTCGGAATAGAGATAGGGCACGATGATCGCGGTGATGGTCATCAGCATGATCACGGCGCTGGCCGAGCCGACGGCCATTTCGTTGCGCTTGAAAGTGTACTCATACATGAAGTTCGACGGCAGCCAGGCCGAGCCGCCCGGCCCGCCGCTGGTCAGTGCTACGACCAGGTCGTAGGACTTGATGGCGAGGTGAGCGAGCACGATGAAGGCCGAGAGGAACACCGGCCGCAGCAGCGGGATGACGATCCGGCGATAGAGCTGGAACGTGGTGGCGCCGTCGATCTGCGCCGCCTTCATGATCTCGCCGTCGATGCCGCGCAGGCCGGCGAGGAACATCGCCATGATGAAGCCCGAGGCCTGCCAGACGCCGGCGATCACCACGGTGTAGATGACGAAATCCTTGTTCTTGATCCAGTCGAAATGGAAGCTCGTCCAGCCCCATTGATGCAGCGTCTGCTCGAGGCCGAGGCCGGGATCGAGGAACCATTTCCAGGCGACGCCGGTGACGATGAAGGACAGCGCCATCGGGTAGAGATAGATCGGCCGCAACATGCCTTCGCCACGGATTTTCTGGTCGAGCAGGATGGCCAGGAAAAGGCCGAGCGCCAGGCAGATGAAGATGTAGAGAAAGCCGAAAATGCCCATATTGGTGATCGACGTGTACCAGCTCGACGGCGGGTCGCTCTCGAAGGTCCAGCGCCATAGCCTCTGATAGGCACGCGGCCCAGTCAGCGCATAGGACGGGAAGGTCTTGGAGTTGGTGAAGGACAGATAGACCGTCCACAGGATGAAGCCGTAGACGAAGACGATGGTGATCGCAAAGCTTGGCGCCAGCACGATCTTCGGCAGCGCGTCCTGCAGGCGCGAACGCACCGACGCGCCCGGGCGCGCATTATGCTCCGGCGTCAGCTTGATCTGGGTCGCGACCGTTGTCATGGGCTCCTCCCTCGCGGGTCCCTTCACCGCCAGGCGGGGAAGGATAGCCCCGTCGAGACGGGGCGTGTTGGTTGATCGCCGGCGCCATTCCGACCAGAAGCCGACCATCCTGGCTTGGTGGAACCTTCCCCACCGGAGCGGGGAAGGTCCTTTCATGCCTGGTTCTTATTTGGCGTCTTCGATTGCGTTGACCAACTGGGTCACGGCCTCGTCCGAGGTCTTGATCTGGCCGTGGACGAATTTCGAGACGACGTCCTTGTAGGCATTGGCGACGGCCGGCGGCGCGCCATAGCCCTGCGCCAGCGAACCGAACAGCGTGCCGCCTTCGTTGGCGGCCTTCAGGTCGGCCATGCCCTTCTTGCCGCAAGCGTCGAAGTCGGTGTCGGGCACGTCGGTGCGGGCCGGGACCGAGCCCTTGACGACGTTGAAAGCCGACTGGAAGCTCTTCGACAAAGTGGCGGTGGCCAAGGCGGCCTGCGCGGCCTTGCGATCGTCCGGAACGTCGAACATGCCGAACATGTCGGAGTTGTAAACCACGCTGCCGTCGGTGCCCGGGAAGCGATAGCACAGGAAGTCGGTGCCTGGGGTCTTCTTGGCGGCGTTGAATTCGCCCTTGGCCCAGTCGCCCATCACCTGCACCAGAGCATCGCCCTTGATGACCATGGCGGTGGCGAGGTTCCAGTCGCGGCCGGAGAAGTTCGGGTCGACATAGGTGACGAGCTTGGCGAGGTTGTCGAACGACTTCTTCATCGTATCGGATTTCAGCTGCTCTTCGTCGAGGTCGTTGAAGGCCTTCTTGTAGAACTCAGGTCCGCCGGTCGACAGCACGACCGAATCGAACATGGTGGCTTCCTGCCAGTTCTGGCCGCCAAGCGCGAGCGGGATGACGCCCGCAGCCTTGGCCTTGTCGAGCAGCGCGATGAATTCGTCGAAGGTCTTGGGCTCGGTGCCGCCGATCTTGTCCATCACCGCCTTGTTGATCCACAGCCAGTTGACGGAGTGGACGTTGACCGGAGCCGCGACCCACTTGCCGTCATAGACCGAGAATTTCTGCAGGGCGGCCGGAACGGATTTGTCCCAGCCTTCCTTTACCGCCGTCTCGGTCAGGTCGCCCATCACGCCGGCCGCGGCATAATCGAGCACGGTATAGCCGAGCATCTGCGAGGCGGTCGGGTAGTTGCCGGCCGCGACCATCGCCTTCAGCGCGGTCATGGCGGCGTCGCCGCCGCCGCCGGCCACGGGCACGTCCTTCCAGGCAAAGCCTTGCTTGGCCAGATCCTCCTTGAGCACGTTCAAGGCAGCCGCTTCGCCGCCAGACGTCCACCAATGCAGCATCTCGACTTCCTTGACGTCCTGGGCATGGGCCGCGAACGCAAGACCCGAGCCGAGAGCCGTTCCGATAAGCAGTTTGCGCAACATGTACTTCCTCCCTTGTTGCAGCTACACGACCGGCGGCTGTCCGCCGGGTTCTTCACAGCTCAGCCGACCCACCATCCGGTGCGCTGGCCGCGATGAAACTGGATTGTCTTTTCCTCGGTATAATCCTCGACGGCGCGCTTGCCGAGTTCGCGTCCGAGACCGGATTGCTTGTAGCCTCCGAAAGGCAGCTCGGGATAACCTTCCATGAACGTGTTCACCCAAACGGTTCCCGAACGCACACTCCACGCCACCGACATGCAGGTGTCGATGCTGGCGCTCCACACACCCGCCGATAGACCATAGGGCGTGTTGTTGGCGATGCGCAACGCCTCTTCAATCGATCCAAACGTCAGCACCGACAGCACCGGGCCGAACACTTCCTCACGTGCAATGGCCATGTCTTCGGTCACGCCGCGAAGGATGGTCGGATCGAGATACTGACCGGCATTGGAGGCGATCTGGTTGCCGCCGCTATAGACGCTGCTGCCGTCGTTTGCCGCCGCCGCCACGTAGCCGGTGACCTTGGAGAGGTGCTCGGAAGAGATCATCGCGCCGACTTTGGTGCTGTCGTCGAGCGGATCGCCAACGGTGACCCTGGCGGTAAGCGCCTTAACTGCGCCGAGGAAGTCGTCGGCGATCGCCTCATGGACGATCAGCCGGCTGCCGGCGTTGCAGCATTCGCCGGCGTTGAAGAAGCCGCCGAACACCGCCGCGTCGGCCGCGGCTTCGAGGTCGGCATCTGGAAAGACTATCTGGCCGTTCTTGCCGCCGAGCTCCATCGAGACCTTCTTCAGCGCGTTCGCAGCCGACGCCATGGTCACCTTGCCGACCCGGGTGGAGCCGGTGAACGACACCATCTCGACCAGCGGATGGCTGACCATCGGCGCGCCAACATCGGCGCCCAGTCCAGCGAGGATGTTGACAACGCCATCCGGCAAGCCGGCCTGCATCAGGATGTCGCCGAGCACGAAGGTCGAGGCCGAGGTCATCTCGCTCGGCTTGACCACGGCCGTGCAGCCGGCGGCGAGCGCGAACGGCAGTTTCTGGCTGACGATGAGGAACGGAAAATTCCACGGCGTGATGATCGAGACGACGCCGATCGGCTCACGCAGCACGACGCCCAGCATGGCGTCGCCGAGATTGGCGTAGGTTTCGCCATGGAGCGTGCGGGCAAGTGCTGCGGCATAGCGCCAGATGTCGACGGCACCGCCGATCTCGCCGCGCGCCTGGGCGATCGGCTTGCCGGATTCCAGCGCGTCGAGCCGGGCAATCTCCTCGAGCCGCGCCTCGATCAGGCCCGCCGCCTTGAGCAGGATTGCGGCGCGCTCGCCGGCCTTCATACGCGGCCAGGGGCCGGTCTCGAAAGCCTTGTGCGCGGCCTGCACCGCCGCCTCGACTTCCGCCGCGCCGGCTTGCGCATAGCGCGAAACGGTGAAGCCGTGGCCGGGGCTGTTGCGCTCCAGCGTGCGGCCGTCGCGGGCATCGACGAACTTGCCGTCGATCAGCAGCCGGTAGGTCTTCGGTGCTGCGGATGCCTCAGCGGGCATGGCGATCTCGAGGGGCAAGTTCATGTGGGCTTCCGTTTGCAACTACGATCTTGAAAACGTTGGTTTCTGCTTGGCCTTGAAGGCGTCGACACCGGCCTTAAGATCGCCGGTCAGCGCGATGAAGCCGCTGGCCAGCGCCTCTGTCGCGGCAGCACTGTCCTCGCCTTCGGCGATCGCGATCATCAGCTTGGCGGCCTCGGTTGCCAGCGGGCCGCGCTCGGCGATCTTGCCGGCCCAGGCCCTGGCCTCGGTGAATGCGTTGCCCGTTTCGACCACCCGGTCGACGATGCCCAGAACGAGTGCTTCGGCAGCCACGAACAGTTCTCCGCCAAGCGCCATGCGCCGCACCGTCTGCGCGCCGAAGCGGCGCACCGCGCGTTGCGTGCCGGACCAGCCGGGCACCACGCCGATCGAGGTTTCCGGAAAACCTAATTTCACCTGCGCCTCGGCGACGCGGAAGTCGCAGGCGACCGCCAGTTCCAGCCCGCCGCCCAGTGCATGGCCGGACAAAACGGCGATCGTCGGCTGCCGCAACCGCGCCAGCCGATCGAAGACGCGGTGGCCGTAGCGAACCCATTGCACCTGGAAATCGGCGGCGCTCATTTGCGACCAGGCTTCGACGTCGCCACCGGCGCAAAAGCCCTTGCCTTCGCCGCACAGCAGCACGACGCGGACGCCGTCCGCGGCCTCGGCCGTATCGAGTGCGGCTTCCAGCGCGCGCAGCATCGCGATGTCGAGCGCGTTGAATTTCTCCGGCCGGCGCAGCGTGACGATGCCGATGGCACCGTCTTTTTCAAAGCTGACGAGACGCTCAGCCATGCGCGCCTCCAAGCGAGGCGCCGCCATTGAGCGACAGTCCAATCGGCCGGTCACGGTAGAGCGCATCCGGCGTGACCTTCAGGTCGTTGGCGACGGCGAGCGGGATCTCGGCCTGCGCCAGCACGTCGCGCTCGAGGTCGATGCCCGGTGCCAACTCAGTCACCATCAGCCCATCCGGCGTCAGCTCCATGACGCAGCGCTCGGTGACATAGGTGATGTCCTGTCCTTGCGCGACAGCGCGCTTGCCCGAGAAGGAGATGTGCTCGACCTCACCGACCAGCTTCTTGACCTTGCCTTCCCCGTCGATGCGGATGCCGCCATCGGCCAGCGACAGTTTGGCGCCGGCATTGAAGAAACCGGAAAAGACGATCTTCTTCGCCCGCGCGGTGATGTCGACGAAACCGCCGGCGCCGGCGGTGACATGCGGCCGCGCCGAAAGCTTCGACACGTTGACCGAGCCGTGGCGGTCGATCTGCAGGAAGGACAGCAGCGACGCGTCGAAACCGCCGCCCTGGAAGTAGGTGAACTGGTGTGGCGAAGGCATGAAGGCGTCGGCGTTCGACGAGCAGCCGAACTTGAAATCGAGCAGCGGCACGCCGCCGACCGCGCCCTGTTCGATCACCCAGGTGACCTTGCCGTGCTGGCCTTCCTCGATAAGGATGCGCGGCACGTTGGCCGAGATGCCGAAGCCAATGTTGACGGCCATGCCGTCGGCAAGCTCCATGGCGACGCGTCGCGCGATGACCTTCTGGACACTCATCTCGGCGTTGCGGAAAGTCGACAGCGGCCGGAAGATCTCGCCGGAGATGGCCGGGTCGTAGGGTGTCAGCGTCGTCTGCAGCTGGTCGGGCGCCGCCACGATATGGTCGACCAGCACACCGGGCACGCGCACGTCATGCGGCTTCAGCGTGCCATTCTCGACGACGCGCTTGACCTGCGCGATGACGATGCCGCCATTGTTGCGGGCGGCGAGCGCCTGCTCCAGCCCGCCGAGATAAGCGCCCTCGTGCTCATAGGTGAGGTTGCCGCGCTCGTCGGCGGTGGTGGCGCGGATGATCGAGACATCAGGCACGATCGAGCGGAAATAGAGCCATTCCTCGCCGTCGAACTGCTGCACCGAAACGATCGGCTCGCTGGCCGCCGCATTCATGGCGCAGCCCTGATGACGCGGGTCGGCGAAGGTGTCGAGGCCGACCTTGGTCAGCACGCCGGGGCGCTTGGCAGCGGCCTCGCGATGCATGTCGAACAGGATGCCTGAGGGCACATTGTAGGCAGCGACCGAATTGTCACCGATCATCTTCCAGATCTGCGGCGGTTCAGAGGATGAAGGGCCGGACGGATAGGAGCCGCACAGCGTGCGCTTCAGCAGGCCGGGCTTGGCCAGGTGGTCGATACCCCTGATGCCGTACATGTCGCCGGCGGCGATTGGGTGCAGCGTTGTGATGTCCTTCGGATGGCCTTGCGCGTCGAAGCGCTCGCCGATCGCGGCGAGCACCGCATCCGGGCAGCCGAGACCGCTCGACGACGATACCGAAACGACCATGCCGTCGCCGATCAGGCTGGCGGCTTGCGCTGCGGAGACGAGTTTGCTCACGCTGCGCCCCCGAGATTCGGATCGATCGCGACCGATTTTCCGGACTTCGCGGATTGCAACGCGGCTTCGGCTGATGTCAGCGACCAGACGCCGTCCTCGCCGGTGGCCGACGGCTGGCCTTCGCCACCGAGCGCCGCATGGAACTGGCGCAGGGAACGGACATAGAGATCTTCGCGGTCGAAGCTCAATTCCTCTTCGCCCTTTGCCGTGCGCAGCAGCACGGAGCCGATCGGCTTCTGCGTCATCACATCTTTCGCGATCAGCGAGCCTTCGCTGCCATGCACCTCGAAGCCGGTGCCGGCGAATTTGGTGGTGAAGCCTTCATGCGACTGGGCGATGATGCCCGATCTGAAGCGCCAGATGCACATGGCGCCGTCTTCCAGCCCGCCGCTGGCCATGCCTGCGGCCTGGGTGAACGCCGAAACCTCGAGCGGATCGTCGCCGAGCACGAAGCGCAGCGTGTCGGCATCGTGCACGGTGATGTCGAGCACCACGCCGCCGCCGGCTTCCGGCCTGGTGATCCGCCAGCCCTGCAGATTTTCGGGCAGATAGACCGAGTGGAAGACGCGCGCGGCAATCGGCTTGCCGATGCGGCCGGCGGCAATGGCTTCGCGCATCGCCCGGTGCGAGCCGGCATTGCGCAAATGATGGTTGGTGCCGAGCACGAGACCGGCCGCCTTGGCGGCGGCGACCATCTTGCGTGCATCGGCGCTGGTCAGCGCCAGCGGTTTTTCGCACAACACATGTTTTCCCGCAGTGATGGCGGCCAATGCCTGTTCGAGATGCAATTCGTTGGTGGTCGAGATGTAGACGGCGTCGATGTCGGAGCCGAGCAATGCATCGAGCGTCGAGACGGCGAGCGCAATGCCGTTCTCCTTGGCATAGGTCGTAGCGCGCTCCGGGCTGGAACTCATCACCGCCGTGATCTCGCTGTTCGGTTGCGCGCGAATGGCGTTGATCACGAATTGCCTGGCGATCGTGCTTGCGCCGATCAGCCCCCATTTCACGGTCATGCCGCGTCCCCCATTCCGGCACGGCGATCAGGACCGCAACTGTCCCTGACGACGAGGTTGACTGCGCCGATATGATCCTCGGCGCGCGTGGTGCGCGACTGGATCATCTTCAGCATGACATGGGCGGCGCGCTCGCCGAGGCCTGCCGAATCCACCGCGACACTGGTCAGCGCCGGCATGTAGTGCTGGGCTTCGATCACGTCGTCGAAGCCGACAACGGCGAAATCCGCGCCGGGCTCGAGGCCGCGCTTGCGCAGCGCCAGCATGACGCCGAAGGCAACCGCATCGTTGAAGCACAGCGCCGCGCTCGGCGGCTCGGCCATGGCGAGGGCCGTCTCCAGGCAGGCAATGCCGCCCTTGCGGCTGGTTTCGCCTTCGACGACCAATGTATCGCGCTTGGCGATGCCGAGCCCCTCGCAGGCCTCGCGAAAACCGCCCAGCCGCTCGTGATAGACTACCAGATCCGATGAGCCGCCGAAGAACGCCAGCCGGCGATGCCCTTTGCCGATCAGATGGGCGGTGGCGAGCCAGGCGCCGCGATGATTGTCGGGCGCTATCACCGGGATGCGGCTTTCAGGAAGGCGGCGCATGGTGAAGACGATCGGAAGGCCCGCCATCTCGATGCGGCGGAAAGCACCAGGCGTCGTGCCGCGCGCCGGCGACACGATCAGCCCGGCGACACCTTGCTCCATCAGCGATTTCAGCACCTCTTCCTGGCGCACCGGGTTTTCCGCCGTGTTGGCGATGAACGGCACGATATCAGCCGACTGGAACACACGCTCCATGCCGACCGCCATTTCGGCGAAGAACGGGTTGGTAAGGTCGTTGATGACCATGCCGATGACGTTGGAATGGGCCTTGCGCAGATTGGCGGCGCCGCGGTTGTAGACATAGCCGACATCCTCGATCGCCTTGCGAACCTTCAGCGCGGTCTCAGGCCGGATGAGCCCGCTGCCCTGCAGCACCAGCGACACCGTCGACTTGGACACGCCCGCCTCACGGGCAATGTCGAGTATCGTCGCCTTGGGCCTGCTGGCCATTCAGATACGTCCTCCGGTTTTTTCTGGCCGAATTTATTGGAACGTTCTAATTCTGAGCCGGATTTGAGTCAATCAGGATTTTTCCCGAATTCGAAAAATCTGGCAATCGGCGCTTAAATGCCGCTCTTTAGACGGATTTCTTCGCTGCAATGCAGCATTCTAGGGTATAGATCGAGAATCCAAAGGTCCTTGATTTGTTGGAACGTTCCATTTAATAGCGCGACCAAGGGAGAAATCGATGGAAATTGCCTTGCCCGGGGAGGGCGGTCGCAGCACTCGCTACCGCCTTGTCGGCCAGCCGGCACAGCCGGTGATCGGCGCGCGGTTTTCGCGTATCGCCTATGCCGCCGCCCATGTCGTTGCCGATCCTCTCGTGATGACCGATCCGTGGGCTCATCCAGCGGTCGACTGGGAGCGCACGATGGCGTTCCGCCATCATCTGTGGCGGCTCGGCTTCCGCATCGCCGAGGCGATGGATACTTCGCAGCGGGGCATGGGTTTCGACTGGACAAACGCCAGGGAATTGATCAGCCGCTCGATCGCCGAGGCGCGCACCGTCGAGGGCGCCGACCTCGCCTCAGGCGCCGGAACAGACCATCTGGCGCCAGGCGCCGCCAGGACGCTCGACGATGTCATCGCGGCCTATGAGGAGCAGTTCGGTTTCATCGAAGGCCTCGGCGGCAAGGCGATCATGATGGCCAGCCGCGCGCTTGCGGCTGTCGCCAAGGGTCCCGAAGACTATGCCAGCGTCTATGACCGCATCCTGTCCCAGGCATCCGGCAAGGTCATCCTGCACTGGCTGGGCGACATGTTCGATCCGGCGCTGAAGAATTATTGGGGCAGCCATGATTTCGAGACTGTGCTCGATACGGTCGTCGCCATCATCGAACGCCACGCCGGCAAGGTCGAGGGGATCAAGATATCGCTGCTCGATGCCGGCAAAGAGGTTGCCCTGCGCAACCGGCTGCCGGAAGGGGTGGTCATGTTCACCGGCGACGATTTCAACTATCCCGAGCTGATCGCCGGCGATGGCGAGAGACATTCGCACGCGCTGCTCGGGATTTTCGACGCTATCGCGCCGGTCGCTAATGCCGCGCTGGCGAAACTGGCCGCTGGCGACCGTTCAGGCTATGACGCGCTGATGGCGCCGACGGTACCGCTGTCACGGAAAATCTTCGAGGCGCCAACCGAGTACTACAAGGCCGGTATCGTCTTGCTGGCGTGGCTGAACGGCCACCAGGACCATTTTTCGATGGTCGGCGGCATGCAATCGGCGCGCGGCATTAGCCACTATGCCGATGTGTTCCGCCTTGCCGACCAGGCCGGATTGCTGGCCGACCCGGAGCTTGCCATCGCCAGAATGAAGAGCCTGTGCGCCGTGGCGGGTGTCTGACCGCCATACCACAAGAAGAGCTCGCCCGAATCTCCGATTTGCCTTGTCTCGGCAAATCTGTATGCGCTATGCGTCCGACGCAGGACCATCCGGCACGCCGACGCAAGATGGTCATAGCGGCCGTTCTGCATAGGGATACGCCAATGGATTTCGACCTAAGGGGCAAGCGCGTTTTCGTGGCCGGGCATCGCGGCATGGTCGGCTCGGCCATATTGCGCAGGCTGGCGGACGAGGACTGCGAGGTCCTGACCGCATCCCGCGATGAACTCGACCTGATGGACCAGGCCGGTGTGCGGCGCTGGATGGCTGGCCACAGGCCGGATGCGGTGGTGATGGCGGCGGCCAAGGTCGGCGGTATCCTGGCAAACAACAAATTGCCGGTCGATTTTCTGCAGGACAATCTCATCATGCAGACCAATGTCATCGAGAGCGCCTTCCGCAACGAGGTGCAGAAATTGCTGTTTCTCGGTTCATCCTGCATCTATCCGAAGTTTGCGGCGCAGCCGATCGCCGAGGATGCCTTGCTGACCGGTCCGCTCGAACCGACCAACGAATGGTACGCGATCGCCAAGATCGCTGGGCTGAAACTCTGCCAGGCCTATCGGCGTCAATATGGTGTCGAGTACATCTCGGCGATGCCGACCAACCTCTATGGCCCCGGCGACAATTTCGACCTCTCCACCAGCCATGTCGTACCAGCCCTGATGCGCAAGGCACACAAGGCCAAGCGCGCCGGCGACAAAACCCTGGAGGTCTGGGGATCGGGCACGCCGATGCGCGAGTTCCTGCATGTCGACGACGCCGCCGACGCTCTGGTCTGGCTGCTGAAAAACTATGCCGGCGACAGCCACGTCAATGTCGGCTCGGGCGAAGACATCACCATTGCCGAACTGGCCCGCACCATGCTCGCCGTCGTCGGCGCCGAGGCGGCGCTCACATTCGATGCGACCAAGCCGGACGGCACGCCGCGCAAGCTGATGGACGTGTCGCGCCTGTTTGCCACGGGCTGGCGGCCGCGGTACTCGCTTCAGAGCGGATTGGAGCAGACCTATGCCTGGTTTCTCCAGCATATTGACACGGGTGACCTCCGCCTCGGCGCGGCGTGATCGTCGACGCTGATTGATGCCAGCATGACATGACGGCTTGGGCGTCGTCGCTTGGCCAATGCAAATCGCAAAACTATTTGCTCTGCAACAGGGGATTTGGTTCTTTGACTGTCGGTCGCTGCCGGCCGGCCTGCAGCCGCCGATCCAACGCCACAGGCCACCACACCTTCGTCAACCTAGGGCGGAGCAGGAGCGAAGCGACGCGGCGCAGACCCTGGGGATCCATTCCGTGACATCAGAATGTCACGACGGTGCAGAATTTTTGATGGCGGAGCGAGGCGCCCCCCTCTGTCCTGCCGGACATCTCCCCCACTTGGGGGGAGATTGGCAGCTTCGGTGACGGCGCCTGTTCTTCAACTTTGGATATTGGCGAAAGCCGCAATGACGGCCGATCTCCCCCCAAGTGGGGGAGATGTCCGGCAGGACAGAGGGGGGCGCGAAGGATCACTACGGATCAGCATTTATCCTGGGCCGCAGTAATGGGTGTCGCCTCGATCTCGCCGAAATAGCGGACCTCGCCATTGCGCGGTGCTCGGCAATCGCAATCGCGTGCTTGGCTTTCGACACATCGACACCGAGTAAGAGCATTGGCTTCTGTCATGGCCCGTCCTTCCCTTTCCCTTGCCTGGGGATAGGCTCGGCATTCCTGGGCACGAGTGGCGGCGGATTGTCTGGATGGTGGGCGTGACAGGGATTGAACCTGTGACCCCTGCAATGTCAATGCAGTGCTCTCCCGCTGAGCTACACGCCCATCCGAAGCCGCGCATACACCATTTTTGCCACGGCGCGTCAATAGCAGGAAAAGGGAAAGAAAGCTTCGTCTTGCCGCACCGTCGAAGGCGCGCCGGAAGCCGGCGGCGGAAAACGTGTCAGGCTGCCTGCAGCATCTTTTCGACCTCGTTGACGAGGTCGCGCAGATGGAACGGCTTCGACAGCACCTTGGCGTCTTTCGGCGCCTTGGAATCCGGATTGAGCGCAACGGCGGCGAAGCCGGTGATGAACATGACCTTGAGGTCGGGATCGATCTCGGTGGCGCGGCGGGCGAGCTCTATGCCGTCCATCTCCGGCATGACGATATCGGTCAACAGCAGCGAGAAAGGCTCTTCGCGCAACCGCTCATAGGCGCTGGCGCCATTGTCGAAATCGCTGACCTGGTAGCCGGCACGCTCCAGCGCCTTGACGAGGAACCGGCGCATGTCATCGTCGTCTTCCGCCAGTAGAATGCGTGCCATCTTATCCCGTCCGAATCACCCGCCCGAGACTGCCGTAGGGCAGCCCGTTAACCATCCTGTATATGAGGAGGTGAGGGTAAACATCAAGTGAACGATAAAGGCCCGATCCGGCTTTAACAAAGCGGTCCGGACGCCGAAACGCTGGACATGCGGCCGGGGAGGTGGCACCTTTCCAACCATGATGCATTGGTGTTTCCGGGTACGTTCAAATTGAAAACGGCAGCCGAGGATTTTTCGGTCGTTCCCCCCTTCGAAATCCGGTCGGGCGCCGAACAGCGTGTCCCCTTCCTCTTCAACTCACCGCATAGCGGCCGACACTATCCGGACCGGTTCCTGGCGATGGCAAGGCTGGACCGAAACGCCATCCGCCGCTCCGAAGATTGCTATGTCGACGAGTTGTTCGGCGGCGCCGTCGCTCTCGGCGCGCCGATGCTGGCGGCAAACTTCCCGCGCGCCTATCTCGACGTCAACCGGGAGCCGTGGGAACTCGATCCGCGCATGTTCGCCGAACCGGTGCCGTCGTTCTGCAACATCCGTTCGGCGCGCGTCGCCGGCGGGCTTGGCACCGTGCCCAAGCTGGTGGGAGAAGGGCTCGACATCTATGCCGGCCGCTTGCCGCTGGCGGAAGCCGTCGCGCGTATCGAGGCCGTCTACAAGCCTTATCACGAGACGCTGAAACGGCTTTTGACCAGGACCCATGCGCAGTTCGGCTTTGCCGTGCTGATCGATTGCCATTCGATGCCGGCGAGCATCAGGGTCGGCGACAGCGGTGTCAGGCCCGACTTCATCGTCGGCGACCGTTTCGGCATGTCCGCTGCGGCAGCGTTGACCGAGACGGCGATCGGCCTGCTCATCGGCATGGGCTATACCGTCGCCCATAACAAGCCCTACGCCGGAGGCTTCATCACCGAGCACTATGGCCGCCCCGTGCGCCATCTCCATGCGCTGCAGATCGAGGTCAATCGCGGGCTCTACATGAACGAGCGGACGTTCCAGAAATCCGCCGGCTTCGATGCGCTCGCCGACGATCTGGCGCAATTCTCGGCCGACCTGATGGCAATGCCCGACCACAATTTTATCGACCTGCCGCTTGCCGCCGAATGATTGCCGAAAAACGAAACGAGATCTTGCGCCAGGTAAAGGCATCGGCGTGCGGGTCGGGACGCGCAATCGGCTGAGTGCCGCGCCGAAAAAAAGACCGCATCGTTTGCACGACACGGTCGAAGTCTAGGGAGGAAACGCCCAAGGAGGGCATGGACAGGAGAACCTGTCCGAGAACAAATCTATTGTGCGATGCACAAATGTCAAGCCGCCGTGCGGCGTTTTTAATTCACTATGATGTGGAATTGCATATCGAGGGCGCCAACGTTGCATTTTAGCAACAGTTGTCGATGCGGAAATGTCCGCGCGCCCTTGTCTTGACGCAATACCGCAGGCAAACGAGTTCCAGCAGGCTGCAGCGCGGGGAGAATCAGTTGGACATCAGCATCGATTTCATGCGGCGCATTGCGGATGCCGCCGCAGCCGAAACCTTGCCGCGCTTCCGCAGCCAGGGCGCAGTCGCCAACAAGGAGCAAGGCAGCTTCGACCCGGTCACCGAGGCCGACCGCGAGGCCGAGCGGGTCATCCGGGCGCTTATTTCAGCGGAATATCCCGATCACGGCATCCTCGGCGAGGAGCATGGCAGCGAGAACATTTCCAGCAGGCATGTCTGGGTGATCGATCCGATCGACGGCACCCGTGCCTTCATTTCCGGCCTGCCGGTGTGGGGAACCTTGGTTGGGCTGACGGTCGACGGCGATGCCGTCGCCGGCATGATGTCGCAGCCCTTCACCGGCGAGCTTTTCTACGCCAACGCGTCCGGCGCCCATTATGAAGGCCCGGGCGGACCGCGTAGGCTGACGACACGCAAGACGACAAGCCTCGCCGAGGCGACGCTGTTCACCACCACGCCGGCACTGTTCAAGGGAGACGCGCGCCTGCGCTACGACCTGTTCGAGCGGCAGGTCCAACTCGCCCGCTACGGCACCGACTGCTATGCCTTCGCCATGGTCGCGGCGGGAAGCGTCGACATCGTCGCCGACCCCGGTTTGAAACCCTACGATATCGTCGCAATGATCCCGATCATCGAGAAGGCCGGCGGCGTCGTCACCACCTTCGAAGGCGGACCGGCGGAAAGGGGCGGCGACATCCTGGCTGCGGCGACGCCGGAGCTTCATGCCGCCGCGATGGCGGCGTTGCGTGGCTGAACCGGCTGGGCAGCTGGCCATTACGCACTGAGGTGCCCACGGCGACCACACCCAATGCTCCTGACGGCAGGGTGTCAGCAGCTCTCGGCTATGGAGACAATGTCACGGGAGGGAATCACATGCCGACGCAGTCAACAACCAGCCGTTCCGAAGATGCTCCAGCAGAAAATGCGCCGGCGGAAAATGCCCTGGGAGATGGGCGGGCCGATTTCGATTTCTTCTTCGGACGCTGGAACGTCAACCATCGAAGGTTGCAGAAGCGCCTGCAAGGCGACTTAAACTGGGACGTGTTTGGCGGGACATGCGAGGTGCGCCCGATCCTTGGCGGGCTCGGCAATGTCGATGACAATGTGATTGAATTGCCCGGCGGCGCCTATCGCGCCGCCACGCTGCGGACCTTCGATCCGCCGACGAGACAATGGTCGATCTGGTGGATCGACGGCCGCAATCCGGCGACCATCGATATTCCGATGCGCGGCGCCTTCCAAGCAGGCGTCGGCACGTTCCTGTGTGAAGACGTTTTTGACGGACGCGCTATCCAGGTTCGCTTCCTGTGGTCGCGGATCACTGAAAAATCGGCGCGCTGGGAGCAGGCTTTTTCAGCGGATGGCGGCAAGACCTGGGAGACCAACTGGATCATGGATTTCGCCCGGCAAGTGTAGGCCGACGATCGACCTGGAAGGCATTTTTTCAAGCCAGGTTCGTTTCCAGGCCAAGTCATTCTTTCAAGCCAAGTCATGGATTTCAATGATTTGGAGCGGTCTTTTGCGCGTCCGGAGGAGCACGGCACTCAATCAGGAGTTGTCGTCGCTTCCCGGAATGAAGGCATCGAAGGCGGCAAAGAACTGCTCGCGATAGAAGTCGGTCTCCTGCAATATCTCATGGCGCGCACCATCGATCACCAGCAGCGAACCGAGACGCAGGCGTCTGGTGTAGGTTTCCACCGCTTTCGTCGAGACGACCTGGTCGGCGCCGGCGGCGACCACCAGCAAGGGAACCCGGATCCTGGCCATGAAGTCGGGATCGCTGATGACCTCGGAGGCCTGCGCTGCCGCTTTCAGCCAGCGGATCGTCGGACCGCCGAGCGCCAGTTGCGGGTAGGTTTCGTAGAGCAGCGTGTTGCGCCGATACCGCTCGGGATCCGATGTCACCTTGTTGACGGCAAAGGGTATGGTTTTTCTGGGCCGCGGACCCCAGGCGGCGTAAAGCTTGCCAAGACCCAGCAGACAGAACAGCGAGCAGAGGCGGCGAACGGTGGCTGTCGAGACCGGCAGGTCGGGCACCGCCAGGAAGGGCGCGATCAGCACCATGCGCCGTACGCGGTTCACCATCGACGGCCCGGCAAGCAGCGTGATCACCGCCCCGGCCGAATGGGCCAATATGTAGTACGGCCCCCGGCAGTCGGGCAGTACAATTTCCCCAAAGAACTGTTCCAGGTCGCTGGTGTAGTCGAAGAAACTGCGGACGTAGCCGCGCTCGCGATCGCTGATCAGCCGGTCGGAACCGCCCTGGCCGCGCCAGTCAAAGGTGGCGACGCCAAAACCGCGGTCGGCGAGGTTGCGGATGGTCTCGAAATACTTTTCGATGCACTCGTTGCGGCCGGTCAAGAGGACCACGGTGCCCTTCATCGGGCGGGCAACGGCGGGAAAGAGGCCATAACGGATTTTCTTGCCGTCGCGCGCGGTGAAGAAACCACCGGCCGCATTTTCCGGCAGCGGATTGCCCGGAATTTCGTGGAACAGGGGAGTTTTGGCGAGGAGGTCCGTCATTCGGCGCTGCGTTTCAAGTGTCGCTGCCTGCATGGCGCAAGCTGTGGTAGGCATAGACGCCCCATGCAGCAAAAGCAAAGGGCAGCAAAAGCAAAGGAATTCCGGACGCGTTGGAAAGGCTGAACGAGCCAGCCGGCGAGTGAGGCCGAAAGCAGCTTGCGGCATGCTTCCGGCCCCCCGTCGATCCGGGAGGAAGGGACGTTACACCCGGTCGGCCCCGTTGCGGCATCTCGCGCATAACCGCGAAAACCGCAGCCGATTTCGCCGTGAATCATGCGCAATCAAAGTGTTACAGCTTCCTTTTGCGTGTCCGAGAGGACGCGCAACGCCGTAACCGCCGCCTGTTCCTTGATCCTGGAAGCAGTCTAGCGCGACTTAGCTGAACGTCCGCCGAAGCCGCGGTTCATCTGCCGTTCATCGAGGCGGCAGAATCTTGAAATGCCTTCTCGTGCTCCCCAAATGTCTGTTGCGGCCGCCAATGTCGGGGCCGCTGGCCTATCCGGAACGCCGTCACGGGTTTCGCACCGGCCATACGCAAACCTTGTTGCTCAACAGGAGAACACACTATGCGTCACGTTGATTTTTCCCCGCTTTATCGTTCGACCGTCGGTTTCGACCGGCTGTTCACCATGCTCGATTCGCTTGCGCAGCCGGAAGGTGCACAGACCTATCCGCCCTACAACATCGAGCGCACCGGTGAGGATTCCTATCGCATCTCGATGGCGGTCGCCGGCTTCTCGGACGATGAGCTCTCGATCGAGGCTCACCGCAACGTTCTGACTGTCAAGGGTGAGCGCAAGGAGGGCAATGGCGAAGGCTCCGAACTGCTCTATCGCGGTATCGCCAGCCGGGCCTTTGAGCGCCGCTTCCAGCTTGCCGACCATGTTGATGTCGTCGGCGCCTCGCTGAAGAACGGCCTGCTCTTCGTCGACCTCAAGCGCAATATTCCCGAGGAACTGAAGCCGCGCAAGATCGCGATCACCGCGTCTTCGGCGAAGGCCAAGCAGATCGAGGCCAAGACCACCGCGTAAGCTGCGTCACAAAGACGACCTAACAGACGAGGGCGGCGCCTGGCGCCGCCCTTTTTGAATTAGGTGCCGCTATCCAGCAATTAGCTCGCCAAAGCGGTCGACCTCTTCGGCCGTGGTCGCAAAGCTGGTAACGAAACGATAGAGCGCTTCGTCCTCGCCGATATGGCCATCAAAGTCGTGCGGCTTGTGCCAGTCGTAGAAGGCGGCACCGGCCAAATGCGCCCGTTCAGCCTTGGCCTTTTTCATCACCGCGAACACTTCGTTGGCTTGCGGCAGCCAGGCCAGACGCGCCGACGCGGAATCCTCGATCAGTGCTGCGAGGCGTGCTGCCATGGCGTTGGCATGCCGGGCCGTGGCGAGCCACAGGTCGTCCTTGAAATAGGCTTCGAACTGCGCTGCGATGAAGCGCGATTTCGAGAACAATTGCGCCGCGCGCTTGCGCAGGAAGGCCAGTTCCCTGGCGCGGTCGAGGTCGAACAGCACTATAGCCTCGGCGCACCAGCAGCCGTTCTTGGTGCCGCCGAAAGAGAGGATGTCGACGCCGCCCTTCCAGGTCATCTCCGCCGGTGTTGTCTCGAGCGCGACCAGCGCATTGGCGAAGCGGGCGCCATCCATGTGCAGCGGCAGTTTGTGATGCTTGGCGATCGCCGAAATCCTGGCAATTTCGTTCAGTGTGTAGATGGTGCCGACCTCGGTCGACTGGGTGATCGACACCGCCATCGGGCGCCCGGAATGGACGATTTCTGGCGCGAACCGGCCGACCGCCCTGTCCAGCCTATTCGGATCGATCTTGCCCAGCGCGCCGTCGACGGCATGGAGCCGTGAGCCGCCGGTAAAGTATTCCGGGGCGCCGCATTCATCCTCGATGACATGCGACTCTCGATGGCAGAAGGAAATGCCGCCCGATTTGTTGTAGGCGGTCAGCGACAGGGAATTGGCGGCGGTGCCGGTGGCCACGAAAAACACCGCGACCTCGCGCCCGAAGATTTCGTTGAAGCGCTGGTATGCCGCGTCGTCGAGGGCGCCGTCGCCATAGGCGGCGGAAAACCCGCCGGCATGGGCCGACAGGCCCGCGGCGATGCTGGGATGGGCGCCTGCCCAATTGTCGGAAGCGAAATTCATGCGTTTGCCTGTGCTGGGAAAATCAAGTGCTGGGAAAATCGGGGCGACCTTGGCCGCTTTCGCATGCCGCTCGCAAGTGCCAAGCGCCGGAAAAGCGGTAAAGCCAGCGAGAGGCCGGAGACCTAAAGCGCGTCGCGTTCGGCCGGCCTCATGCGACGCGCTTTAGGTTTTTGTTTTCATGCATATCGTTATCGCAATACCGCTGCACACCCTCGGGTCAGGCCCGAGGGCATGCTTTTGCGCGACATGCATTAAGGCGGACGACTGAAGGTTGCGTTTTGGCCGGGTGGCGCGTAATTTTCTGTCTCTGGATGCCCACAATTGTTGTGAATCGGTCTTGTGCGCATCCGCAATTTCTGTCATAAAAATTTAGGACAGTAGTGCTGTCTTATTTTGTCGCACAAAACAGGCTGGATTGGCGTATCATTGGGCCTCTCCGGCCGTTGCCGCGAGCGACAGGTAGACAGCCCGGCTCTGGCCTGTACGATTGCCGGATGCGAACCAGGCCGCCTGGTTCGGCAAGGATTTCGCAAGACGGGATTTCGCAAGACGTGCCGCAAGGATGAAAGGGAAGCTCATGCGCTTCCCAACGGAAACCAGCGCCCTAAGGGCTGGGATGGAGGACAGGACGATGACGGAAGTGACGCCATCTGCGACGAACGGCCCGGCCGCGCAGACGAAAGCGCCAGCCGTCAAAAATCCGTCCATCGCCACTGGCCTGGCCAGGATCGGGCGGACCCCTACCGGGTTCGCCGCCCACGGCCTTTACGATCCGCGCAACGAGCACGATGCCTGCGGCGTCGGCTTCATCGTCAATATGAAGGGCGTCAAGTCGCATCAGATCGTCACGGACGGCCTGGCGGTGCTCGAAAATCTGACGCATCGCGGCGCCGTCGGCGCCGACCCGCTGATGGGCGACGGCGCCGGCGTGCTGGTGCAGCTTCCCGACCGCTTCTTCCGCGAGGAGATGGCCAGCCAGGGCGTCGAACTGCCCAAGCCCGGCCATTACGCCGTCGGCCATGTGTTCATGCCGCGCGATCCTGAGCTTCAGGCGCATATCGAAGGCATCATCGCCGAGGTCGCGCAGCTGGAAGGCCAGCCGCTGCTCGGCTTTCGCGACGTGCCGGTCGACAATTCATCGCTGTCAAAGGCGCCTGATATCGCTGCCTCAGAACCGGTCCAGCGGCAGGTGTTTTTGGGTCGTGGCGCCGAGATCGAGAGCGACGACGATTACGAGCGGCGGCTCTACATCCTGCGCAAGGTCATTTCCGGTCGTATCCACGAAGAGACCAAGGGCGTCGACAATGGCTTCTACGTCGTGTCGATGTCATCGCGGACCATCGTCTACAAGGGCATGTTCCTGGCCTATCAGGTCGGCGCCTATTACAAGGATCTGACCGATCCGCGCTTCGAGACGGCGCTGATCCTCGTCCACCAGCGTTTCTCGACCAACACCTTCCCGTCGTGGAAGCTGGCGCATCCCTATCGCATGGTCGCCCATAATGGCGAGATCAACACGCTGCGCGGCAACGTCAACTGGATGGCGGCGCGGCAGGCCTCGGTCGATTCCGAACTGTTCGGCAACGACATCTCCAAGCTGTGGCCGATCTCCTATGAGGGGCAGTCGGACACCGCCTGTTTCGACAATGCGCTCGAGTTCCTGACGCAGGGCGGCTACTCGCTCGCCCACGCGATGATGATGCTGATCCCTGAGGCCTGGGCCGGCAACAAGCTGATGGATCAAGATCGCAAGGCCTTTTATGAATACCACGCCGCCCTGATGGAGCCGTGGGACGGGCCGGCGGCGGTGGCCTTCACCGACGGCCGCCAGATCGGCGCCACGCTCGACCGCAACGGGCTGCGCCCGGCGCGCTACATCGTCACCGACGACGATCGCGTCATCATGGCCTCGGAAGCCGGCGTGCTGCCGGTGCCGGAGGAAAGGATCGTCAAGAAGTGGCGGCTGCAGCCCGGCCGCATGCTTTTGATCGACCTGGAGAAGGGCCGCATCGTTTCCGACGAGGAGATCAAGTCGGAGATCGCGACCAGGCATCCCTACAAGAGCTGGCTCGCCAACACCCAGCTCATCCTCGAAGACCTGAAACCGGTCGAGCCGCGGGCGCTGCGCAGGGACGTCAGCCTGCTCGACCGCCAGCAGGCGTTCGGCTTTACCCAGGAAGACACCAAGCTGTTGATGTCGCCGATGGCGACCACCGGCCAGGAAGCGGTCGGCTCGATGGGCACCGACACGCCGATTTCGGCGATGTCGGACAGATCGAAGCTGCTCTACACCTATTTCAAGCAGAATTTCGCCCAGGTCACCAACCCGCCGATCGACCCGATCCGCGAGGAACTGGTGATGAGCCTGGTGTCGTTCATCGGGCCGAGGCCGAACATCTTCGACCTCGTCGGCAATTCGCGTCGCAAGCGGCTCGAAGTGCGCCAGCCGATCCTGACCAATGGCGATCTTGAGAAGATCCGCTCCATCGGTCATACCGAGGACCGTTTCGACACCAAGACGATCGACATCACCTATGCTTCGAACGAAGGCGCGGCCGGCATGCAGGGCGCCATCGACCGGCTGTGCGAGCGCGCCGAGGCGGCGGTCGCCGGCGGCTACAACATCATCATCCTGTCCGACCGTCAGCTCGGGCCGGACCGCATCGCCATCCCGGCATTGCTGGCGACGGCGGCAGTCCACCATCATTTGATCCGCAAGGGATTGCGCACATCGGTGGGGCTGGTGGTCGAGTCCGGCGAACCGCGCGAGGTGCATCATTTCTGCTGCCTTGCGGGCTATGGCGCCGAGGCGATCAATCCCTATCTCGCCTTCGACACGCTGCTCGACATGCACAAGCGCGGCGAGCTGCCGGCCGAAGTCGACGCCAATGAGGTCGTCTCCCGCTACATCAAGTCGATCGGCAAGGGCATTCTCAAGGTGATGTCGAAGATGGGCATCTCGACCTACCAGTCCTATTGCGGCGCGCAGATCTTCGACGCCATCGGGCTGAAGACCGATTTCGTGCAAAAATATTTCACCGGCACCGCGACGCTGATCGAAGGCGTCGGGCTGGAAGAGATCGCGGCCGAAACGGTCAGCCGCCACGCCGACGGCTTCGGCAACGACCCGGTGCTGCGCAACAGCCTCGAGGTCGGCGGCGAATACATGTTCCGCATGCGCGGCGAAGCGCATATCTGGTCGCCCGATGCGGTGGCCACCCTGCAGCACGCCGTGCGCCAGGGATCGTCGCAGACGTTCAAGGACTATTCCGCTCAGATCGACAGCGAGACGGCGCGGGCGCAGAGCATTCGCGGCCTGTTCAAGATCAGGCTGGCCGAAGAAACCGGACGCAAGAAGGTCGCGCTCGACGAGGTCATGTCGGCTGCCGATATCGTCAAGCGGTTCTCGACCGGGGCGATGTCCTTCGGCTCGATCTCCAGGGAAGCGCACACCACGCTGGCGCGCGCCATGAACACCATCGGCGGCAAGTCGAACACCGGCGAGGGCGGCGAAGAGGCCGACCGTTACCTGCCGCTGCCGGACGGCGGCAAGAACCCCGAGCGTTCGGCGATCAAGCAGGTCGCTTCCGGGCGTTTCGGCGTGACGGCGGAGTATCTGGTGAACTCCGATGTGATGCAGATCAAGGTCGCGCAAGGCGCGAAGCCCGGCGAGGGCGGTCAGCTGCCCGGTCACAAGGTCGATGCCACCATTGCCAAGGTCAGGCATTCGACGCCCGGCGTCGGCCTGATCTCGCCGCCGCCGCATCACGACATCTACTCGATCGAGGATCTGGCGCAGCTCATCTACGACCTCAAGAACGTCAACCCGGCGGCTGATGTCTCGGTCAAGCTGGTCTCGGAAGTCGGTGTCGGCACGGTTGCGGCCGGCGTCGCCAAGGCGCGCGCCGACCACATCACCATTTCCGGCTATGACGGCGGCACCGGCGCATCGCCGCTGACCTCGCTCAAGCACGCCGGCAGCCCGTGGGAGATGGGCCTTGCCGAGACGCACCAGACGCTGGTGCTCAACGGCCTCAGGTCGCGCGTCGCGCTGCAGGTCGATGGCGGACTGCGCACTGGCCGCGACGTCGTCATCGGCGCACTGCTTGGCGCCGACGAATTCGGCTTCTCGACCGCGCCGCTGATCGCGGCCGGCTGCATCATGATGCGCAAGTGCCATCTCAACACCTGCCCGGTCGGCGTCGCGACGCAGGATCCGGTGTTGCGCAAGCGCTTCAAGGGCACGCCGGAACATGTCATCAACTTCTTCTTCTATGTGGCGGAAGAGGTGCGGGCGCTGCTCGCCGAGATGGGCTACACCCACCTCGACCAGATCATCGGCGACACCGACCTCCTGGAGAAGCGGGCGCTGATCCAGCACTGGAAGGCGCGCGGGCTCGACTTCAGCAAGATGTTCTTCAAGCCGGATGCCCCGCATGAGGCGGTGCACTGGACCGAGCGGCAGAAGCATCCGATCGACGACGTGCTCGACCGCAAGCTGATCGAGTTGGCCAAGCCGGCGCTGGACGCCAGGCAGCCGGTCAGCATCGAGCTGCCGATCCGCAATGTCGACCGTTCGACCGGCGCCATGCTGTCGGGCGAAGTGGCAAAGCGCTTCAAGCACAAGGGCCTGCGCGAGGACACGATCTCGGTGAAGCTCACCGGCACCGCCGGCCAGTCCTTCGGCGCCTTCCTGGCGCGTGGGGTTTCGTTCGAGCTGGTCGGTGCCGCCAATGACTACGTCGGCAAGGGCCTGTCGGGCGGACGCATCGTCATCCGCCCGCCTGAGAACACGAAGATCGTCGCCGCGGAGTCGATCATCGTTGGCAACACCGTGCTTTACGGCGCGACCGAGGGCGAGGCCTATTTCTGCGGCGTCGCCGGCGAGCGTTTTGCGGTTCGCAATTCGGGCGTGGCCGCCGTCGTCGAAGGTGTTGGCGACCATGGCTGCGAGTACATGACCGGCGGCATTGTCGTCGTCATCGGGCAGACCGGCCGCAACTTTGCCGCCGGCATGTCGGGCGGCGTCGCCTATGTGCTCGACGAGGTGGGAGATTTCGCCGAGCGCTGCAACATGGCGATGGTCGAACTGGAACCCGTTCCCGAAGAAGACGACCTGATGGAGAAACTGCTCCATCATGGCGGCGACCTCGATCACAAAGGCCGCGTCGATGTATCCGGCGACATGACCAGCCATGATGAGGAGCGGCTCTATCAGCTGATCTCGAACCACGTCCATTACACGGGTTCGGTGCGCGGCCGCGAGATCCTCGACACCTGGGCGACTTTCCGGCCGAAATTCCGGAAGATCATGCCGGTCGAATACCGCCGTGCGCTGATCGAAATGGAACGCATGCGCATGGGCGTTGCAGCGGAATAGATTTTTGCGATGGCCGGGAAGCCTGGCTTCCCGGCACGGGTCTCTTCAACAATCCTGACCTCGTGCTGAAGGTTGCCATGGCTGCCTCAAGAGGTTAACGGGTGCGGCGAAAACCGCACCATCTGGACAGCAGGAACTGGACTATGGGCAAGGTAACAGGGTTTCTCGAGATCGACCGGCAGGTGCACAAGTACCAGCCGGCTTCCGACCGCATCCGGCATTTTCGCGAGTTCACGCTGCCGATGTCGGACAAGGAGGTCGAGAAACAGGCCGCGCGCTGCATGGATTGCGGCATTCCGTACTGTCACGGGCCGACCGGCTGCCCGGTCCACAACCAGATCCCGGACTGGAACGACCTCGTCTACAATGGCGACTGGGACAATGCGATCCGCAACCTGCATTCGACCAATAATTTCCCGGAATTCACCGGCCGCATCTGTCCGGCACCCTGCGAGGAAGCCTGCACGCTGAACCTCGAGGACATTCCGGTCGCCATCAAGACGATCGAGCAGGCGATCGCCGACAAGGCCTATGAAACCGGTCATATCCGGCCCTATCCGCCGGAAAGGAAGACCGGCAGGCGCGTCGCAATCATTGGCTCGGGGCCGGCCGGCATGGCGGCCGCCCAGCAGCTTGGCCGCGCCGGCCACGACGTTCACGTCTACGAGCGCGAGAGCCGGCCGGGCGGGCTGATGCGCTACGGTATCCCCGACTTCAAGATCGAGAAGCACTACATCGACCGGCGCATCGAGCAGATGCAAGGCGAGGGCGTGAGTTTTCACTGCGGGATCAATGTCGGCGTCGACAAGCCGGTTGCGGAGCTGCTCGCCGAATATGATGCGGTGCTCTATTGCGGCGGTTCGGAAACGCCGCGCCCGGCCAACATTCCCGGCGACGATCTCGACGGCGTGCATGACGCGATGCCTTACCTGGTGCAGCAGAACAAGCGCATCGGCGGCGAGCCGATCCAGTCGGTGGCGTGGCCGTCGCCGCCGATCGTCGCCGGCGGCCAGCATGTCGTCGTCGTCGGCGGCGGCGACACCGCGTCCGACTGCGTCGGCACCGCCTTCCGCCAGGGCGCCGTGCGCGTCACCCAGCTCGACATCCGGCCGCAGCCGCCGGAAAGGGAAGACAAGCTTTCGGTCTGGCCCTACTGGGCGACGAAGATGCGCACCTCGTCCTCGCAGGCGGAAGGCGCCGAGCGCGAGTTCCAGGTGGCGACGCTCGAATTCATCGGCGAGGACGGCGCGTTGACCGGCGTCAAATGCTGCGAGGTCGATGAAAAGCGCAAGCCGATCGCCGGCACGGAATTCGTCATCCGCGCGGATCTCGCCTTCATCGCTATCGGCTTTGCCGGGCCGGCCGCCGTCGGGCCGGTGTCGGAATTGGCTGGCCAGATGAAGATCGCCATCGACAGCCGCCGCTCGAACAACGTCGAGGCCAACGATCGCGACTACAAGACCAGCGTCGAAAAGCTCTATGCAGCGGGCGATGTGCGCCGCGGTCAATCGCTGGTCGTCTGGGCGATCCGCGAGGGCCGTCAGGCAGCGCGTTCGATCGACGAGGCGCTGATGGGATCGAGCGTGCTGCCGCGCTGAGACCGTCTCCTACTTGTGCGGCCGCCCGGCAGGTTTACGGAGTGATCGCCGTGGTCGTTTCGGGCACGGCCGCCGCCGCAGGCTGCTTCCTTGGCGGCCAGGAAAAATCGTCGGCGCGTCCGGGCGAAGCAGCTGATACCTTGCCCTCGACCACGAGTTTTTCGACCGGCCCGTCCGCCTGTGCCGGGGCTGCGGCGCCGAGAAGTTCCGAACCGCCGTCGAGTGCCGGATCGCTGAGCAGCATCGGCACCGTGCGATCGACGGGCATGGGTGTCGGTGTCGGCGCCCCGACCGGAGCGCCGGCTGGTGCATAAGCTGCCAGTGTGCCCGGAGGCGAGGTCATTCCAAGGATCTTCAGCAAGGGTTTTTCGGCATAGAAGGCGAGCTTGCGTTTGCCGGCTTTCGACACACGGATGCCGTCGTCGGTGCGCAGGCGCACCGGCTGGCCATTGATGTCAGGCCCGCTGGTGACAAAGGCGCCTTCCTCGTCGACGAAACCGTCCCAGATGTCGACGAATTCGCCGCCATGGCTCTCGGCCGTCGAGCGGTAGATGTCGTTGAAAGCCAGCATGTCGGAGGTCATCTTCGGCGCCTTGAAGGCCGGCATGCCGACCCACAGATACGGCACCTTGGCCGATGCGATGGCCCTGCCGAACGCTTCGGTACGGCGTTCGTATTCCTTGGTCCACGCTTCGGACCGTGGCTGTTCGCGTTCACCGTTCACGCGCATCTGCTGCCGATCGTTGGAACCCAGCATGACGATCACGGCCGCCGGCTTTTCGGCCTCGATCAGCGACTTGATCTGTTCGGGCCAGTTGTAGAAATCGTCACGCACGAAACCGGACGAACCATTGCTGCGAACGACGATCCTGACCTTGTTGTTTTCGGCGAAGGCGGTGTCGAGACCCTCGGCGAGGCCGGTCGCCATGAAATCGCCGACCACCAGAACGGTGCGGGCATCCGGCGCCTTCTCGACAATGGGGGCTGCCGGCTCAGCCGGCCGGCGCGGCGCAGCACGCGACTTTCTGACTTTTGGCTTGCGTGGCCCGATCCTCTGAAGCCGTCGCGGCTCAATCAGTCGTGGCGGCTCCATCCGCTCGCTTCGGCGCAGAAACAACAGGTCGCGCAGCGACCAGCCACGCCTTTGTTCTTCCTGCGCCACGGCCGGCGTGTGAAAGACGGCGGCAGTGCCGACGGCCAGGACGGCAATAGCCAGAATCACGATCGGCACGCGACGAAGGATCGCACGGATACGCGCAGCCGAAACCAATTACCGTCTCCATCCCTAAAGAGCGCCGGACTCTGATACAACCGTGCCGCCGCTCTACCTTAAGTTGAGCATCGGATTTCCTCAAAACCGGTTTGGGTCCGATGCTCCAGGTCTGCCCTATGCGAGGCTAGTTCTGCCTGAGCCATTTGAGCACTTCCATGCTCGGATGTCCGTCCTGGGTCAAGCCAGCCTTCGCCTGGAAGGCCATGATGGCGGCTTTCGATCCCTCGCCGATCTTGCCGTCGAACTTGCCGTCATAGTAGCCGTACTGGGAAAGCCGTTGCTGAAGCTCCTGCCTCTCCTCGAAGGAGAGCTTCGTGAAAGGCCGCTTCCAGTCCTGCACAAGCCCACCATAACCGGCGATTTCGTCGGCAAGAAGGCCAACGGCAACCGCATATTTGTCGGCATTGTTGTAGCGCTTGATGACCGAAAAATTCTTGACCATCAGGAAAGCCGGGCCGCCACGGCCGCCTGGCACCTTCAGCGTGGCCTTCTCCCCACTCTTGAACGGCTTGCCGTTGGCACGCGTGACACCCAGCGCTTGCCATTGCGACAACGACTTCGATCCGGCCGGGAACTTCTTTCCGTCGGGAAGGCTGACTTCATAGCCCCAGGTCTTGCCGGCCTGCCAGCCGTTCTTCCTGAGCAGATTGGCGGCCGTTGCCAATGCATCGGGAATCGAATTCCAGATGTCACGCTTGCCGTCGCCGTCCATGTCGACCGCGTAGGCCTGGTAGCTGGTGGGAATGAACTGGGTATGGCCCATGGCGCCGGCCCATGAGCCGCTGAGGTGGCTTTTATCGATGTCGCCCCTTTGCAGGATCTTCAGCGCCGCGATCAACTGCGTGCGGGCGAATTTCGATCGTCTCGAATCGGCATAGCCAAGCGTGGCCAGCGAACGCACGACATTGCGCATGACATCGTCGCGCTTGAGGATTTCGCCGTAGTTCGATTCCATCGACCAGATCGCCAGCAGGATGTGACGGTCGACGCCGTATCTTGCCTCGATCCTGTCCAGCCACGGCTTCCACTTCCTGGCCATCTGCTTGCCAACAGCGACCGACTGGTCATGGACGCGGTTGTCGAAATAGTCCCAGGCGGGCGCGGTGAATTCGGGTTGATAACGCGCTTTTTCCAGCACGACCGGGTCGGCATCGCTGATGCCCTCGAATGCGCGGTCGTAAACGGCGCCGGAAACGCCGCTCCGCACCGCGGTGGCGCGGAAGCTCGCCACCCATTGCCGAAAACCGGCGTCGGCAAAAGCCGATCCGGTGGGCATCAGCAAGGCAAGCGACAGACTGGCGGCCGCAACGATGCTGGTGAAGCGCTTTGCGGCGTCGCGAACGGACATCTTTTCCTCCTTCTTCATCACAGGAAGATCATTCATCGCCGAACCCGGTTAGCATTTAGTTTACCATAGGTGCCGTTGGGAACGAAAAGGCGGGTTGGTGCTTTACGGACTACAGATTTTTTCTGACCAGCCGTTCCATAATCCCAGATTCCGGCACGAAAATGTCTTGAAGCGGGATTGCCGAACAGCCTTAGAAGCGGATATTTGACAGCATGAAGAGAGTTCGCAAGGCAGTTTTCCCGGTCGCTGGCCTCGGCACGCGTTTTCTCCCGGCCACCAAGGCCATACCCAAGGAAATGCTGACCGTCGTCGACAGGCCAGTCATCCAGTATGTGGTCGACGAGGCCCGCGAAGCCGGCATCGAGCATTTCATCTTCGTGACCGGACGCAACAAGGCGGTCATCGAGGACCATTTCGACGTTCAGTTCGAACTCTATGACACGCTCGCCCAACGCGGCAAGGACGACGAGCTCGCCCGCCTGCAGCGGCTGCAACCTTCGCCAGGGCAGACCAGCTTCACCCGCCAGCAGGTGCCGCTTGGCCTTGGCCATGCCGTCTGGTGTGCCCGCGAGCTGGTCGGCGACGAGCCCTTCGCGCTGCTTTTGCCCGATATGATCATGCAGTCCGAAAAAAGCTGCATGAAGGAGATGGTCGAGCTTTATGCCGAGACCGGCAACAACATCGTCGCGGTTCAGGAATGCGACCCCGCGGAGGCCCATAAATACGGTATCGTCGGCCGCGGCGAGGATACGCATCACGGTTTCCGCATTACCGGCATGGTGGAGAAGCCGAAGACCGGCACGGCACCCTCCAACCTATACATCAACGGGCGCTACATCCTGCAGCCGGAGATATTTGGGATACTCGAAGGCCAGGAGAAGGGCGCCGGCAACGAGATACAACTCACCGATGCGATGCTGAAGCTGGAGAAGCAGCAGCCCTTCTATGGCTGCCACTACCGAGGGCGCACCTTCGATTGCGGATCGCCGGAAGGCTTTGTCGAGGCCAACGTCGCCTTCGCGCTGTGGCGCAGCGACATGAACGGACGCATGGCGGGCGTTATCAGCAAGCTTCTCGACGAGATGAAACCGTCAGAGCAGCGGGGCGCGGCGTTCTAACCCCCGGGCTAATGCATGCGCGCAAAGGCATGCCCTCGGGCCTGAACCGAGGGTGCGCGGCGGCTTGGTTTACGGCTGCAGCGTCACCCCGACAAAGATGCTGTGGGCGGTGTAGTCGCGGCCCTCGATGTTGCTGGTCTGTTTTTCAGTTCTGGCGCGGGTGGTCAGTCCGGCATATCGGTTCAGCCACCATGTCAGTCCGGCCTCGGCGCTCAGCGTCAGATCATGGCCGTCCGACCCGATGTAGTCGCGCCAGTCTGCCCCGAGAGCTGCGTTGCCGATCAGGTTGGCACGGATTTCCCGCTCGGCGGTGAGGCGGCCGGAGTAAAGGATGGTGCCGCTTTCGCCGGCGGTTGTCGTGCCCTCGACGATCGTCTGCCCGGTGAGGCCGATCGTGGTGCCGCGTTGCGGCGACCATCTGAGGTCGGCGTTCACCGTGGCGCCCGAAATTGCCGGCAGGCGGTCATCGTCGATCGCCTCGCGCAGCCAGCCGGCGGAGAACTCGCCGGCAAGCTTCTCGCCGAGGTCGAGCTCGGCGCCGGCCCGAACCCCAAGCCGCGTCGAGGATCGTTCGAAACCATTGCTGTCGACGCGCAAATCATAGACCCGGCGGCCGATTTCGACCTCCGTGAAAGGGATGATGGCGGGCGAAATCTCATAGCCGGTGCGCAAGGTGGCGGTATAGAGCGTCGAGTCGCGGTCTTTCTGCGACAGCGTTCCGCCCGTCGAAAGCCTGGCGTCGCCGTAGATGTCATGTTCGGCTGCGCCGGTCAGGGCGAAGCGCATCTTGCCGGCATCCTTCTCGACCGCCAGGCTGCCGTCGATGGTCTGGCGCACCGGCTGCTCGGCGGTGCCTTCGATGACGACCGGCGAGGAAGCCGATTCCGGCGCCGCCTCGTAACCGAGCCTGGCGATGGCGCGCAGATCGTTGTCGAAGTCGACATTGAGCGTGCCTTCGACACGGCCGCGCGCCTCCTCAACCTCGTCGCCTGATAGGGTCTTGAGAAAGGTGCCGTAGCCGTCGACGGTAGCCGAATTCTCCCGCCAGTCGGAGATGGCGTTGAAGCGCAGCGTCGTTTCCGACAGCAGGGCCGGCTTGCCTTCGCTGCTTGAATCGGCATTCGATGAGGCCTTCAGGCCTTGCTCGAGCGTCGGCCTGATCACGAAGGAGCCGAGTTTGATGCCGGTGGCGGCGAACGGGTCGTCCTCGGCCCTCCTGTCCCGGCCTTCGATGGCTTCGGCGCGCTCGGCGCCCGGATCGAGTTGCTGCCTGTCGGCGGAATCGATGGTCACGGCACGGGAATTGATTGGGTCCGTCTCGGCGGTGTCCTCGTCATCCGTCGGGGCCGTCGTCGCAGCGGCGGCCTGTGTCTCGGCGGCTTCGTCCTGATCGGCTGCGCCCTGGGTTGTGCTCGATGGCCGGCGCGGCGGGACGGGAACGGGGGCGTCCGCAAACGGATCGTCGGTTGCTTCCGGCGGATCAAAAATGCTTCCGGTCGCCGGTGCCGCGTCGTCGTCCTGCACGGCGCCCGGGCTGGCCGGCTGATAGGTGGGCGTCGGCGCAGTGCTCTGGGTGGTTGCACCGGCCTGCGCCGTCTGATCCTGGGCGATGCTCAATTGCCTGGTTTTGCGCTGCTGGTCGTCCAGAATCGCCGATTCCGAAACCTCGCCGCGCAGCTCGGTTACCTGGGCATAGGGCTGCGCAGGCCGCAGCAAGGCGAAGACGCTGGTCGCCAGCAGCAAGGCGCAGACCGCCTTGCCGTTTCGTCTTCTTTTCTTTTCAGGCGGGGCCCCGGACATCGCTACCACTGCTTGCGCGGCGCACGCGCGCCATACTTACCGAACCGTAAACGGGGATGGTTAACGGAGGGTTGAGCGGGGGTCGATCAAAGCCCACTTGACGGCTAACGGATGGCAATTCCGTTGGACAGGCGTGCAGCAAAGCGCTAATCGCATCAGCCATGCATGCGGGATCCCCAGACAAGAAGCGGCTCGATGGGCAGGCTTCGATCGCCTCGGCGCTTAGAACGGTAGCGACCGAGCAGGCCGGTGTCGCGGCGCTGGCGGCCGCGCTCGAGAACGGGTTGACCGAACCGTTCGCGCGCGCCGTCGATATTGTGTCGCATATCGCCGGCCGCGTCATCGTCACCGGCGTCGGCAAGAGCGGCCATATCGGCTCAAAGATCGCGGCGACGCTCGCCTCAACCGGCACGCCGGCTTTCTTCGTCCATTCTGCCGAAGCCAATCATGGCGACCTCGGCATGATCGCCAGGGACGACGCCATCATCGCCATATCGTGGTCGGGCGAGAGCCGCGAGCTCAAGGGCATCATCGCCTATTCCAGGCGCTTCTCGATTCCGCTGATCGCAGTCACCGCCGGAGAGCGATCGGCGCTGGCGCGGGCGGCCGATGTGGTGCTTTTGCTGCCGCGTGCGCCGGAAGCCTGCCCGCACGGCCTGGCGCCGACGACATCGACGCTGCTGCAACTGGTGATCGGCGATGCACTGGCCATCGCGCTGCTCGAAGCGCGCGGCTTCACGCCGGATCATTTCCGCACCTTCCATCCCGGTGGGCAACTTGGCGCCAATCTGACGCAGATCCGCGAGATCATGCATGTCGGCGACAGGCTGCCGCTGGTGCCTTCCGGCACTGGAATGCAAGAAGCGATCCTCGAATTGTCGCGCAAGGGGTTTGGCTGTGTGGCGATAACCGCTGCGGATGGTGCGCTGATCGGCATCATCACCGACGGCGACATCAGGCGCCACATCGGCAGCAATCTTCTGGAGATGAGCGTCGATCAGGTCATGACCAAGGAGCCGAAGACGGCCGGACCGGATACGCTGGTGGCGACGGCGCTGCAGACGATCAACAGTTCGACCATCTCCAGCTTGATGGTTGTCGAAGGCAGACGGCCGGTCGGACTTGTCCATCTGCACGATCTGCTGCGCATCGGCGCGGCCTGAGCTCGCCAGAGCGAATTTCGAAACAGTCTCTGAGAGACAGCAGGCCAGTTTGAAAAGTCGCCCGCCGAGATGGTCGGATCAGTCCAGGACCGCCTCGACCGTCAGTTCCAGATCGGCGTCGGCCGCGCCCGTCACGCGCACCTGCGTGCCGGCCGGCAGGTCCGGGCCGGAGATGCGCCACAGCGTGTCGCCCAGCTTTATGCGGCCGCGGCCGTCCCTGATCGGCTCGTCCAGGGTGGCCATCCTGCCGATCATCTGTGCGCCGCGGCGGTTGAGCAGTGGCTGATCGGTGCCATCATCGCGCCCACCCACCAGTCTCTTGCCGACATAGGTTGAAACCAGCGACATCGCCAGGAAGGCGAGAACCTGGATCTGCCAGGTCCAGAAGTCCGCGTCCCAGATGAGCAGGGACACCACGCCGATCAGCAGCGCGGCGATGCCGATCCACAGCATGAATATGCCCGGTGCGATGACCTCCATCACCAGGAGGACGAAGCCGAGAACCATCCAAACCCAGGGGCCGAGTTCGGAAATGATGCGTTCGAACATGGCCTCAGGTCTCGCTGGGACGAACCACGGGCGGGCGTGCAGCCTGCCGCGTGGTGCCGGCAGTGCCCTCTGCGCCGAAAACTTCCTTGGCGATCGCGCCGATGCCGCCGAGCGTGCCGATCAATGACGAAGCTTCCATAGGCATCAGCACGACCTTGCTGTTTGTGGCGGAGCCGATCCTGGTCAGTGCTTCGGTGTATTTCAGCGCAACGAAGTAGTTGAGCGCCTGCACGTCGCCCTTGGCGATCGCTTCCGACACCACCTGCGTGGCGCGGGCCTCAGCCTCGGCCGAGCGTTCGCGCGCCTCGGCGTCGCGGAAGGCGGCTTCCTTGCGGCCCTCGGCTTCCAGGATCTGCGACTGCTTGAGGCCTTCGGCGTCGAGGATCTGCGCGCGCTTGTTGCGCTCGGCCATCATCTGGCGACCCATCGATTCGACGAGATTGGCCGGTGGATTGATGTCCTTGATCTCGACGCGGGTGATCTTGATGCCCCAGGGATGTGCCGCCTCATCGACGACGCGCAGCAGGCGTTCGTTAATGGCGTCGCGGTTCGACAAAAGCTCGTCGAGGTCCATCGACCCCATCACGGTACGGATGTTGGTCATCGTCAGGTTGAGGATGGCGTTCTCCAGACCGGCGACCTGGTAGGCGGCCTGCGCCGCGTTGAGCACCTGGTAGAAGGCGACGCCGTCGACGGCGACGGTGGCGTTGTCGCGGGTGATGATCTCCTGCGTCGGGACGTCGAGCACCTGCTCCATCATGTTCAATTTGGAGCCGATGCGGTCGACGAACGGCACGATGAGGTTGAGGCCGGGACTCAATGTCCTGGTATAGCGGCCAAAGCGTTCGACGGTATAGTTGTAGCCTTGCGGGATTGTCCGGATGCCTTTGAAAAGCACGAGCACGACAAGAGCGACAAGAACAAGAAGCGCGATATCGAAACCACTGAAATCCATTTGGCTCTCCCTCAGATGCCGGCCACGGAAATGTTTCAACGCGACCGACTTCACCAAACACTTAAGTGTGTTTCAGGAACGTTACAATCAGGTGATAGTGGATAACCGGTGCATAGAAAGCCGGTTAGCGGCGCTCGATTGTATCGGCTTCACACCCAGCCCGACAGTTCGCGTCGCACAATCGCCTCGATCACCGCCATGCCCTCGGCACTGTCGTTGAGGCAGGGAATATGCGCGAACTTTTCGCCGCCGGCATGATGGAAGGTCTCGGCCGCCTCCCTGCCGATCTCGTCCAGCGTCTCGATGCAGTCGACAGAAAAGCCCGGATTGACGATGGCGATCGATCTCACGCCTTCTCCGGGCAATTTCTCGACCGTCTTGTCGGTGTAAGGCTGCAGCCACTCCTGCGCGCCGAAGCGCGACTGGAACGTGGTGATCAGCTTCTTCTCATCCCAGCCGAGCTTTTCCCGCAGTAGCCGGGTCGTCTCAAGGCAATGGGCCTGATAGGGGTCACCCTTGTCGGAATAGGGTTTCGGAATGCCGTGATAAGAGGCGATGACCATTTCCGGCTCGAAATCGAGGCTCGCCAGATGGCGCTCGATCGACGCGGCGAGCGCTTCGATATAGACCGGTTCGGCATAGTAGGGCGGCACGCTGCGGATCGCCGGGGCGCGGCGCATCTTCATCAGCGCGCGAAACAACTGGTCGTTGGCGGTGGCGGTCGTGGTCGCGGAATATTGCGGATAAAGCGGAAAAGTCAGAATGCGGTCGCAGCCCTGCGCGACCAGCCCTTTGGCGACGCTCTCGGTCGAAGGATTGCCGTAACGCATTGCCCAGTCGACGCTGACGCCGGGCAGGTCGCGCAGCGCCTCGGTCAGCTTTTCGCTCTGAGCGCGGGTGTAGGTGCGCAGCGGCGACTCGTCACGCTGCCGGTTCCAGATCCTGGCATAGTTGGCGCCCGACTTCTTCGGCCGTGTGGTGAGAACCAGCCCGTAGAGGATCGGGTACCAGATCGCCTTGTTGAGTTCGATGACGCGCGGATCGGACAGGAACTCCCTGAGATAGCGCCACATCGGCTTGAATTCCGTGCCGTCGGGAGTGCCGAGATTAACCAGCATGACGCCGATCCTGCCGGCCCCGACCGGCGGCTGTCCTGCCGGCAGCGGGTCGAGGACCGCCGCGGCCTTGGGATCGGCAGGGTTGGAAGGCGTCATAAAGGATCTCCGGACACCGCGCGAAACTAGCGATGCCGCGCCGGTTTTCAATGCAGCGTCTGGCCGCACCTTATCTAAGCTTGGGAGGCGAAAGCAGAAAAACCCGCCCGGTTTGCCGGACGGGTTTTCCAACAATGACAGAAGAATTCAGTTTGCGGCCGGGATGGTCAAGGTTGCGCCGACGGGAAGCCGGCGCGGCTCGTAGTCCTGGTTGGCGTCGGAGATCGTTTTCCACCTGGCGCCATCGCCATAGGCCTTTTCCGCCAAATCCCAATAGGTGTCGCCGGCAACGATCACATGGCTGCTTTCGGCCGGCTTTGCCGGCTCGGCAGGCGCAGCCTCCGCTGGTGCCGGCGCTGCCGGGGCGGGTTCCGTCGGCACGGCTGGCGGTGTCGTGGCAATATCGTCCGAACCGGCCGGCGGTTCGGGAATCGCCGGCTCCGCAGTCGCGGCTGGAGCCGTTTCTGCCGGTTTTGCGGGCTCGGCCGGAGCGGGAGCCTCGGCCGGCTTCGCCGTTTCCTGGGCCGGCTGCTGGGCCGGTTCCGCCGCGGCGGCGGCCGTGATTTCGGTGATGCGGCCCTCGAGCTTCGGCGTATAGGGCCGATGCGCGCCGAGATAATCGGCGACCACCTGTTCGAGGCCCGGACCGTAATCGTAGGCGTTCTTGGCCTTGTCGGCGAACACCTTGTAGCCGTCGCCACCCTGGCGCACATAGTTGTTGGTGGCGACCAGGTAATCCTTGTCCGGATTGATCGGCGTCCACCCGCCGCCTTGCATGACCTCGACCGACTTGACGCGCCCGGCATTCGCGGCGGCCGATTTGTCGAATGAATACTTCAGGCCGGCAACCTGGGGGAAGCGGCCGGCGCCGTCCTCGATCTGGCTGAGACCGTTCTCCAGCCCGGCAACCAGATCCTTGCCGGAAATCTGGAAGGTCGCCACTGTGTTCTGGAACGGCAGCACGTTCAGCACCTCGCCCATGGTGACGGTGCCCTGGTCGATCGAAGCGCGCAGACCGCCGCCATTCGTGATGACGATCTCGACACCCTGGTCCTTGACGCGGTCGAGGACGGCATCGGAGACGAGATTGCCCATCTCACACTCGCGGGTGCGGCAGTTCTCACGGCTGCCGTCGATCGCCTTGGTGGTCTCGGCGACCTCCTGGTTCTTCAACGCCTCGATCGGCGCGCCGAGTTCCTTGATGCGGGCAAGCACGGCGGGGTCTGGCGTGATCGATTTGTCGAGGTAGATCGGGTCGCCGCTGGCTTGCTTGACGACACCGTTGTCGTCGAACACGACCTTGAACTCGCCGAGATATTTCGAATAGGACGCCGCCTGGACGACCGGCACCTTGTAGCCGTCCGGATTGTCGACCATCGTCGGGTAGGGGCCTTCAGCCTTGGGGTCGGTGTTGGACAGCAGCGAATGGCTGTGGCCGCCAACCACCACGTCGACACCCGGGATCTTGGCGATGACGTCACGCTCGCGCTTGTAACCAATATGGGTGACTGCGATGATCTTGTTGACGCCTTCTCCCTTCAACCTCTCGACCTCTGACGTGATCAACTTGACGTCGTCCTCGATCGTGACGTTAGGGCCTGGCGAAGCGAGCTCCGGCGTGTCGTTGGTGACCGCGCCGACGACGCCGATCTTCTGGCCGCCGACCTCGATCACAACAGACGGTTTCACGCGGTCACCGAGCTTGGATTGCGCGTTGGCCTTCACATTGGCGCCGAGCACCGGAAACTTGATCATATCCAGGAACGGCGCCAGCGCCGCCTCGCCGTCGTCAAACTCGTGATTGCCGACCGCCATGGCGTCGAACTTCATCTGATTGAGGAATTCGCCTTCGGTCTTGCCCTTGTAGGTCGTGTAGAACAGCGAACCCTGGAAATTGTCGCCGGCGCTGAGCAGCAGCACGTTCTGGCCTTCCAGCTTCTTGCGCTGCTGGGCGATCGCCGTGATCAGCCGCGCCGCGCCGCCGGTGCACTCGCCCTTGGTCTCCTCTTCGGCCGAGCAGGTCGATTCATATTTGTTGTTGCTTTCGATGCGGCTGTGCCAGTCGTTGATGTGCAGGATGTTCAGAGTGTAGTCGGCAAAGGACATGCCGGTCGACAGGCCAAGCGTAGACGCCGAAAGGGCGGCAATGGCGGCGATCTTCTTCATCTTCGTCTCCCGGATGACCTGTTTAACGCCCTCGCTCGACTGGAATATAACAGCCGGCTTTTCGCCCATGTTCACATCGCGTTTTGGCCGATGCAAGTGGAATCGGACCCAGCTTTGCCGGCACAAAAGGACGGCGGCCTCAAGCCGCCGCCCTTTGCAAAAGCAGTTCAGTATGGGCTCAGGTGCGTCGCGTCAGCACAAAGTTCTGCCCGCTCACGCTGGTGCAATTAAGCTGCGAGGTGGAGATCAACAAGCAGTTGAAACCGATCGGCGTCTGGCGGATCAGCGAAGTGCCCTGGATTTGGACCGAGGTGCCGCCGGTCATGGCGTAGCTGCCGTCGGCAAGCTTCTGGCCGGTGTCGGTGGCGACGGTCTTGAAGCTGCCGCCGGCGAAGGTCGACAGGCCCGTGCCCTGCGCGTCGATCCATGAGCCTTCGACCGGACTCCGCGTGGCCGATGGCGGCCCGCCCGGGCCGGCGGTGGTGCACGCCGCCAACGCGGCAGCGGCCGCGACAACGCAGGCCGAAAGCAATTTGCGCGCAATCGTCATCATCAAGATCCTCTCCTCTCGCATTGGCCCGAAAATCGATGCGATTTTTCGGAAAGCACGATGCGTACACTCGAACCGCCAGAGCGTACTTTGTGCGTCCAAATGGATGCACGTCGCTCCAGGCCGCCTTCCTTCAATCGCCCGATTTCCAGACGATTGCAAGGCAGTGAGACATTGCTTTCGAACGAGGATGTTGAACTATCGAACGAGGATGTTGCGGAATTGCCATGGGTCGTTTTTGTCGAGGTCTTCCGGGAACAGCCCAGGGCGGTTGTCGAGCGGCGTCCAGTCGGTGTAATAGCCCTTGATCGGCCCGAGATAGGGCGACTGCACTTCCAGGCAGCGCCTGTAGTCCATCTCGTCCGCCTCGACGATGCCGGCCTCGGGATTTTCCAGCGCCCAGACCATGCCCGCCAGCACTGCCGACGTGACCTGCATGCCCGTGGCGTTCTGATAAGGCGCCAGCTTGCGCGCCTCCGCCAGCGACAGCTGCGAGCCGTACCAATAGGCGTTCTTGTCGTGGCCGTAGAGCAGCACGCCGAGTTCGTCGACACCGTCGACCAGTTCGTTTTCATCGAGCACGTGATGCACCGGTTGTGCCTTGCCGGCGGCGCCGAACATTTCGTGCAGCGACAGCACGGCGTCGTTGCAGGGATGGTAGGCGTAGTGGCAGGTCGGGCGATATTGGACCTTGGCCTTCTTGCCGCGCAGGGTGAAGAAGTCGGCGATCGAGATCGACTCGTTGTGGGTCACCAGGAAGCCATATTGCGGGCCCGGCGTCGGGCACCAGCTGCGCACACGCGTGTTGGCGCCCGGCTGCTCCAGATAGATTGCGGCCTTCGAGCCATGCTTGTGCTTCTTGCCGTTCTTCGGCATCCACGTCTCATGCGTGCCCCAGCCGAGCTCGGCCGGTTGAAGCCCTTCCGAGATGAAGCCTTCGACCGACCAGGTATTCCAGAACACGTTCATCGGCTTCGGCTTCTTGGTGCGCTGTGTGTCGCGCTCGGCGATGTGGATACCCTTGACGCCGGCCTTCTTCATCAGCCTGGCCCAAGCATCGCGATCGTGCTGCGCGGGCTCGGAGAATTCGAGGCCAAGATCGGTGGCGAGGTTGACCAGCGCCTGCTTGACGAACCACGAGACCATGCCTGGGTTGGCGCCGCAGGTGGAGATTGCGGTCGCCCCGCCGGGGTGCGCGCGCTTTTCTTCGATCATGGATTCGCGCAGCGCATAATTGGTGCGGCTGCCAGTGTCGGCCTTGGTATCGAAATAGAAGCCGAGCCAGGGCTCGACGACGGTGTCGATGTAAAGCACACCCAGCTTGCGACAGAGCCGCATCAAATCCACCGAGCCGGTGTCGACCGACAGGTTGACGCAAAAGCCCTGGCCGCCGCCTTTGGTCAGCAGCGGCGTCAAAAGCTTCTTGTAGTTCTTGCTGGTCACCGCATCCTGCATGAAGGTGATGTCGCGCTCGTCGAGCAGCTTGCGGTCGGTATCGCGTGGGTCGATGACCGTCATGCGCGACTTGTCGAACTTGAAATGGCGCTCGATCAGCGGCAGCGTTCCCCGTCCGATCGAGCCGAAGCCGATCATCACGACAGGGCCGGTGATCTCACCGTAAACGGGCCAGTTTTCATTCGCCATTTTATCGATTACTCCCTCAGACAGGCTGAAAAGCCGGGCAAACAGACGCAAAGCGGAGCACTTTTTTGCCCGACCGCCACGCGCTACAACCACAGATCATTGTCATAAACCAGCGAAAAGCCGCGAGCTACGCCGCATTCGTCATGTGGTTAAGGAGGACGACCAGCCGCTGACGGCCGGCCGTCATTCCCCGAGTTGGCCCTTGTAGTCGAGTTAGGCGAAGTCGGCTGCCAGCAATGGCGCGCCGAAAGATGCGGCGAGCACCAGTTCGCGTCGATGGTTCCCGATCTCGGTCACATTCCGGTGACACTCGGTAAGCGCAACAGCTTCGGTCGAGAGGCCGAACACTCTGCGCATGTCCCGATCCATTCACCCTCGCGGCAGATCGTGCGAGGTCACATCGGCGATTGCCTTCCGAAGCCGGATCGTCTCGATTTTCTCGCCGGGACGCACTATGCCGATCACCGTTTCGATGTCGGGACAGCCATTTTTGCGGCATGCCAGTTCCGTGACGAACACGACGACATCGTCATCGAGCCCGCAAGCCCTGCGAACCCAGACCTTGATCTGTCTGGTCTTCTCCGGAAGGGCAAGGCCGCGCGGGGCGAGTGGGTTCGCGAGACGGTTCATATCCAATCCCGTCCCGAAGACGACGGCGCTCGGCCAGACCAACGGGATAAAGGACGCGCGCTGTCGTCGGCCTTGCCCCTATGCATTCAGCGCCACCAGAGAGTCCATTTCGGCGCGGCATTTAAGGAAGCCGTCTTCAATCAGGCCTTTGGGCAGGTTGCGGCCGATAAATACCAGGCGGCTGACGCGCTTCTCCCCCGCTTTCCAGGGGCGCTGGTGGTCGCCTTCGAGCAGCATGTGGACGGCCTGAACGACAAAGCGGTGTTCATCGCCCTTGAACGCCAGGATGCCTTTCATGCGCAGCATGTCGATGCCGAATTTCTGTGTGATCATCTGGACCCACGGCAAGAACTTGCGCGGATCGATCGACGTTTCGGTGACGAGAGAGAAGCTGGTGACGTGATCGTCATGCACATGGTCGTGGCCCGCGTCGAGAAAGTCCGGCTCGACTTCAAGGACACGGTTCAGATCGAACGCGCCGCGATCCAGAACCTCGTCGAGTGGAACGTTGCAACGTATGGAATGCTTGATCGCAGCCGTCGGGTTGATCCTGCGAATGCGCGCCTCCACTGCCTTGAGTTCGGTCGGCCCCACCAGGTCGGTCTTGTTCAGTATGACGATATCGGCGAAGGCGAGTTGCTCCTGCGCCTCATGCGCATGATCCAGTTCGCCGAGGAGATGCTTGACATCGGCGACGGTGATGATCGCGTCGAGCGTCGTCTTCTGCCTGACATCGTCGTCGACGAAGAAGGTCTGGGCGACGGGGGCGGGATCGGCAAGGCCGGTCGTCTCGATCAGGATGGCGTCGAAACGGTCCCTGCGCTGCATCAAGCTCTCAATGATCCGGATCAGGTCGCCGCGCACCGTGCAGCAGATGCAGCCGTTGTTCATCTCGAAGACTTCTTCGTCGGTATCGACGATGAGGTCGTTGTCGATTCCAATCTCGCCGAACTCGTTGACGATCACGGCGTAACGCTTGCCGTGCTGTTCGGACAGGATGCGGTTGAGCAGCGTCGTCTTGCCGGCGCCGAGGTAGCCGGTAAGAACCGTGACGGGCATTTTCTGGGAGGCTTCAAGCGGCATGGTCGTCTCCGGATGTTGGATTGTTGCGGATTGAAGCTGGGTCAGGCGCGAGCCGATTGGATCGCCCGTAGACGGAAGGCCGGCGTCCGTTCAATGCGCGCAAGCCTCGCATAGACCCGAAAGCTCCACCGTGGCAGAGTTGGTTTGGAAGCCCTGCCGTCGGGCAATCCGGCGCAGCACCCGCTCCAATGCCGGGTCATGAACCTCACTTGCCCGCCCGCAATTCGCGCAGATTGCAAAGGCGGCGCGCCCATGGGTGCCGCATTCGCTGTGGACGCAGAGCGCAAACGCGCTCAGGCTCTCGATCCGGTGAACCAGGCCCTGCTCGACGAGCCGATCCAGAGCGCGATAGATCTGTAGCGGTGAGCGGAGCCCTTCCTGGCGAAGAAGTCCAAGCAGTTCATAGGCCCCCATCGGCCTCTCGGAGCGCGTCAGCGCGTCGAAGTACCAGCTGCTGGTTGCGTCCAGGCATCCGCTGTTCCCCCCGTTTTCCAGGCAGTTTGGTTCCAGGCAGTTTCGAGCACAATGGCGGGCGTCCGTTATAGTATAACATTTTGGATTGACGAGCGTGATAACATAACATAACGGATCGTCAAGAGCGGGGCTCACTTCGATTGCTCCCGCGGAGATGGATCGAATGGCTGCCTGCGTGATCTTTCAAGACTTGACGCTTCAAATCCTGACGCTGGGGCCACAACAGCGCGCCTCGATGGGATCGTGCAGGACGACGATCATTTGTCGGCGGGCACGATCCACATTCCCTTTTATCTCTGCCAGGGCGCGCGGCTGCTCGCCACGCGTCCGGCGCATTTCCCACAGAACCGCTTGAACAAAGGAGTCGATCGAATGTCCAGGACGCTAAAACTCGCCGGCGTGATAGGCGCTATAACAACGATGCCAATCGCTCCGTCGGTGGCCGCTGCCGAGAACCTCAGGGTTGTCGCCAGTTTCTCCATCATCGCCGATTTCGCCAAGAATGTCGGCGGCGATCGTGTCGACATCGTCACGCTGGTCGGCCCGAATGGCGACGCCCATGTCTACGAACCGAAGCCGGCCGACGCGGCAACCGTCGGTTCGGCCGACGTGGTGCTGGTCAACGGCCTCCAGTTCGAGGGCTTCCTCCAGCGTCTCGTCGAGGCGAGCGCCACGAAGGCGCCGATCGTGGAATTGACCAAAGGCGGCGAGGTGTTGCGCAACGCCGAGGAAGAAGGTCACCACGATCAGGATAAACCCGCCGAGGGCGGGGAAAAACACGCCGCGGCCGAAGAGGGCCATGAGGAAGGGCACCATCATCACGGCGAGTCCGATCCCCATGCATGGCAGTCCGTGCACAATGCCGAACTTTATGTGAAGAACATCGCCGACGCCTTCTGTGCCGCCGATGCAGCCGGCTGTGACACTTATCGGGCCAATGCCGAATCATACGGCCAGCAGCTCGAGGCACTGGAAGCGGAGATCAAAGCTGCCGTAGCTGAGATCCCCGAGGACAAGCGCACGATCATCACCTCCCACGACGCCTATGGCTATTTCGAACACGAATACGGCATAAAATTCCTGGCACCGGAGGGCGTCTCCACCGAATCCGAGGCTTCAGCCTCCGACGTCGCGGCGCTGATCAAACAGATCAGGCAAGACAGGGCTTCGGCAATCTTCGTCGAGAACGTCACCAATCCGCGCCTGATCGAGCAGATCGCCAGCGAGACGGGCCTGAAAGTCGGCGGTGAGCTCTACTCCGACGCCCTGTCGGATAAGAACGGTCCGGCTGCGACCTATCTCGAGATGATGCGGCACAACATCACGACGATCAAAGGCGCGATCCTCGGGAGCTGACCGCCAGCCCTGTGATGGAAAGGCGGAGCAATCCGCTCTTCATCGATCACAACGAGTTATGTAATAACATTCAAGGAGGATACCGTGAAGACAAATTGGGCGTCAGCCACGGCCATCGCGCTGCTTGTGTCCCTATCAACAAGTGCTGGCCATGCCGAGGAGGTGACCGCATGGCGCCTCTTCATCTCGGACCACGCGGACCCGAAGGTGACCGTAATCGATGCGGTCGATGGCGAAAAGCTCGACACGTTCGAGATCAAAGGGCCGGCGTCGCTCCATCGCAGCGAAAGCGGCAGGACGGTGTTGGCCGTGCAGGGCTCGGCCGGCGTCGTTGCCGGGATCGCGAGCGGCATTTCCTTCGAGGACCATGGCGAGCACGGCGACATCGACGTCGAAGCGCCAAAACTTGCCGGCGTCGAGATCACAGGCAAGAAGCCGTCGCATTTCGTCGAGCATGACGGAGACTTCGCCGTTTTCTTCGACGGCGAAGGTGTCGCCCGCATCATCTCCGAAAAATCCGTCCTGGAAGGCAAGCCGGATTTCAGGGAAGTGAAGACCGACGCGCCGCAGCACGGCGTCGCAGTCGCCTATGGCTCCCATGTCCTCCTGTCGGAGCCGAACTGGGAAAAGCCGGACGAACTCCCGGTTGGGATCAGGGTCGCTGACAAAGCCGGCGCGCCGATCGGCGGCATCCACGCCTGCCCAGACCTCCACGGCGAGGCGTCTTCCGGCAATATCCTGGCTTTTGCCTGCGCGACCGGCCTGCTTGTCGTCAGCCATGGCGACAGCAGCCCGGCGATCCGTCATCTGCCCTATGCCGACAGCCTGCCGGATGGCAAGACGACGACGCTGATCGGCGGCAGAGGCCTGCAATATTTCCTCGGCAACTACGGCGCCGACAAGGTGGTGCTGATCGATCCGACGATCGAGAGCGACGCATTCCGGCTGATCGACCTTCCGACGCGCCGCGTGCATTTCGCGGTCGACCCCGTTCGTGCAAAATTCGCCTACGTCTTCACCGAGGACGGCCAGCTTCACCAACTCGACGTGGTCAAGGGGGAGATCGCAAACTCGCTCAAGCTGACCGACCCCTATTCGATGGACGGTCACTGGAGCGATCCGAGGCCGCGTGTCGCGGTCGCCGGCGACAAGATCGTGGTCACCGATCCCCTGCAAGGCGTGCTGCATGTCGTTGACGCGACGTCGTTCGAGAAAACCGGCGACATTGCCGTCGAAGGCAAGCCCTTCAACATCGTTTCCGTCGGCGGCTCCGGTCAGACCCACGAAGGCGAATAGTCGCTCCTCCCAAGCGGCTGCCACGCGTCCGGCCCATTCTTCTCGGGCCGGACGCATCTTTTACAACTCAAGGGGAGACAAGCGATTCGCAATCATAGGTTGTATCCCTTCGATTGCGTTTCAGCCCAGCCGCGCCGGGATCAGTCCGCGCAGTGAATTGCCGACGAACAGCGCTTTGGCCGACTTCAGATCGTCCAGGTTGTAGATTGCCTCGCGGGCGCGGCCTTCGTCCAGCAATTCGCCGCGCAAGACGCCAGGCAGCAGGCCGCAATCGAGCCGCGGCGTTGCCAGCACGCCGTCGCCGAAATCGGCAAACAGATTGGTGATCGTGCCCTCGCAGATTTCGCCACGCTCGTTGGCCAAGAGAACCTCGTCGGCCCGGCTTATCAGATATTCGGCGCGCGCCCGCTGATAGATGTCCCGGCGGCTCGTCTTGTGGCGCAGCAGCGTGTCGCTTGATTGAAGCCGCACCCGCGCCAGTTGCAGCCTCCAGACCTTGTCGGCTGCGTGCGGCTCATAAGGCAGCGCCGAGACCGTCACCTTGCCGCTGCGCGACAGGACCAGGCGTGTGCGCAAGGCCATGTCAGGCCGGTCGACGGCGTTCCTGAGCATCTCGCCGACCTTCTGCGGATCGCAGGCAAAACCCAGTTCGGCCGCCGAGCCATAAAGGCGTGCCAAATGGCGGTCGAAACGGAGGAAGCCCTGGCCCGGCTGCCAGCGTATGGTTTCGATCAGCTCGAAATCGGCGGTGTTCCCGTCGCGTAGCGCGCTTTCAGCAGGCACTCCTGATACTCCTCCTCGGCCGTCGAATCGAAGACGACGCCGCCGCCGACATTGTAGACGGCCTCGCCGCTGGAAAAGAGCGATATGGTGCGGATGGCCACCGAAAAGCGCATCGTGCCGCCGGGCGCGATCCAGCCGATCGCGCCGCAATAGACGTCGCGCGGCGTGGCTTCCAGATCGTGCAGGATTTCCATGGCGCGGATTTTCGGGGCGCCGGTGATCGATCCGCATGGAAACAGCGCAGCGAATATCCGGCGGATGCTGAGGTCGGGCAACAGCTTGGCCCGCACGCGGCTCACCATCTGGTGGACGGTCGGGTAGCTCTCGATGCGGAAAAGCTCCGGCACCTCCAGCGTGCCGACTTCGCTGATCAGCGAAATGTCGTTGCGCAGGAGATCGACGATCATCCGGTTTTCAGCCTGGTTCTTCTCGTCATTGAGCAAGAACGTCTTCAGCCGCTTGTCCTCCGCCTTGGTCGCGCCGCGCGGGGCGGTGCCCTTCATCGGATGCGTCTCGATCATGCCTGCGGCGTCGATCTCGAAGAACAGTTCCGGCGAACGCGACAAGACGACCGGATCGCCGAGCGCGATCAGCGCGCCGTATTTCACCGGCTGGCGCTCCGTCAGCGCGTCGAAGGCGGCCAGCGGATCGCCCGACCATTGCGCATGAACCGGAAAGGTCAAATTGCCCTGATAGCAATCACCCTTGCGAATGTGATTGTGGAGCCGCGCAAAGCGTTTCGCGTAGTCTTCCGAAGTCCAGTCGGCCCTGGCATTGAAGATCGGGCCGTTGGTCGACGGCGCGTTGCCGGGCACGACCGGCTGTTCGACAGGCGCGTCGAAGATCCCCAGGCAGACAAGCGGGGCGCGGCGTCCGCCCGGCAGCAGCGGAACGAGCTTCGGTTCGAGCAGGTAGCCGGCCTCGTAGGAGAAATAGCCGGCCAGCCATTTGCCGGCGTCATGCGCGGCCTGCGCAATGTCCAGCGCCGGCAGGAAATCCTCTGCCTCATGCGCCACGATGATGTCGGCCGGCTGGTCGAAGACGAGCTGATGAGCGCGCTCGTCATTTCGAAAAATTGCAGAGGGCAGGGGCATGGGACTCTGATGCTGCGATCGATGACGCCAGCTATCGCTCTATATGGCGGCTCGATCGCGCGCAATCGAGAGACCGGCGTCTCAAGACGCAAACGCAGCTTGGTGCAAAAAGCAAACCGGCGGCACCTCGCGGGCGTCGCCGGTCTCTTATGTGCTCGATGCCGGCAGGCAATTCAGGTGTTGCTCCCGGTCCCCGCGGTCGGGAAGCGGCGCGCGAATTCCTCCTCATCGCCGGCGGCAAGCAGTTTCGCCTGCTCGATCCAGCGCTCACGCTCGATGCGGCCGTCGAAGTTCAATGTCTCCTCGATCCGCTTGACGTCGGCGGCCGTCCAGGCGGCGATTTGCGCGTAGGTCGTCGCTCCGAGCTCGTGGAGCAATCGCTCGTTGGCCGGACCGATGCCGATCAGGCGGCGCAGATTGCTGGCTTTGCCCACCGCCGCCTTTGTTGTCGCGGCTTTCTTTGCCGCTGGCGCAGCGCTCTTTGGTGCAGCGCTGGTTTTCGATGCGGGAGGTTTTGGCGCACTTGCCTGCGACGGACTCGCTTTCGATGCACTGGCCTTCGGCGCGGCTGCCGCCTTCCCGGCCGCCGGTTTCTTGGACGTGGTCTTTGCCGGCCCGGACCTTGCCGGCCCGGTCTTGGCCGGCGTCGCCTTAGCGGGCGTCGTCTTGGCGGGCGTCGTGTTGGCCGGCGCGGATGTCGCCATCAATGCCGGCGGCGCCGGGATTGCTGCCTTTGTCGCACCGGTCTTGGTGCCTTGCGCCTCGCCCAACTGGCGCTCCAGGTCGGCGCGGGCACCGCGGCATACTTCCAGCTCACGGGTCAGGCGGTCGGAGTCGGCGCGTAGCCTGTCGCGCTCGCTGCGGGTGCGGTCCATGTCACCGCGCAGGCTGTCGAGATCGCCACGCGGGCGTCCCCAGATGAACCAGCCAGCCAACACACCTACCAGGAACGCCAGGAGCATGTAGAAAAAAGTGCCCATTGTCTCTCTCCAGTCCGATCCATCTGCCGTGGCCTGGGACCTTGGCACAAGGACCATTCAATGGTGGCTCCGCTGCTCGTGGAACAGCCGGCTTAAATCGCGCTGTCGGCGACCGGTTTTCCTGCCATGGCCAACGGCGCTGTCGCAATCGTCGAAGCGCCGTGACCGGCCGAAGATTTGGCCGCGCCGACTGAGCTTGAGGCGGGACGCTATCATACAGCTTCCGGAAAGCTAACGGAAAAATTCCACGGAGAGTTATTTAAGAACAGGTATTTAGCGCAAGAATAGAATGGCCCTCAATATGCACTGCGGCTAAACTGTTCTGTCGAACCTGGCTGTTCAGCGCTGTGCGTCAATTGTCCAAAGCTTCGAGCTCGTCGATCAGCCCGCCGATCACGCCAAGTCCGATCTGCCAGAAAGCAGGATCGGTGGCATCAAGACCGAAGGGAGCCAGGAGCTCGGAATGATGCTTGGTGCCGCCGGCGCGCAGCATGGCAAAATATTTATCCTGAAAGCCACGCTCTGCATTCTGATAGACCGCATAGAGCGAATTCACCAGGCAGTCGCCGAACGCATAGGCGTAGACGTAGAAAGGCGAATGGATGAAGTGTGGAATATAGCTCCAGAAGACCTCGTAACCCTCGCGCAGCTTGATCGCCGGCCCGAGGCTTTCCGCCTGCACCTCCAGCCAGAACTGGCCGAGTCTGTCCGATGTCAACTCGCCGTTTTTGCGCTCGGCATGCACCTTGCGCTCGAACTCGTAGAAAGCGATCTGGCGCACGACCGTGTTGATCATGTCCTCGACCTTCTGGGCAAGCATGGCCTTGCGCTCGCGCTTGTCGGTGGTCTGGTCCAGCAGCGAGCGGAACGTCAGCATCTCGCCGAAGACGGACGCCGTCTCGGCCAGTGTCAGCGGCGTCGAGGCCATTAGCGCGCCCTGGCTTGCGGCGAGCACCTGATGCACGCCGTGGCCAAGCTCATGCGCCAGCGTCATCACGTCGCGCGGCTTGCCCATGTAGTTGAGCAGGACATAGGGATGCGCCGACGGCACGGTCGGATGCGCGAAGGCGCCCGGCGACTTGCCAGGCCTTACCGGCGCGTCGATCCAGTTGCGGTCAAAGAAAACCCGGGCAATCTCCGCCATGTCAGGTGAAAAGCGCTGATAGGCGGAAAGCACCGTGTTCTTGGCCTCGTCCCAGCCGATGATCGCTTGCGGGGTCTCCGGCAACGGCGCGTTGCGGTCCCAGTGGTTCATCACTTCCATGCCGAGCCAGCGCGCCTTCATCGCGTAGTAGCGGTGTGACAGGCGCGGGTAAGCGTCACGAACGGCTGAGGCCAGCGCATCCACCACGCTGCGCTCGACGCGATTGGCGAGATGCCGCGAATCGGCGATGTCGGCGAAGCCGCGCCAGCGGTCGGAGATCTCCTTGTCCTTGGCCAGCGTGTTGGTGATCAGCGTGAACGTGCGCAGATTCTTGCGGAAGGTTGCGGCCAGCGCTTCAGAAGCCCGGCGGCGCACCTCGCCATCGGCGTGCTGGAGGCGGTTCAGCGCCGGCTCCAGGGTCAGCTCTTCGCCATCGATGTCGAAGCGCAGGTCGGTCATCGTCTCGTCGAACAAGCGGTTCCAGGCGCCGCGTCCGGTAATCGACTTCTCGTGGAGAAGCTGCTCGACCCGGTCTTCGAGCTGGTAGGGTTTGTCCATGCGCAGATCAAGCACCCACGGCCGGTAGTGAGCGAAGGCAGGATCGGCAGCAAGTGCGGTTTCGATCGCGGCATCGTCGACAAGATTCAGTTCGAGCGCGAAAAACAGAAGATGCGCGCTGGCGTCGGTCATCTTCTCCTGAATGTCGCCATAGAGCTTGGCGCGCTGCGGATCCGCGGTGTTGCCGGCGTAGATCAGTCCGGCATAGGAGACGATCCGGCCAATCAGTTCCTCCAGCGCCTCATAGGCGGCAAGCGCCTCGCCCAGCCTGCCGCTGTCGGCCCGCTCCGCCTCGGCGGCGAGCGTGCCTTTCCAGCGGCTCTCGAAGCTGATGGCATCGGCGATCGCCTTTGAAATGTCGCGTTTCAGCTCGGGGGCGCCCATGCCCGAATAGAGATCGGCGAGATCCCATTCCGGCAGATCACCGAGCTCCGCCGCGCCCTGACCGGACGCCGCCGCCGCAAGCTGCCGACTAAAAACCATGCTCATTGCCGACACTTTCCAGTTTGTCAAAGGGCCAAAGAATCAAGGGGATGAGAAAGCCGGTCAAATCCTAAGCAATTCGTTCACCGGGTTTTTTGAAATCTTATTTAGAACCCTGTGCCAGGATGATCCATAGGGTTCCCCATTGGGTGGGCACAGTGGGGTGGGCATATTGGGCGAGCATCGTTGAACCAGTCATGACAGGTTCCATACTCATAGTCGATGACGATCCCGTGCAGCGCAGGCTGCTCGAGGCGGCGGTGACGAAATTCGGCCACAGCGCGATCATCACGGATGGCGGCGAGGCCGGTCTCGATGCGCTCGACGGGCCCAAGGCGCGCGACGTGTCGGTGGTCATCCTCGACCTCGTCATGCCGGGCCTCGACGGCATCGGCGTGCTGAAGGCGATGCGTGAGCGCGGCATCCAGGTCCCGGTCATCGTACAAACCGCCCAGGGCGGCATCGAAACCGTCGTTTCGGCCATGCGTCACGGTGCTTTCGATTTCGTCGTCAAGCCGGCATCTCCCGACAGGCTGCAGGCATCGATCGGCAACGCGCTCAAAGTCGAGGCGGTCGAGGGGGAAGTGAAGCGCACGTCGCGGCGGCGCGGCGGCCATCTGACCTTCAAGGACATGATCACGCACAGCCCGGCAATGGACCGGGTGATCCGTCTCGGCCAGAAGGCGGCCGCGTCAAACATCCCGATCCTTATCGAGGGCGAATCCGGTGTCGGCAAGGAGTTGGTGGCGCGCGCCATCCAGGGCAGCGGCGATCGCCGCTCAAAACCGTTCGTCACCGTCAATTGCGGCGCCATCCCCGACAATCTGGTCGAATCGATCCTGTTCGGCCACGAGAAGGGCTCGTTCACCGGCGCCACCGAAAAACACACCGGCAAGTTCGTCGAGGCGCATTCGGGCACGCTCTTCCTCGACGAGATCGGCGACCTGCCGCTCGACGTGCAGGTCAAGCTGCTGCGCGCCGTGCAGGACGGTGAGGTCGATCCGGTCGGCGGGCGTTCGACCGTCAGGGTCGACATCAGGCTGATCTCGGCGACACACCGCAATCTTCTGCAGCAGGTCAAGGACGGCAAGTTCCGCGAGGATCTGTTCTACCGCCTGAACGTCTATCCGATCTTCGTGCCGCCGCTGCGCGACCGTCGCGACGACATTCCGTATTTGGTCGAGCATTTTCTGGACAAGGTTGCGCCCACCGGTCCACGTCATCGCCTGCACGGCATTTCGGCTGCGGCGCTCGCCATGCTGCAGGCCTACGACTGGCCGGGAAACATCCGCCAGCTTGAAAACGCCGTCTTCCGGGCCTCGGTGCTTTGCGAAGGCGATCTGCTGACGGAAGAGGAGTTTCCGCAGATCCGGGCGCAGGTCGAGGGCACCGTCAACCTCGATGCGCATGACTGGTTGCCCGCGTTGCCTTTGGTCACCGAGCCGCTGGGCGAGAGCGCCAATAATGGCATCGCTGTGACCGAGCCCGATCCGCCTGCCAGGCAGCAGCCTCGCTTCGGCACGCTGCGGGCGCTGGACGAACGCGGCAATGTGCGGGCGCTGGCCGATGTCGAACTCGAAATGATCAAGCTCGCCATCGACCACTATAGCGGCCAGATGAGCGAAGTTGCCCGCCGCCTCGGCATCGGCCGCTCGACGCTCTACAGGAAGCTCAAGGAATATGGCATCGATCCGGAAACGGGCCGTATCGACCGGCTTGCTTCCTGACAGGCAAGCCCGGACCAGCTTGCCAACCTGGCATCAGGACAATCGACAGTCGCGAATCGGGCGTGACGCGGTCGGGCGACGCGCTTGCCGGCAGTATTCACGCATTGAGGCGTCTGGTAACAGATCGTGTTCAGGCAAAGCCAGAAACATGATCTAAACCAGCAGTTTACCAAGAAACCCCGTGCAATATTTTTGACGGGATATCGCCACGGTGTTACCGCATTTCGGCTTCAATAAGCGATGATTAACCATTAGGATCGATATTCGGATGTGAACACCACCGCATCCGTTGGTCAAATCCGGGGACAAACGGCAGCCTGCAAGGCCTTTTGATTTGAACAAAGTCGAACGACACACAAACGGGCGGCACTATCACATGAGCGCCTGGCCGAGATGGCTGGCAGCGGTGATTCTCGCCTTTGGCTTCCTTACAGCGGCTGCGACCGGCGCCAGCGCCCAGACACGTTCGCTGAAACTCTACAACCTGCACACCAAAGAGAAGGCGGAGATCGTTTTCAAGCGCGGCGGCCGTTACGACCAGGCGGGTCTGAAAAAGATCAACGTCATCCTGCGTGACTGGCGCCGCAACGAACCGACCAAGATGGATCCGCGCCTGCTCGACCTGGTCTGGGAGGCTTATAGGCAGAGCGGCGCCCGCGACTATATCCAGGTCGTGTGCGGTTATCGCTCGTCGTCCACCAACTCGATGCTGCGCAGCCGCAGCAGGGGCGTTGCCAAGAAAAGCCAGCATACGCTCGGCAGGGCCATGGATTTCTACATTCCCGGCGTGCCGCTGAAGAAACTGCGCGACATCGGTCTGCGGATGCAGGGTGGCGGCGTCGGCTATTATCCGAGGTCCGGCTCGCCCTTCGTCCACATGGATGTCGGCAATGTGCGGCATTGGCCTGGCATCAGCCGCCAGGAACTGGCGCGCGTGTTCCCCAACGGCAAGACGCTGCATGTGCCCAGCGACGGCAAGCCGCTCCCCGGTTATTCACAGGCGCTCGCCTCCTACAAGGCGCGCAAGGGCGCCGGCGCTCCCGCCATCGAAATGGCCAGCGCAGGTGGCGGTGCCAAAAGATCCGGCGGTCTGCTGGCGGCTTTCTTCGGCGGCGGTGAAGACGAGGCCGATGACAGCGCCGATGTCGCAGTCGCGCCAACGCCGAAGTCAACCGTGAAGCCGGTGAATGTGAAGCTGGCGACCGCCAAGCCGGCGCCGGCCGCCAGGGACAGCAAGCTTCCGGGCATTGCCATCGTGTCGCCTGAGAATGCCAAGCGCGCCGAGATTCCGCAAATCGCCGATGCGCCTGCTCCGGAACCGGAGGAGGACACGCCGGAAACGATCATCGCGGCGCTGCCGGCGCGCAGCGTGCCGCTGCCCGATTTCGCCCCGCGCCCGAAGGCTGATGTCGCTCAGCCGCCCGAAAACGTTCCGTTCGGCGTGGCGGATGCCACCGCCACCACCGAACAGGCGGTGACGACCGCGCAAGCGCCGGCGAGCGCTCCCTTCGGCATGGCCGAACCGTCCGTTGTCGCCGATGCTGCGCAGGTTGCCGCCAACAACATTCCGTTGCCGACCTGGCGCCCCAATCACTCGTTGCCGGCCGACCTTGCAGCGGCCGACCTTGCGCCGCAGGACAAGGCTGTGCTTCTGGCGCTGGCGGATACCGCCGGGCACGGCAAGACCGCTACCGATGTGTTCTCGGTGCTGCCGTCGGCTCGGCCCGATCTGGCCCAGCCCGAATTGGCCCAGCCTGACCAGGTCCAGTCTGCCGCAGTCCAGTCTGACGCGGTCAAAGCCGTCCTCGAACGGGTCAGCGCAACCGACGAATACCAGGTCGCTTCGCTCTCCCAGCCAAGCGCGGTCCTCGGTGAGCTGGCGAAGGGCAGTGCCGCATCGCCGCGTGAGGCTGTCTTTGCCCGCCCGGCTGGCTCCGATCCGGCCGCGGCGATCGGCACGGGTGTGAAGACCACCCGCAAGGCAGCCAGGGCAACCGCCCGTGACCTGAAGCCTGGTCCCAAGTCCGTGGTAGTCGCCGCAGAGCCGACGGCGGCGCGCTGGGCGTTGAACAGCGGCGAGAATGTCGCCACCGTCTCCAGCGCGACGACGGCGCAGCGCTACGCCTACAATATCGTGCACACGCCCCCAACCGAAGTCTATACCGTGGGCTTCCAGGCGGACGATCAGTTGGCCGACGCCAACCGGTTCACCGGCAAAGCCGTCAAGTTCCTGTCGGTCGCCCGCTTCAGGACCGAGTAGCGGATCGACCAACCAATAAAAAAAGCCGCGCCGGTAACCCGCGCGGCTTTTTTTTATGCATGTCGTTATGCCAGAACCGCGGCATCCTTGTGCGCGGGCATGCATTGGTCTGCTTGGGGTGAGAGTTGTCTCTATCGCCCGAGCTTGCTCGCGGCGCGCGCCAGGGCTTCGATTTCGTCCCATTTGCCGGCCTTGACCAAATCGTCCGGCGCCACCCAGGAGCCGCCGACGCAGATGACGTTGGGCAAGCTCAGATAGTCGCTGGCGTTCTTGTCGGTGATGCCGCCGGTCGGGCAGAATTGGACATCGGCGAGCGGCGAGGCGAATGCCTTGAGCGAGGCGATGCCGCCCGACTGTTCTGCCGGGAAGAATTTCAGGAAGCGCAGGCCTGCCTCGCGGGCGGCCATGATCTCACCGGGCGTGATGGCGCCGGGCAGCAACGGAACGTCGCTGTCCTTCGCCGCCGCCAGAAGCTCGCGGGTGATGCCGGGGCTGACGATGAACTTCGATCCGGCTGCCGCCGCCGCGTCGAACTGGCTGATGTCCAGAATGGTGCCGGCGCCGACGATGGCGTCCTCGACCTCGCTTGCCACGAGCCGGATCGCCTTGAGCGCATCAGCGGTCCGCAGCGTGATCTCGATCGCCGGCAGGCCGCCGCGCGCCAGCGCGCGCGCCAGCGGCACGGCATCGGCGAGATTGGCGATCTTCAGCACCGGGATAACCGGTTGGCCGTTGAGGAGCGACAGGAGCTTTTCGGTCTTGCTGGGCATTTGTCGTCTCTCCGGTATTGATCCGTTCAATCGGTTAGCAGAAGGCTGGTTTTCTGTCCACGAAGCGGAGCGTGTCGCGATGTCACGCGCTGCCGGCAAGTCCGTCAGACCGGCCGTCAAGGCCACCAAGGAGAGGCTGCTCCGCGCGCCGGCCTTGAATCGGCTTTCATGAGCGTTTAGTGGCTTCGGCGATGACACTGCCCAATCAACCCCTGCGCGTTGCCGCGCTCTACAGGTTTGCCCGGCTCGACGACTTCGAGGCGTTGCGCGCGCCGCTCGCCGCCTTTTGCTGCGGACGCGGTATCAAGGGCACGCTGCTGCTGGCGCATGAGGGCATCAACGGCACGGTCGCCGGCAGCGAAGCTGACATAGCCGCGCTCATCGATCATCTCGAATCCATCGAAGGTCTCGCCGGTCTCGAGGTCAAGTACAGCAGCGCCGCGCAGATGCCGTTTCACCGCATGAAGGTGCGGCTGAAGCGCGAGATCGTCACCATGGGTGTTGGGGATCTCGATCCGGCGGCAAGCGCCGGCACCTATGTCGCACCGGCCGACTGGAACGCGCTGATATCGGATGTGGACACGATCGTCATCGACACGCGCAACGCCTACGAAGTATCGATCGGTACGTTCAAGGGAGCGGTCGACCCCGCGACAACGAGCTTTCGCGAATTCCCGGCCTGGGTCGAGCAGCATCGGGCCGAGCTCGTCGGCCGCAAGGTGGCCATGTTCTGCACCGGCGGCATACGCTGCGAGAAGGCAACGGCCTATGTGAAGTCGCTCGGCTTCGAGGATGTGTTCCATCTCAAGGGCGGTATCCTGAAATATCTCGAAGAGGTGCCTGCCGAGCAAAGCCTCTGGCAGGGCGAGTGCTTCGTCTTCGACGAACGCGTCTCGGTGTCGCACGGCTTGATCGAGGGTGAGGCCGAACTTTGCCGCGCCTGCCGGGATCCGCTGACCGGGCAGGACCTGCTGTCGTCGACATACGCCGCCGGTATCTCATGCCCGCATTGCTACGATGTCCGTTCCGACGAGGATCGCGCCCGCTACGCCGAGCGTCAACGCCAGGTCGAGCTGGCGCAAGCGCAAGGCAGGGCTCCGCATATCGGACGTTAAAGCGACGTGCGTCCACTTGGACGCACAAAGTACGCTCTAACATTTTGAATCCATAAATCGTGCCTTCCGAAAATCGATTCCGATTTTCGGCCCAACGCGTTGGACAAGGCAAATCCTGACATCATCTCGTTTGTGCCATCACCGGCAAAGCGCCCATCCGTCATTGTAATGTCCATATGCGGGGCCTACCTGTTCAACGTCCGAAAACCTGCCCGGCGCTTTCGGCCGGCCAATTCTGGAGGCATTGATGTTCGATCCCAAGAAGCTCCTCAACGATCTGCTCGGCTCGCAAATTCCCGGAACCGGGTCGACCGTGCGCGACAAAGGGGGTCAGGCGGTGCAGATGGCCAAGGACAATCCGCTGGCCGCTGGCGCGCTGGCCGCGGTGCTGCTCGGAACCGGCGCTGGCCGTCAGGTCGCCGGCACGGCGGTGAAGCTCGGCGGCCTGGCCGTGGTCGGCGGCCTCGCCTACAAGGCCTACCAGAACTACAAGAACGGCAAGGCGCCGGCTGAAACGCAAGTTGCCGGTGAACCGGAATTGCTGCCGCCGCCCGCCGACACCAGCTTTCATCCCTCGCAGGCGCCGCAAGGCGAGGACGAATTCACCCTGACCCTGGTGCGCGCGATGATTTCGGCGGCGAAGGCCGACGGCCATATCGACGACGACGAACGGCAAAAGATCGCCGGCAAGCTCAGCCTCGCGGGCATCGACGCCGACGCGGAGAAATTCCTGTTGTCGGAACTGGAAAGGCCGCTCGACCTGGATACGCTGGTCGCCGGCGCCCAAACCGACGCCCAGAAGCTCGAGCTCTACACCGCCTCGCGTCTCGCCATCGATCCGAATACACGTGCCGAACGCGGCTATCTCGATCTGCTCGCCGGCCGCCTCAGCTTGCCGGATGCACTGCTCGACCATGTCGAGGCGACGGTGTCGGCGGCAAAAGTGCCGGCGCCAGAGGTGCCGGGATCGGGCAAGGCAACCGCCAATTCGCGCTGGTAGGCTTCAGGGCCGCGGAGAGCGGCAATCCGGCGTGCTTTCGCGTTAATGTCTCGTTTACCCAGGAAGCGCATGATTTTAAGCAGTCGGATCGGCTTTCCTCCTCCCAGCCGGTTCAGATCAGGGCGGCCGCCAATGGCCGCCCTTTTTGTCGGAGCCGGTTAGCGCATGAGCCGAAATCGGAATCGATTTTTGCAAGCGATCATGCGCAAATTCAAAATTGCTCAAAATCATGGTGCTATAGCGTCCTCGCGGGCATGCGGCGCTATAGGAGGACAGTTATGACAGACTACAAAACAGCCATCGTCACTGGCGCCGGCACGGGCATCGGCAAAGCCGTCGCCACGGCGCTGCTCAGGGCCGGCTGGAATACGGTGTTCTGCGGACGTCGCAAGCCGGTGCTGAACAAGGCAATCGCTGATGCCGGATCGACACAAGCCAAGGCGCTGGCGGTCGCCTGCGACATCAGCAAGGCCGACCAGGTCGACGATCTGTTCGAGACGGTGGCGGCGGCTTTCGGTCGTGTCGACCTGCTCTTCAACAATGCCGGCACGGGCTACAAGTCGACATTGATCGACGAGATCCCCGTCGAGGTGTGGAACGAAATTGTCGGGGTCAATCTCACCGGCTCGTTCCTGTGCGCCCGCGCCGCCTTCGGCGCCATGCGCAGGCAGCAGCCGATGGGCGGCCGCATCATCAACAACGGCTCGGTGTCTGCCTACGCGCCGCGTCCGGGCTCAGTGCCCTATACCGCGACCAAGCACGCCATTACCGGGCTGACCAAGACGCTGGCGCTGGACGGCCGGCCTTATGACATCGCCTGCGGCCAGATCGACATCGGCAACGCCTTGACCGACATGGCGCAGGCGATGACGGTCGGAGTACCGCAAGCCAATGGCTCCATCGCCGCCGAAGCGGTGATGGATGTCCAGCAGGTCGCCAATGCCGTCCTCCATATGGCCAGCCTGCCGCTCGACGCAAACGTGCTGTTCATGACCGTGATGGCGACGAAGATGCCGTATGTCGGGCGAGGGTGAGCGGCCGGTTCGCGTCAGCGAATTCATCGTGCCACTGGCACGATGAAAGGCCGGCGAACGCCGGGAGGACCCGGGCGGACGGCGTTCAATTTTGGCTAATGCATGTCGCGCAAAAGTGCGCAGCGGTTTTGCGATAACGACATGCATAAAACAAGAACTAAAGCGCGTCGCATCCTTCAAACGCGATGCGCTTTAGGACTGCGTCACCGAAAGCGGCACGCCTGGAAGATATAGCGAAATAGGGCGGATTTCGTAGACGGCGGTCGGATTGACACGGCGAAAGTCGCGCGCAATCGCGATCGCGGCGTCGCGCGTGGCGCAGTCGACGACGTATAGTCCCAACAATTGCTCCTTGGTCTCGGCGAAGGGTCCGTCAATGACAATTCCGGCGCCCGGCCCGCGCAAGGTGCACGCGTCTTGGGTCGCCCCGAGCCGCGCGGCCGGGCCGAGGCTGCCATCCCGGTAAAGCCGTTCGTGGATATTGAGCAGGTCGGCCATCAGCGCCGCGTCCTCCTCCGGCGTCAGCGCCGTGACCACTTCTTCCACGTGATAGGCAAGGATGGCATAGAACATCTGACATCTCCTTTCGTCGGTCGCGTACCCGCCCTCACTTGCCCAGAAACGCCTTGATCCGTTCCAGCGCGCGCAGGATGTTCTCTTCGGAATTGGCGTAGGACAGCCTGATATAGCCTTCACCGAGAACGCCGAAATCAGGTCCGCCGATCAGCGCCACGCCGGCATCCTCAAGCAAAGCCGAGGCGAGCTTCTTGGCCTTCCAGCCGGTTTTTGAGACATTGGGGAAGGCATAGAACGCGCCTTTCGGCGTGATGCAGGAAACGCCCGGCAAAGCGTTCAGCCCTTCGACCACGACATTCCTGCGGCGGTCGAAGGCGCGCATCATCTTGTCGACGTCGTCCTGCGGACCGTCGATGGCCGCGATGCCGGCATACTGGCTCGGCGCATTGACGCAGGACCAGCAATTGACCGCCAGCTTGCGCACCTTGTCGTAGAGGTGGGCGCCCTTGTCGCCGTTCGGCCAGATCGACCAGCCCATGCGCCAGCCGGTCATCGCCCAGGTCTTCGACCAGCCGTTGAGCACGATCAGTCGGTCGCGGATTTCGGGGAAATTGAGCAGCGAGAAGTGCGTCTCGCCGTCATAGGTCATCACGTCGTAGATCTCGTCGGAGAGGATGGCGACGTCCGGGTGCGCTTCCAGCCCCTTGACCAGCTTCTCGATCTCGGCGCGCGGGGTGACCCCGCCGGTCGGGTTGGCCGGCGAGTTGAGGATGAGCAGCCTGGTCTTCGGCGTGATGAGCGCCAGCGTCTCCTGCGCCGAGAAGGCAAAGCCGTTCTCCTCGCGCATCGGCACCGGTATCGGAGCAGCACCGGTGAACTCGATCATCGAGCGATAGATGGGAAAGCCGGGATCGGGATAGAGGATCTCGGCGCCCGGTTCGCCGAACATCAGGATAGCGGCGAACATGGTCGGCTTGCCGCCGGGCAGGATCATCACCGCCTCGGGCGACACCTCCACACCGGTTGTGGTCAGCGTGCGGCGCACCACCGCCTCGCGTGTCGCCAGCAGGCCGTTGGCCGGCGTATAGCCGTGGTGGCCGTCACGCAGCGCCTTGATCGCGGCCTCGACGATGTGCTGCGGCGTCTTGAAGTCGGGCTGGCCGATGCCGAGATTGACGATATCGCGGCCCTGATGGGCGAGCGCGGTGGCACGAGCCAGCACCGCAAAGGCGTTTTCCTCGCCGAGACGATCGAAGGCCGAAATCGTGTGGAGCATTTTTCCCGTCCCTGTGGTTCTTTCACCGAGCGAGCGTTTTTGTGAGCGTCCTTTCGCAAAAGTCAAACGGATTGGAGCTTTGGGTGTCGGAAAATCTCAAGAATTGGCAACCGCGCCCGCGGCCGGAGCGCAAGGTGCTGGAGGGGCGCACTGTCAGGCTTGAGCCGCTGAGTTCCGAAAATCATGGCGACGGCCTGTTTGACGCGTCGTCGGTGCCTGATGTCGACGACCGCTTCGCTTGGCTGCCCGATTATCCGCCGCAGACCCGCGCCGCCTTCCAGCCGTGGCTGAACAAGGCCGAAGCCAGCGAGGACCCACTGTTCTTCACCGTCATCGACAAGGCCAGCGGCAAGGTCGCCGGACGCCAGACGCTGATGCGCATCGACCCTGCCTATGGCGTGATCGAGATCGGCAACATCTATTGGGGTCCGCTGATCGCGCGCAAGCCGGCGGCGACGGAAGCGCAATTCCTGTTCATGAAATACGTCTTCGACGAGCTTGGCTATCGCCGCTACGAATGGAAATGCAACAACCGCAACGAGCCGTCGAAGCGCGCGGCGGAGCGTTTCGGCTTCAAGTTCGAGGGCGTTTTCCGCCAGCATCTTGTGGTCAAGGGCGAAAACCGCGATACCGCGTGGTACTCGATCATCGACAAGGAGTGGCCGGCACTGCGCAGAGCCTATGAGGCATGGCTCGATCCGGGCAATTTCGACGGCGACGGCCAGCAGAAGCGACGGCTCGAGGATTTCCGCGCCGAGTTCGGCGCCTGACCATGATCCAGGACCACGATCCCGAAAAGTGAAGGCCGAGTTTTCGGGCAGGATCGTGGTCAAACAGGAAGGACCATGATCCCGAAAAGTGGAAGCCGGTTTTCGGGCAAGATCATGGGCAAACAGGAACACAGAGCCTTCCATCCCGATTCTGCCGGGATGGATCAGGCTCTAACAGGAGTTCGCAGGTGGCGCATACCCACGACCATGGTTCGCAAGGGCATGACCGCAGCCACGGCGCCGGTCATGTGCATGGCTCGACCGACAAGAAACGGGTCATGATCGCAGCCTGCCTGACCGCCGGCTTCATGGTCGTGGAAGCGCTTGGCGGTCTCTTGACGGGATCGCTGGCGCTGCTGGCGGATGCCGGCCACATGCTCGCCGACTGTATCGCGCTCGGGCTTGCCTGGTATGCTTTTCATCTGGCCGGCCGGCCGGCCACGGTTCGCCTCACCTACGGTTTCGGCCGGGTCAAGACGCTGGTCGCCTATACCAACGGCATCGCCATCTTCGCCATTGCGCTGTGGATCCTCTATGAGGCCTGGGAACGCCTGCTGACGCCTGCGCCCGTGCTCGGCGGGCCGATGCTGGTCGTCGCGATCGCCGGTCTGCTGGTCAATATCGGCAGCTTCTTCGTGCTGCATGGCGGCGACCGCGACAGCCTGAACATGCGCGGTGCCATCCTGCACGTGCTCGGCGATCTGCTTGGCTCGGCGGCGGCGATCATCGCTGCGCTGATCATCCTGGCGACCGGCTGGACGCCTATCGATCCGATCCTGTCCGTCCTTGTCTCGCTGCTGATCCTGTCCACCGCCTGGTCGCTGATGCGCGAAGCAGCCCATGTCCTGCTCGAAGGCGTGCCGGCGAGCCTCGATCGCGACCTGATCGCCAGGGACATAGAAGGGACGGTGAACGGCGTGCGCGAGGTGCATCACATGCATGTCTGGTCGCTTGACGGGTCAAGCAACATGGCGACGTTGCATGCTTGCCTCAACGATGGCGTCGATGCCCACAAAGCGGTCAGCGCCATCAAGAAGCGGCTTGCCGCGCATGGCATTGCCCACGCCACCGTAGAACCGGAATTCGGCCATTGCGCCGATGATAAGCATGATGGCGAGCACGACTATGCGCATGATGCGGCTCCGCATCATCGCCACTATCACTGATCCCAGGAGTTCCATGGCATGGTAACGAAGTTGACGAATCCCCGCCGTGTCAGGGCCGCGTGATGGATCGTGACACGCGCAATGCGGCGATCGGCGCACTGTGGGTGCTGCTGCTGTTCGGCATCGCCGCCTACTATTTGCCAACCGTGATGCTGGCGGTCGGCCGCGTGTCGACCATTCTTGCCGCTATTATTGCGGCTGTCTTCATGGTGGCCATTTTCGTCGTGTTTTGGCTGCGTGGCCGCAGCCAGCGCAAAAAGGATCATTGATATGCGTGTTTTGATTACCGGCGCGGCAGGCATGGTCGGCCGCAAGCTCATCGCCCGGCTGGCGAAGGATGGAACGCTCAGCGGCCGGAAGATCGCCGCGCTCGACCTTCACGACATCGTGCCGCCGCAGGCGCCGACGCTGGATGGCGTCGACGTCACCATCCATACAGGCGATCTCGCCGCGGCGAGCGCGATGGAACGGCTGGTCGCGTCGCGCCCAGACGTGATCTTCCATCTCGCCGGCGTCGTGTCGGGCGAGGCTGAAGCCAATTTCGATCTCGGCTATCGCGTCAATCTCGACGGCACAAGGGCGCTGTTCGATGCCATAAGACTGGCGGGGTTTGCGCCGCGCGTCGTCTTCACCTCGTCGATCGCCGTGTTCGGCGCACCGTTTCCGGACATTATATCAGACGAATTCCACCCGACGCCGTTGACCTCCTACGGCACGCAGAAGCTGATGGGCGAAGCATTGCTCGCCGATTATACGCGGCGCGGCTTCTTCGATGGCATCGGCATCAGGCTGCCGACCATCTGCGTCAGGCCGGGCAAGCCCAACAAGGCGGCTTCAGGCTTTTTCTCCGGCATCATCCGCGAGCCGTTGAACGGCCAGGAAGCAATATTGCCGGTATCGCGCTCTGTCGTACACACCCACGCCAGCCCGCGCTCGGCGGTGAATTTTCTGATCCACGCAGCAGCGATCGACGGCGACGCCGTCGGGCCGCGCCGCAATCTGACGATGCCCGGCGTCGCCGTCACGGTCGGCGAGCAGATCGAGGCCCTGGAACGCATTGCCGGCGCCAAGGCGGTGAACCTGATCCGCGAGGAGCCCGACGATACGATCTGGGCGATCGTCAAGGGCTGGCCGACACGGTTCGAGGCGCGGCGGTCGACGGAGCTTGGTTTTGCCGCCGAAACCAGCTTCGACGACATCATCCGCGCGCATATCGAGGACGAGTTGGACGGGAAGATCTGACTTGCGGGTCACTGTTGGCAGGTACTACGCCAATTGCCGACCTCGGCGCTGCCCCTCATCGCCCTGCCGGGCCCTTCTCCCCGTATAGTGACGTATAGTGACGGGGAGAAGGGCGCCTTCGCAGAGGATTTCGCCAAAATCCAGCGCTGCAAAAAAACGCGCCGAGGTTGCGGCCAGCCCCTTCTCCCCGTCACTATACGGGGAGAAGATGCCGGCAGGCAGATGAGGGGCAGCGCCAACACCAACATTTTGCGCGTCCAGTCAAGGCGTCATCCACCGCCAGTCAGGCTCGCCGACAACAACAGCAACCCGAACAAAAAGACGAAGGCTGCGCCGCCGATCTCGACGATTGAATGGATGCGGTTGCCCATGCGGCCGTCGCCAGCGAAATACACCGCCCAGTTCTTGGCCGTCACCGCCAGCGTCGCCAGGATCGAGACGGTGATCGCGGTGCCGAGTGCCATCGCCAGCACCGACAGGATGCCGCCGAACCACAGTCCGTTGAGCGCGGCAAAGCTCAGCACGATCAGCGCGCCCGAACACGGCCGGATGCCGACCGCAGCCACCGCCGACCAGGCGGTGCGCCATTCGAAGCGGTCGCCGGAAAGCAGCGCCGGGTCGGGCGCGTGCGAATGTCCGCACGTCGCGCAGACCTCGCCCGCATGGTGATGGTGCCCGCCATGGTCATCGTGCCCGCCATGGTCATGGTGGTGGTCGTGTGCGCCATGATCATGGTTATCGTGGCCGTCATGGCCATGTGCGTGAAGCGCATGCACCGAATGCGCATGTGCAGGATGGCCTGTTTGCGAATGGCCGGCATGGGCCGCCGAAAGGCTATAGGCAGGGTTCGCACCGAACAGGCGAAGGATGGCAGGGCCGGCCTTGCGCCACAAAAGCCAGGCGCCGAACAGGGTGACAAAGACAAAACTCGTGACTTCGAGGAACCATGCCGCGTCGGTCATCGATATGGTGGTGCCGCGCAGGACGAAGTAGGCGAGCATCATCACCAGGATCGCCGTCAGCGCCTGCAACAGGGCCGAGACGAAGGACAGCATGATGCCGCGTTTGAGCGCGACTTCGTTCGCGACCATGTAGGACGAGATCACCGCCTTGCCGTGACCGGGGCCGGCGGCATGGAAAATGCCGTAGGCGAAGGACAGGCCGATAAGCAGCCACAGCTTGCTGCCGTCCTCACGCATCGCCTTCATCGCACCGGCAAGCGCGCGGTAGAATTCCTGCTGACGCAGATTGATCCACATCAGGATTTGGGCGAACGGGCCGGTGGTGGGAGCCATCCCGTCATTGGTGCCGATGCCGAGCGAGCTCTGGGCGTGGGCTGAGCCGAGGACGTGCGTCATGACAAGGGCGGCGGCCAAGAGGCCGAAAGCCAAACGCAGGGACGGTTTCGTCACCGGATTATCCTTTTGGCTGACAGTTCAGTTCAAGCTTGGTCGCAAATATCTTGCTCATATCGGTGCCTGTCGGATCATTGAAGAAGGCGTCCGTCAGGTTCTTCTGGTTCGCGGCGATCGCCTCGTCGGGGTTCGGACGAACGACCTGGCTCGTGCATGTCGACGGCAAGTCGGCGACCTGCATATTGGCATCCTCGGTGAAATCGATCGCCGTGTAGAAGGTCGGGTCATAGACGCCGATATCGATCTTGCCGGCCAGCCTGGTTGGCGCCTTGGGTTCGGATTCGAACAGGATAATGAGCTGGTCGTTGTCGAAATTCGCCATCAGCTGCGGCGGCGGGCTCATCGCCTCATCCTTGCCGTCGACGGTGACGAGCTGGAAGTAATTGAACTCCGCCAGCGAAGCGTGGACGGTGTCGGCGACTTCCTTCAGCTCCTTGTCGTCAAGCTTCAGATCGGAATTCTTGTCGAACTCCATCATCACCGTGCTCGAAAACAAATCGTCGAAGCGCCAGACATGACGCAAGGCCTTCACGCTTTGGTGATCCGGGCTGAGGATCACTTCGAGGCGAGCCTCGGCGAAGACGTGGGGATGCACGTCGGCTGGCCCGACCGTGGCAAAAGTCGCCGCCATGGCCGAAGCCATCATGATTGCTTGCCGCTTCAGGTTCATTCTGGGTGGTGATTCCATCGACTTCGGTGACTGTCGAGAGTTACCAGAAAGCGGGCGAAAATGGGACCCCGGGCGGCCAAAAGCTCATGCATTGTCAATCGTCTTGAACCACTGCACCAGGAAATCGACAAAGACGCGAACTTTCGCAGGCAAATAGCGCCGGTGCGGATAGACGGCGAAAATGCCGCCACCCGGCAGGATGCGGTCATCCAGCACGGTCACCAGCCGGCCACTTTCGATATCGGGCGCTGCGATGAAATCCGGCAGGATGGAAAATCCCAATCCCGCCACGGCGGCCGCCCTTGCCGCCATCGGACTGTTGACCTCGATCGGACCGGAGACCGAAACGGTCACCGTGTCGCCGCTGTCGCCCTTGAACGGCCAGTTGGTCAGCCAGCGGCCATTGGTGTCGATGATGCAGGGCATGCGGCCAAGGTCCTGCGGCCGCGCCGGCATGCCGTGCCTGGCGATCAGCTCGGGCGATGCGCACAGCCGCACCGAGAACGGCGCCAGGCGCCTGGCAATCAGCGAGGAGCTTTCCAGCCGCGAAATGCGCACGGCGAGATCGAAGCCTTCCTCGACCAGATCGACGAAGCGGTCATCGAGATGAATGTCGAGCACGATGTCGGGATGCTGCTTGGCGAAGTCGATCAGCGATAGGCCGATCGGCGCGTCGGCAAAGGTGCGCGGCGCCGACAGCTTGATCCTGCCGCGCACGTCGCCGGAGGATTCGCGCACCGCATCGGCCAGGCTGTCGACCTCGCGGACGATCTCCGAGGCGCGGCGGTAATAGGTGTGGCCGGCCTCGGTCAGCGAGAACTGCCTGGTGGTGCGGTTGAGCAGCAGCGCGCCGAGCTCGTCCTCCAACTCGCGCACATATTTCGACAGCAGCGCCTTGGAGCGGCCGATCTTGCGCGCCGCTGCCGAAAATCCTTCGGCCTCGACGACGTCGATGAAGGCGCGCATGCGGGTCAGCGTATCCATGTTATGCGCTCCTTTGCTGGGCTGAAAGGATGCGCGCGGCAAGTGCCATCAGCTGCCGGTCGCTGTTTTTCGGTCCGAGCAGCGAGAGGCCGAACGGGGCGCCGTCAACCAGGCCCAGCGGCAGGGTGATCTGCGGAAAGCCGGACAGACCGGAAAGACACAACAGTCTCAGCGCGCGTTCGCGATAGGTCTGCAAATCGTCGAATGAGGCGGCCTTGAGCGGGGCGGCACCTGGAGCGGTCGGCAGCACAAGAACGCCGTCCTCGCCAAGCAGGTCGGCAAGCTCAAGACGAAACGAAACGCGACGTTCCGTTTCGAATTGCGCGGCTGCCGCGTCGATGGCTGCGCCATGCTCGAAGCGCTCCTTGACGCCGGGGCCGAGCATCCGATCGCCGCCGGCGATCCAGGCACCATGATTTTGCCACGCCTCGTACCCCTGCAATTTGCGGAAGCACCAATAGAGATCGTCGGTGGGATGCGACAGCGGGGCAACGGTGCGCGGTGCGCCCAGCACCGATGCGACAGCGCGGACCATGGCGCGATACTCGTTAGCTTCCTGCGGGCCGAGCACGAGCCCGTCCAGCGCATCCAGCGCGAGGGGGCGCTGCAATTCGTGGTTGTGCAGATCGTCGCCGAGCAGCACCGCGCCGACCTTGTCATAGGTGGCCATGTCCCTGGCGAACCAGCCGAACGTATCAAGTGAAGGGGCCAGCGGCATGGCGCCTTCGAGCGAGATGCGGCCATGCGTGGTCCTCAGGCCGATCAGCCCACAAAAGCTTGCCGGGGCGCGAATCGAGCCGCCGGTATCGGATCCGGCGGCGATGTCGGCCAGCCCGCCGGCGACCGCGGCGGCGGAACCGGAGGACGAGCCGCCGGTGACGCGATCAGGTGCTGCCGGATTGACCGGCGACGGGAAATGCGCGTTCAGCCCCATCAGCGAGAAGGCCAGTTCGTCGGTCTGCGTCTTGCCGACGAAGCGCGCGCCCGAATCAAGCAGCGCCTGGACGGCCGGCGCTGTCGCCGAGGCGGGTGAAGCGTCCTGGTATTTCTGCGGATTGCCGCAGCCGGTGCGGTAGCCGGCGACGTCGTAAATATCCTTGACGGCCAGCCGCAGGCCGGCAAGCGGGCCGGACTGCGCATTGGATACAGGTATACCATCGAGGTCGAGAAAAGCGTTCAGAGGGCCGCGAGTGCCTGCCATGCGTTCGATATCCGGATACAGTTGTTGCAACATTGTTCGACGCCAGGAATTTTACAACCTGGCGTACGATTTTTATTGATTGTGAAATCCATCGACCTTATATCGCGCTTGCCCAAAGTCGCACGTGCCTGTGGGTGTCCGCCGATCCTCAAAATGGTGAGGGATATCGGTAAGGTAACTGGAGCTAACCCCTCCAGTCGGTTTAGCGGCCAACCGCCAGACCGAGGACACCTTGAAGCAACGACGGTGCGGGCCTTTCTGGTGTTCTGCCGGTCGTCCAAAGACCGGGGTTACTGAAGAGGCACACCTTCATTGCCGGCAGTGCGGAACGGGTTCTCCCAATCCAAGCCAAGGCAGACAAAGCGAACCGAGGCCGGGCAAGGCCAAGGTTCACCGCCGCGAGACGGCGCTTCATGGTTCCGGGGTCTCCACCGGCTGGTTCCATGGATTGACGTCCCGCCTTTGTCCACCGCGTGTTCGCGAGGTCGATGACCCGTGTCCGCAGCCCTTGTGCGCGCCGAAAGGCGCTATGGAGAGACCCCGATGGCTACCCAGCGCATCCTTGACTTCCTCGCCACCCGACGTCCGAACGGCCCTTGCCTCGTCGTCGATCTCGATGTCGTGCGCGACAATTTCCGCGCCTTCGAGAAGGCGCTTCCCGATTCGAAAATCTACTATGCGGTGAAAGCAAATCCGGCGCCGGAAATCCTGCGCCTGCTTGCTGCGATGGGCTCGTCCTTCGACACCGCTTCCGTTGCCGAAGTCGAGATGGCGATGGACGCCGGCGCGCCGGCGAACCGCATCTCCTTCGGCAACACCATCAAGAAGGAGCGCGACATCCAGCGCGCCTATCAACTCGGCATCCGGCTGTTCGCGGTGGACTGCGTCGAGGAGGTCGAGAAGATCGCCCGCGTTGCACCCGGCGCCCGTGTGTTCTGCCGCGTGCTGACCGACGGCGAAGGCGCCGAATGGCCGCTGTCGCGCAAGTTCGGCTGCGTGCCGGCGATGGCGGTCGACGTGCTGCGCCACGCGAGGGCGCTCGGGCTGGACGCCTATGGCGTGTCGTTCCATGTCGGCTCGCAGCAGACCGACCTGACCGCCTGGGACCGCGCGCTCGGCGACGCCAAAAAGGTGTTCGCTACGCTCGCTGACGAAGGCATTGTGCTCAAGATGGTCAATATGGGCGGCGGTTTCCCGACCCGTTACCTCAGGGACGTGCCGGTGGCACAGGCCTATGGCCAGGCGATCTTCTCGGCGCTGCGCAAGCATTTCGGCAACGCGATTCCCGAAACCATCATCGAACCGGGCCGCGGCATGGTCGGCAATGCCGGCGTCATCAAGTCGGAAGTCGTGCTGATCTCGAAGAAGGCCGACAACGACAATGTCCGCTGGGTGTTCCTCGACATCGGCAAGTTCGGCGGGCTCGCCGAGACGATGGACGAGGCGATCCGCTACCCGATCGTCACCGCGCATGACGGCACCGAGACCGCGCCGTGCGTGCTCGCCGGCCCGACCTGCGATTCGGCCGACGTGATGTACGAGAAGACGCCGTATCCGCTGCCCCTGTCGCTGACCATCGGCGACGAGGTGCTGATCGAGGGCACCGGCGCCTACACGACGACCTACGCCTCGGTCGCCTTCAACGGCTTCGAGCCTCTCCGATCCTACGTGATCTGACGGCTCGCAAGAGCCGGTCAGATCATCCCGAGGTGGGCGCCTGTCGCCCGCCCGGGCTCGCCTGTGGAACAATCCGCTCGTGAAGGATCGCGGAAATGGAAATTGTGGATTTCATCGTTGATGGCGCCGCGCGCGGAATCTCCCCCCTTGAGGGGGAGATGGCCACGAAGTGGCCAGAGGGGGTCGTCTCGCGTGAAGCGCCGACGTCCTTCGCCCACGACAGGGTGTCGCGTCAGGACGTACCGACCCCCTCTGTCGCTTTTGGCGACATCTCCCCCTCGAGGGGGGAGATTGCCAGCGCTTTCGTCATCACCGCCGAAACCGCTGCCGACGCCCCGGCGCGCGAAGCCTTGCTCGACCGCGCCATGGGGCCGAAGCGCCGGAGAAAATCGTCGGAAAAGCTGCGGCGCGGCCGCCGGCCTTCGGAAGGCCTTGCCTTTGTCGCACGTGACGCGTTGGGCGCTGTCACCGGCACCGTGCGGCTGTGGGATGTCGTGCTGGGCGAGGGCGGTAGATCCGCCCTTCTGCTTGGCCCGCTCGCCGTCGATCCGACAATCAAGAATGCCGGCATCGGCTCGGCGCTGATGCGCCATGCAATCGCTGAAGCCGCGCGCCTCGGCCATGCGGCGATCCTGCTGGTCGGCGATGCGCCCTATTACGAGCGCTTCGGGTTCTCGGCCGATAAAACCGGCTCGCTGGCCATGCCGGGACCTTATGAGCGGCACCGCCTGCTGGCGCTGGAGCTGGTGGAAGGCGTGCTCGCCGGCGCACAGGGCACGCTGAAGGCGGCCGGGCGCAAGCTGAAGGCACAGCGGCTGTCGCTCGCTGCCTGACGGATCGGAAACAAGCCGCTGCCATCGGGCGGCGGCTTGTTTCCATCCAGGATTGGAATGGGTCAGCCGATCAACTGGCTCAGCGCCATGGCGACGCTCATGTCGCCTTCGACCTTTATCTTGCCGGACATGAACGCCATGGTCGGGTTGAGATCGCCTGATATCAGCGATTCCAGATCGTCGAGCGAAAGCTTTATCGTGCAGTCGGCCGGCGCGTCGGTGGTCGAGACTTGAGCGCCGTCGATGACGATGACGCCGTCGCCTCCGGTATCGAATTTGACGGAACGATCGAACCCGGCACTCGCCACGCGCGCGCTGATCTTGTCGGCAATTTCCTGAACGCCCATGGCCGTTCTCCTCGTCTCGTTGCGTTTGTCGCACCCCATTGCACTTCGGTCTGGGGCACTTCGGTCTGGGGCACTTTGATCCGGCCCGAAGTCGCCGTCTTGCGCATTTCGCGATCAAGGTCGCCGGCGCATATAGCTTCGGGTTGACGTTTACGTCAACGCGGTTCCCGATATGATGATGGGTTTTATCGCCGCAGTGAAGCTGGGTTGTCGGCGAGGGCAGCCCAGAGGGGGATGGCGGTCCCATTGCATTTAGCTGGACACCGCCGGCAAATGACCGCTACCATCGCTGTGTGCACCAGATTTCAGCTGGAGCCAGGTTTCACCTGGAGATCGAGTGCTCGAAGAACCGAACAGAAATCCCGGATCCCATCGTTATGGGAAGCCGAGCTTGTGGTGGCCACCACCTCTGGGTTGATGGCTTGCGGGCCCGATCCAATCTGAAGATTTAATTTCGTGTTCAGAGAGACACAATCATGAATACCATGCTTTCTGTGGAAGCCCGGGAGACCGAGCTTGCCGTGACGTTCTCGTCAGGCGAAACAGTCTGCTATCCCTGGCTTTGGCTAAAGGATAATGCGCCATCGGCGTTTCACCCACAGACCCAAGAACGAATATTCGACCTGACCAGCGTTGACGCCTCGCTCAGACCCCTCAACGTCCAGGACAGACGCGGCGCTGTGAGCATTGTCTGGCCGAACGTCCTGGCTGAGGAGGAAATCCCGGGCCATTTCTTTGAATCCTACCGCCCAGGCAGAAAGCGGGACGATCCGGCCGAGATCGCTCCGAAACTCTGGGACGGCTCGATCGATCTTGAAACCATACCGCGCTACTCTGCCGGGGGCCTTTTTCAAAGCGATGCCGATCTGCTTGCCTGGCTGAGGGCGACGGCTGCATACGGGCTCTCCATCGTCGAGGGGCTTGGCGATGATCCCGACGCCGGGCGGCGTGCGGCCGAGCGGGTAGGTTTCCTGCGCCAGACAAATTTCGGCACTATGTTCGAAGTCGTGTCGATGCCGAACCCGAACAACTTGGCCTACACCCCTGTCGCCTTGCCGTTACACACCGATCTCGCGAACCAGGAGGTGCCGCCCGGCTATCAATTCCTGCATTGTATCGCGAATGAAGCTGAGGGCGGTGGATCGGTCTTTGCCGACGGGTTTGCGGTTGTGGCCGCATTACAGGCGGAAGATCCGGAAGCATACCGTCTCTTGTGCGAGGTCGATATCCCCTATCGTTTTCACGACGAAAACTACGATCTGCGCGGTCGGTTTCCTGTGATCGTAACTCGACGCAGTGGAGACGTGACAGAGTTGCGGTTCAACGCCCATCTTGTCGATGTCATCGACCTTCCCTCCGAGATATGCACCCCCTTCTATGCGGCTTATCGCAAGCTGATGATGATGATCCGCAGCTCGCGTTTTCAAATAGCCTACCGCCTCAAGGCCGGCGAAATGGCGGTCTTCGATAATCGCCGGGTGCTTCACGGCCGCCAATCGTTCAACCCAAATACGGGGCTGAGACATCTGCGGGGATGCTATGTCGATCGGGGTGAGTTTCAGAGCCGCATTCGCGTCCTCTCCCGATAGCGGCACGACGATGATCGCTGACGTACGGTCAGTTGCTGTCGGTGCAAGGTCTCCGGCGGACGTTCCGACGGTGGTTGTTTGCCCGAAAGCCGGCGGCAATCAGGGCAGTTACAAGGTTTGCGTCATTCAAACAGACGAGGACAGTGGCCAAGCCTGTCCCTAGCGTGGGCTCGCCTCATGCGCCACCGCGCGATCAGGGGGAAGGGGTAACCCGTGTCCGGGAGGCGAGGATCGAGACCCCAGATGGCGTTACAGTAGGGGATGTTCAGTCATGAAAATCAGAAGTCTGATCAAGCGTGCCGAGACGGTGGACAGGGCATTCAAGGAACTCGAAGCCGATTTGGCGGATGCGTTCGATGAGTGTCTCAACCTGGACGACCAATCGCCGTTGGACAGCGTTCCGGATGAGAATCTCGCGGCAAGGAATGACAACTCTCAGCCCGAGGACGATGCCGACGCTCCCGAGATCGCACGGCGGCTGACCTCCCACACACAAACCCGCCTGGCTGCGCTCGATGCCGTTGAGGGGCTGTTTGACGATGCGCGCGAGTATCTGGAGGAGATCAACACGAAACTGTCGGAGATCGCGACCTCGCATCACCTGACAGGCGAATTCCTGAAGCTGCTTCACGGGGACATTCTTCGCGCCAACGAACTGGAACTGGCAAATGGCAGCCTGACCACGCAGCAAAGAGTGCTATCGGAGCAGTTCCACGATGCGACCAGAAAGCAGCGCGAGCGTGAAAGCGCCGTCGAGGCCCTGCAGCAACGCGAGATAAGCCTGGCCGAGGACAAGGAGGCACTTCGCAGTGCGCTTGCTGCAGCAAAGCTGGAACTCGTCGTGGCAGGCAATGCGAGCGCAGAACGCGAAGCGGAGTTCGGCGACCTCGTCAAAACGCTTTCGGCCAGAACGGCCGAGGCCAACCGATGCGCACGCGAGAACGAGATATTGCGGGAAAAGCATGTCAGCCTGTCGATCGATTTCGACAAGGCGCTGAAGCGGGAAGCTGAGGCGCGGCACCGGCTGGACGAGCTCTCGACGATTCATGCCAGTGACGCGGCGCGACTTTCGGAACTGCTGGCTGCGCTCGGCAAGAGTGAACAAGAGGAGATGCGGCTGCAGAAATCGCTCGATATAGCGCAAGCGAAGCTGTCGGAAATGACGGAAGCGGCCCGAATCATGGAAGGTGACAGGGAAGCCGAGCGTGCGCGTAGTTTCGCTGAGATCGGCGGCCTGCGTTCTGAAATTCGCAACCTCCAATCACGATTTGAAGTCGCCTCGAACGAGAACAATCAAGCCGCGAGCGAGATCGCCAATCTCAAGGCTCAATGGAGCGACGCTGTCGCCGAAAAGCAAATTGCGGAGGAAAGGTTGTCCGTCCTCAGGAAGGAGAACGAAAACGACAAGATGCACCTCTCGACCGTGAGCGCGAATTTTTCGCAGCTTTCCCTGCAGCAGGCATCCGAACAGATACAGCTCGATGTCCAGAGGCAGGAATGCGAGGATCTGCGAGCCGAAGTCGCGGTGCTCGACGCCCGGGTCAAGGAACTGTTGCCCTATGAGCGTCTCCACAAGGTCACAAACGCCAAACCGCATGAGAACGGCGTGGTCGAGATCACCGGTGTCGTGGCGGAGAAGTCCCGCGCCACAAGCAGGCGTCGCGTCCGTACGAGCCTGCGCGCCGCATCCTGACGCACGGGTGTCACTTGGCTTTACGGGAACAGACGGAAGGTCCGTTGTCGAAGCAACGCAGATTCGGCGAATTAGCTTGCGTGCGCTTCCTTCCTCAGGGCTTCCCCGATCTAGTGTACGGTGTTGCCCGTCAGGTTAGCGCATGGATCGAAGCGTCATTTGCCGACCAACTGGCCACACCGGCACGGCCGGATTAGGCCTCGAGGAAGTCCAGGGCCTTTTCCACGAAGGCGCCGTGATACTGGAAAATGGCCGTATGCCCGCCGTCCTCGTACAGGACCAGCTCGGCATTGGGGAAGCGTCGTGCCAGGTCGACGGAATTGCTGGTGGGCACCATTCTGTCGTGATCGCCATTCACCACGAGGACCGGGTGCCGGACACGCGATAGGTCGGCAGGGCGCTCAAGGCCAAAGGCACGGACTGCCTTGAGCTGCTGGCTGAAAGCGCCGAGGGCGATGGGCTTGTCGCGGTCATTGGTCCGTTCCTTCAAGCGCTGCAGAAACGCGCGCGCCGCCTTCTTGCCGTTGGGGCTTTGGGTGAAGAAGAGGTAGTTCTTTGGGTCCCTGATGGTCAGCGCGGCGCGGATCATGTCGAAGATGGTGACTGATGTCACCCTGTCGATGCCGGTACCACCGGCTGGGCCGGTTCCCGCGAGGATGATCTTGCGAACCAGATTAGGCTCCAGCTGAACAATCGCCTGGGCGATGAAGCCGCCAAGAGATAGGCCGAGCAGATCGACCTGCTCGAAGCCGAGGGTCCGGATGAAGGCGATCGCGTCGCGGGCCATCGCCTCCACCGTGTTGGGAGTGGACCCGCCTGATGCGCCAACACCACGGTTATCGAAGGTGATAACGTGCCGTTTTGCGGCAATGCCATCGACGACCCGGGGATCCCAATTGTCGAGTACCGCACTCAGATGAGTAAGGAAGATCACCGGTACCCCGGTTGTGGGCCCGAGCTCCCGGTAGGCGAATTTCATACCGCCGACGTCGACCGTTTTCGTCGGCACGTCCCTGTGTTTGACGATCGCGGCAGGTCGCGACAGCTGATGCACGTTCATGATGGTTTCCTTTCTTCCGGCTTGTCGTTGTCGCGGGGCTGGAGCAGCGCCTTCGCCGCTGCTGCGCCAGCCGCAAGGATGCGATCGGACAGTTCGGTCCCGTTCACCGCGCGCGATAGCTCAAGCGTGCCGATCAGGGTCGCGAAGACGCCGAACGCGACATCTTCGGGGTCGCGGGCGTCGGGTGTCAGTTCGGCCGCCACCGGGCGTACGAGCTTGAGCAGGTGCTCGGCGTAAACCTGGCGCGTCTCGACCGGCTCACGCGCAATTTCGGGCAACAGCGCGGCTGAAGCGCAACCGTGGCCTGGATTGTCTCGGTGTTCCGCCGACAGATACGCGTCGATGGCCATTGGCAGGCCACCGGCAGCCACCGCCTCCTGAATCTGGGTCGCCTGAACCTCCAGGGCCGCCGCCACGCTCTCACGCACGAGCGCCGCCTTGGATGGAAAATGCGGATAGAACGCGCCGTTGGTCAGTCCCGCCTCGCCCATGATGCCGGCGATACCTGATGCAGCGATGCCGTCGGAGCGAAACCGTTCGGTCGCCACATCCATGATCCGCTGCCGCGATGCGTCCTTCCTGCCCTTCTCGTAGCGCATGTTGCTTTCTCCTTCGATCAGCTATTGCATTATGAGCATAATATCAGTAAATGGGCGTAATGCAATAGGGGCGCGCGTCACTCCGGGTCCTCAATTTGGGAAAGCTGCCATGAAGGCCTTCATCATCGATCGATACGCAAAAAACGCTCCCCTGCGGATCGGAGACGTTCCGGAGCCGGAAGTCGGGGAGAAGGACGTGCTGGTGCAGATCCATGCCGCCAGTCTCAATCAGCTGGACTCCAAGATCAGGGACGGAGAATTCAAACTCATCCTGCCCTATCGCCGGCCTTTCGTTGCAGGCCATGACGTGGCCGGAACGGTCATTCGCGTCGGCTCGAAGGTCCGACAGTTCAAACCGGGCGACGAGGTCTATGCGCGAGTGCGCGACGGTCGGATCGGAGCGTTCGCCGAATACATCGCCATTGATGATGCGGACGTGGCCCTGAAGCCAAAGAACCTCAGCATGGAGGAGGCTGCGTCCATTCCCCTGGTGGGGCTGACCGCCTGGCAGGCGTTGGTTGAAAGGGCGAAGCTGAAGAAAGGACAGAAGGTCTTCATTCAGGCTGGTTCCGGTGGAGTGGGAACATTCGCCATCCAATTGGCAAAGCACCTCGGCGCGACGGTCGCCACGACAACAAGCGCCTCGAACATGGATATGGTCAGGAAGCTGGGCGCTGATGTCGTCATCGACTACAAGAAGGACGACTTCGAGAAAGTCCTTTCGGGCTACGATGTCGTCCTGAATAGCCAGGACAACAAGACGCTCGAAAAGTCCCTGCGTGTGTTGAAGCCAGGTGGCGTCGCCGTTTCGATCTCCGGTCCGCCCGATCCTGGGTTTGCCAGGGAGAAAGGGCTGAACTGGGTGCTGAACCTGGTCATGCGCGTTCTGAGCGCAGGCATCAGGAGGCGGGCGAAACGCGCAGGTGTCCGATACTCGTTCCTGTTCATGGCGGCCAATGGCGAGCAGTTGACAAAGATAACGTCGCTCATCGAAACGGGCGTCATCCGCCCGGTCTTAGATCGGGTCTTTCCGTTTGAGCAGACAAACGAGGCATTGGCATACATCGAGCAGGGCCGGGCCAAGGGCAAGGTTGTCATCAAGCTCAAATAGCTTCGCAGTGCTTCAGGCAACCACGTCCGCCTCTGGGCGCAACTTAAGGTTGTGGGGCGTTTGCGCGACATGCATTAATGCTCGATTGGTCCTTTCGGCATGACGATTGTCGTGCCGGCGGTTGTCGGACGCTCGATCATGCGGCGGACGCGCGGCGGCTCGTCGCCGCTGTGCAGCGCCCGCACGCGCTCGCCGACAACGGCGTCGGCGTGGGTGGCCCGCTTGTTGTGGCGGATGTATTCGAGCCATGTCGGCGTGTGATAGTGCTCGATCCATATTGCCGGATTTTCGAGATCGCGGGCCAGCGTCCAGTTGCGGGCGCCGTCACGGCGGCGGATGCGGCCACGCTCGGCCATGGTGGCCAGGAATTCCGGCACGTCCTCCTCGCGGATGATGTACTCGATCATGATGGCGATCGGCCCGCTGCGCAGTTTCAGGTCGAGTGCAAGATGCGGCTCCTTGAAACGGTTCAGCGGATCGAGGTTGAGCACCGCCTGCTGCGGCAAGGGCAGCAACAGGCCGATCGCGCCGCCCGCCAGCATCGCGACGGCGGCCGCGGTCAGCGCGAACTCGGCGCCATGCGCATCAGCGACGACGCCCCAAATCCAGCTGCCGAGGGCGATGCCGCCGAAAGTCGCCGTCTGATAGACCGAGAGCACCCGGCCGACCACCCAGCGCGGCGTAGACATCTGCACCGTGACGTTGAAATGCGCCAGCGCGACCACCCAGCAGGCGCCGCCGATGAGCAGCCCGAGCGACGTTTGCCAGGCCTGGTCGCTGACGGCGGCATTGAAGGCGCAGAGCGCAAAGCCGGCGAATGCCATGCGCACCATCGCCTCGCTCGACAGCATCTGCCTCAGCCGGACGCTGATCAGTGCGCCGCCGACGGCGCCGATGCCGAAAGCACCGAGCATGATGCCGTAGGTCAAGGCATCGCCCTTGACGACATCGCGCGCCACCAGCGGCAGCAGCGCCAGAACCGCGCCGGCGCTGAAGCCGAAGGCCGCACCCCTGACCAGCACCTTGCCGATATTGGGTGACATGGCGACGTAGCGCAGGCCAGCACCCATCGCTGCGCCCAGCGTCTCGCGCGGCAGTGTCGCGGCCGGCAGGTCCGGCTTCCAGCGGGCCAGCACGATGATCAGCCCGACATAGCTCAATGCATTGGCGGCAAAGGCCGCTGCAGTACCTGCGGCGGCGACGATGATGCCGCCAATCGCCGGGCCGACGCTGCGCGTCAGGTTGAAGCCCAGCGAGTTGAGCGCGACGGCGGCCGGCAGCTTGGCGCGCGGCACCATGTCGCCGACAGAAGCCTGCCATGACGGATTGTAAAGCGCCGTGCCGCTGTTGATCAGGAAGGCGAAGGCGAGCAGCGTCCACGGCGTCATCAAGCCTAGATAGGTGAACACGGTCAGCAGAACCGAGACGACCAGCATGAAGATCTGGGCAATCAGCATGACCTTGCGCCGGTTGAAGCTGTCGGCGATCGCCCCGGCAACGAGCGCAAACAGCATGATCGGCAAGGTGGTCGAGGCCTGGACCAGCGCAACCTGATAGGACGAGGTGGCGATCGTGGTCATCATCCAGGCGGCGCCGACGCCCTGGATCAAGCCACCGAAATTCGAAACCAGACTGGCGGACCATACGGCGCGGAAAATGCCGTGTCGGAACGGCGCCAGCGCCGAGACGCGTTCGCTGTCCGGCTCGTCGTCGATCATCGATGCTTCCCCGATTTCAAATGCTGCGTTCTTCCAGAATCGGTGCCCTCATGCCGTCCCCTAGAAGTAGAGCATGACCTCGCAAAGGGCGAACGCCTTTTCAAAGAAGATCATGGTCCAACAACAAGATAGCCGTGGCTGGGACAGGTCAGCGGCCATTCTTGCAGGCCGCGTGAAGCGCTTCGGTGAGGTGTCCGACCTTCCGTCCGGGAAGCGGACTGGCGGCTTCAGGATTTTGTCTTCGACTGCAGGCATCGGCCTGTGCGAGCATCGCTGTGAACGACTTTCTCCAGCAAGCCAGCAACAGAATCCGCCTGCTCCAAGAACTCGGCGCGTTGCGAAAAAATACTTAGCGACTTGACGAAGTTTTCGCTTGCGCCACCGGCAAATTGGGCGATAGTTAGCAACATGGCTAAGCATGATCTTGTTCTCTCGCTGCTCTTCCACGCGCTCGCTGATCCGACCCGCCGGTCGATCCTGACCCGGCTCGCCGAAACACCTGCGCGGGTAACGGATCTGGCTGGGCCCACGGGACTGCGGCTGCCCACGGTGATGCGGCACCTTTCCGTGCTGGAGGAGGCAGGGTTGATCACCACGTCCAAGGACGGGCGGATACGCACCTGCGCCATCGTACCCGAGGCTCTGGATCCAGCGCGAACATGGCTCGATGAACAGCGGGCCATCTGGGAAGCTCGGCTCGACCGGTTGGACGCATTTGTGATGAATGTGATGAAGAAGGAGCGCGCAGAATGACACAGAACCTCGCTACAAACAGTGCGACCCGTGCGGTGCCCGATGATAGGACGGGCCGTTTTGCGACGCTGACCTTCGAACGGGACGTGGCCGCGCCATTGGCCGTGCTGTGGGAGGCTTGGACGGCCCCAGCCGCGCGGGCGATCTGGGCTGCGCCATCGCCCTCGGTCACCGTGGAGTTTTTGGAGGCCGACACCAGGGTGGGTGGTCGCGAGATCTCGCTCTGCAAGGCAGAGGGCCAGCCGGACATCCGCTGCGAGTGCGGCTGGCTGGTGTTGCAGCCAGCGCTGTGCAGTGTGAACTACGAGGTGGTCTCGTGCGAAGGCGTGACGCAATCAGCAGCGCTGGTGACGGCAGATCTCTCAGGCACGCACGAGCGCAGTCGGCTGGTCGTGACGGTGCAACTTTCCTCGCTGGCCCAGGACATGGAAGCAGGCTACCGGGCGGGCTTCGGTGCCGGCCTGGACAACCTCGCGGGCGCGGCCGAACGAACCATGGTGCTGCAGCGGGTGATTCAGGCGCCGCCAACCGCCGTCTGGAACTCCTGGATGAACCCCGAGACGCTGCCGCAATGGTGGGGGCCGGAAGGTTTTTCCTGTCGAACCAAGAGGATCGACTTGCGAGCCGGCGGCGAGTGGGTATTCGACATGATCGCGCCTGACGGCACGGTTTTCCCGAACCACCATCTCTATAACGAGGTCCGGCCCGAGGAGAGGATCGGCTATACGCTGCATTGGGGCGAGAACGGGCCGAAACATGCCGACGCCTGGGCCTCGTTCGAGGATCAGGACGGGGCAACGAAGGTGACGCTGGGCATGGTATTCAGCACGACTGCCGAGTTCCAGGAGGCGAAGGGCTTCGGTGCCGTGGAACTGGGACTGCAAACTCTCGGCAAACTGGAACGCTTCGTCGCATCCCGCTGAAATGCTGCGATTTCCCGTCGGCCCGAATCAGGGCTTGTCGACGAGGTCTCCATGTCGCGCCCGACCTCATCGGCTACGGCATCCGCCGCTTCAGCCAGAACGGCATGGAGCCGGTCAGGTTGGAGAAGTCCGAGGGCTCGGGAAGCGGGGCAGATCACCAACATGCGCCTCCGCTTCACGGGATAGGCCGAGAATTCACAAAGGGATACACGAAGAGGAGGGTTCTATGAGAAAACTGATCATATGGGACATGGTGAGCGTCGACGGCTTTTTCGAAGGTCCTGACAGGGACATCAGCTGGTTCGTCTTCGAAGAAGAACTCGAGGACTACATTCGTAAGACCCAGGAAAAGGCCGACACGCTGATCTTCGGCCGCGTGACCTACGAGCTCATGGCGGCCTATTGGCCGTCCGAGCAAGGCTGGATCGCGGATTTCATGAACAAGATCGAGAAGGTGGTCTTCTCGCGCACGCTGAAAAGAGCCGACTGGAACAACACGAAGCTCTTCAACGGCAATGTCGCGGAAGAAGTCTCCAAGCTGAAGAGCAGGGACGGCGGAGACATCTTCGTGTTCGGCAGCGCCGACCTCACGGCGACCCTGATGGAGCACGGCCTGATCGACGAGTATCACCTCGGCATCAACCCCGTCATTCTCGGGAGCGGCACGCCGCTCTTCAAGGGCGGCCCGAGCCGGACACCCCTGAAGCATCTCGAGACCAAGACGCTCAAGTCAGGTGTTGTCATCCTCCATTACGCGCCGGAGAGCAGACAATGACGATCGATCCGCTGTTTCCCGTCAACCACTTGTCGAATTGGGAGGGCCCGGGGAAGCGACGCGTTCCAGAGGATCGGCGGCCAAGTGGCGTAGCTGCCATCACCGCTGCGCTCTCTCGGGTCTAACGCCTGGGCAGCCCTTTGGGCGACATGCATCACCGATCTTCGAATCCGGTCAGCACGCCGACCGCGTTGATGCCGATTTCCTCGACGGCATAGCCGCCTTCCATGACGAACAGCGTCGGCAGGCCGAGCTTGGCGATGCGAAGGCCAATCCTGGGATAGTCGGCGCTTTTCAGCTTGAACTTGCTGATCGGGTCCTTCTCGAACGTGTCGACGCCGAGCGAAACGACGACGATCTCGGGGGCGTAAGCTGCAAGTTTTGCGCAGGCGTCCTCCAGCGAAGCATTCCAGGCATCCCATGTGGTGCCGAACGGCATGGGGTAGTTGACATTGAAGCCTTCGCCGGCGCCGGCGCCGCGCTCGTCGGCATGGCCAAGGAAGAACGGATATTCGGTCATCGGGTCGCCATGCAGGTTCAGCACCTGCACGTCGCCGCGGCTGTAGAAGATCTCCTGCGTTCCGTTGCCGTGATGGTAATCGACATCGAGGATCGAGACTCGCCTGGCGCCCTGGTCGCGGAACCATTGCGCGGCAACCGCGGCGTTGTTGATGTAGCAATAGCCGCCCATGAAGGCAGCGCCGGCGTGATGGCCGGGCGGGCGGCAGAGCGCGAAGGCTGATCTCTCGCCTCCCTTGACCAGGGCGGCTGCGGTCAGCGCCACATCGTAGGACGACTTGATCGCCTCCCAGGTGCCTTTGACGAAGCCGGCGCCGCCGTCGAAGGAGTAAAAGCCAAGCAGCGCATCGATGGTTTGCGGGCGCACATCGCCGCGCAGGCCGCGCGTCGGCCAGGTGAAGGGGAGGGCCGTGCCAGTCCGTCCCGACGCTTCCCAGAGCGGCCATACGGTCGGCAGGAAATCGATGTAGTCGCTGGTATGCACCTGCTTGGCGGCTGCGAGGTCATGACTCTCGGGCGGCAACACGGGGCCGAGTTTTTCGCTCTCCACCCTCGCCTTGATGAACTCGGCGCGCGACGGCTTCTCGAAGGCCGGCACGATGGCGCCGGCGATCAATTCGACATTGCCGGAATGGCCGGCATGGAGGGGCGAAAAAACAGTCTTCATGAAATTGTTCCGTGGTGAGATGCGGCGACCCTAGCCGTCTTGCACTGCCTTTCACAAGGCGCTGGGCCAACCAGCCATGGCTTGCTGGCACGGCAGCTACTCGTCTAGCCTGTCGGTAGCGCAACCGAACCGCGGGTAATCATGAGTTCAAATGCCGACTTGATCGTCATCAATGCCCGTGTGCTGACCATGGACGAAGGCCATCCGACGGCCGAGGCGGTGGCGATAAAGGACGGCAACATCCTCGCGGTTGGGGATCGCCGGACGATTGAGGCGCTGAGAGGGCCGGCCACGAAGATTATCGATGCGCAAGGCGGGTCGATGGTGCCGGGCTTTATCGAAGCGCATATGCATCTTTTCGGCGGCGCGGCCGAACTCGACAATCTGCACCTTCAGGGCGTGCATGGCTTCGATGCACTGAGCGACGCGATCCGCGCCTATGCGGCGGCACGGCCGAACGCCAAATTGCTGCTTGGGGCCGGCGTCGACTACACCGTCCTTTCCAAGGAAGAGCCGGTCACCCGCCATCATCTCGACCGCATCATCGCCGACCGGCCGTTCGCCATGTCGGCTTCCGATCATCACACGATGTGGGCCAACACCAAGGCGCTGGAGTTGGCTGGCGTCCTGCACGGCAAGCAACTCGGTCCCGGCAACGAGATCGTCATGGGAGCGGATGGCGTGGCGGCGGGCGAATTGCGCGAGGGGGAGGCGTTCGGGCCAATCCTCGAGCTTTCGGGACAGAACCGAGTGCGGCTCGGCATTGCGACAGGTGGAGAGCCCGAGCCGTACCCTTCCGCCGCCGAAGTCGCGGCCGATCGTGACCTGATGCATCGCGGGTTGGAATGGTGCGCCCGCCACGGCATCACCTCGATCCAGAATATGGACGGCAATCTTTACCAGCTCGAGCTGCTAGCCGGGCTGGAACAGGAAGGGCGACTGCTCTGCCGCACCAAGATACCTTTTCATTTCAAGAACTTCATGACGCTCGACAGGCTGGAAAAGGCATCGAGCATGGCCAACTCCTACCAATCGGAATGGCTGTCGTCCGGCATGGTCAAGATGTTTTACGACGGCGTGCTGGAAGGCTGGACCGCGGTTATGGTCGACGACTATGCCGACCGGCCGGGCTGGCGGGGTGAGCCGCTGTTTACGCCGGAGCATCTCGCCGAGGTGGCGGTGGAGGCCGACCGGCGCGGGCTGCAGGTCGCCGTGCATTCGATCGGCGACGGCGCGGTGCGCGCGGTCCTCGATGGTTATGAGGCGGCGCGGGGGAAGAACGGCAGGCGCGACAGCCGGCACCGGGTCGAGCATATCGAGGTGGTCACTGCCGCCGACATACCGCGCTTCGCAGAGCTTGGCGTCATCGCCTCGATGCAGCCGCCGCACCCGCCCGGCGCCATGGACTTCCCGCTGGAGCCGACGCTTTCGCGCATCGGCCGCGAAAGATGGCCGCTGAGCTATGCCTGGCGGACGCTGAAGCAGGCGGGCGCGCATGTCGTCTTCGCTTCCGACTGGCCGGTGTCGCCGATCGATCCGATCCTGGGCATTCAGGCGGCGGTGCTGCGCAAACCTTGGGCAGAGGGCGATCCCGACCAGAGCTTTTCGCTGCATGAATCACTAGCGGGCTACACGGTGGAAGGCGCCTATGCCGAGTTCATGGAGCACCGCAAGGGCCGCCTCAAGCCAGGCTTTATGGCCGATCTGGTGGTGCTCTCAGCCGACATCGAGACGACCGCGCCGGAAGCGCTGCATACGGTGCGGCCGGTGACGACGATCTGCGGCGGCAAGATCACCTACCAGGCCTGACGGTGGCACGGGAATTGCGTCCTAAATCGACGTTCAGATGTATGATCGACATTCAGATGTGTGCTTGCCAAGCCATGCGCCGTGTGCTGACAATCGAGTGGGAACTGGATCCGCCAGAAGAGCGGACACAAGAATGGGGTAATCGTGCCGGAACAACCGGGTAGAAGTGCAATTGAAGTTCGTGGCGTCCGCAAGGTATTCGGTAGCGGAGAGTCACAGGTCGCCGCCCTCGACACGGTTTCGGTGTCGATCCGCGAAAATGAATTCTTCACGCTGCTTGGTCCGTCCGGCTGCGGGAAGACGACCCTTCTAAGGCTGATCGCCGGCTTCGACTTCCCGAGCGCCGGCGAGATCTTGCTGCACGGCCAGGACATCGCGCCGCTGCCGCCGTTCAAGCGGCCGGTCAATACCGTGTTCCAGAACTATGCGCTGTTCCCGCATATGACGGTGGCCGAGAACATCGGCTTCGGCCTCGAAATGCTCGGCAAGCCCAAGGCCGAAGTCAGGGCGCGGGTCGCCGAGATGCTGAAGCTGGTCAAGATGGAGGCGCTCAGCAACCGTCGCACCAGCCAGATTTCCGGCGGCCAGCAGCAGCGCGTGGCGCTGGCGCGGGCACTGGCGCCGCAGCCGAAAGTGCTGCTGCTCGACGAGCCGCTGTCGGCGCTCGACTTCAAGCTGCGCAAGGAGATGCAGATCGAGCTGAAGCGACTGCAGCACCAGACCGGCATCACCTTCATCTTCGTCACCCACGACCAGGAAGAAGCGCTGACCATGTCGGACCGCATCGCGGTGATGTCGTCGGGCAAGATCCTGCAGGTCGGCACGCCCTGGGATATCTATGACAAGCCGGCGGAGCGCTTCGTCGCCGACTTTATCGGCGAAACCAATTTCCTGACGGCGGCCATATCAGGCATGGGCAACGGCAAGGCACGCGCAACGCTCAAATCCGGCGCGACCATAGACGCGACCGTGGCGGAAGGCTTCCAGCCAAAGGACAATGCCACCGTGGTGGTCAGGCCCGAACATGCCAAGCTGACCAGCGGCAAGGGCGACCTGTCGGGCACGGTGGAAAACATCGTCTATTTCGGCACCGACACGCACATCCATGTTCGCCTCGACAGCAGCGAGAGCTTCACCGTGCGCCAGCAGAACACGCGCAGCGCTGGCTGCGGTTTCGAGCGGGGCGACAAGGTCGGCATTTCGATCGGCAACGACGCCGCGCAAGTGCTGAGGGATTGATGGCGAGCGCGGGACAAGTCGCTGAGGAGGCCGAGCGCCGAGAGATCCGCGATCGCTGGCTGCTGTCGGCGCCGGCGCTGATCATCATCTTTCTCGCCGCGAGCGGACCGCTGCTGATCGTCGTGATCTATTCCTTCCTGACGCCGGGACCGTATGGCGACGTGGTGTGGAAATTTTCTACCGACGGCTGGCTGTCGGTGTTGATGCAGCGTGACATCTTCGACGACACTCTGGCCTTCGCAGATGCGCATTTGTCGATCTTCTGGCGTTCGATAAGCCTGTCGTTCTACACCACCGTGCTGACGTTGTTCTTCGGCTTCCCCACAGCCTATTTCATCGCCACGCGACCGCCGAAGACGCGCGAGGTCTGGGTTTTCCTCGTCACCATTCCGTTCTGGACGAATCTCCTGATCCGCACCTTCGCCATGCAGCAGGTGATCCGCAACGAAGGGCTGGTCAACACGGCGCTGATGGCGCTCGGCATCATCAAGCAACCGCTGCAGATCATGAATACCGACGCCGCCATTTTGTTCGGCATGATCTATATCTACCTGCCTCTGATGGTGCTGCCGATCTACGCCTCGATGGAGAAGCTCGACTTCCGGCTGGTCGAGGCCGGATATGACCTCTACGCCGGTCGCTGGCAGGTTCTGCGCCGCATCATCTTCCCGTTGATCAAGCCCGGCGTCATAGCCGGCTCGATACTGGTCTTCATTCCCTCGCTTGGCGCCTATGTCATTCCGCGGGTGCTGGGCGGCGGCAAGAACATGATGCTCGGCAACCTGATCGAACTGCAGTTCGGCGCGGGCCGTAACTGGCCGCTTGGCGCGGCCATCTCAATTACGCTCATGGTGCTGGTGATGATCGCGCTCCTGTTCTACGTGCGCAACGCATCCGGGTCGCAGGGCGCCCATGGCTAAGCGTCCGTTCGACATCCAGGCGCAACCCGGCTTCGGGTTCATGGCGCTTCTGACCTTCTTCGCGCTCTATCTGCCGATCGCGGCGCTCGTCACCTATTCGTTCAACACGGCGGATTCGCTTTCGCGCTGGGATGGCGTCTCACTGCGCTGGTTTATTTCGGCCTGGCACAATTCGGCCGTGCAGGACGCCTCCGTCCGCTCGCTCGTGCTGGCGGTCTCGGCCGCCGCGCTGTCGACGATCGCCGCCACCATGGCTGCGCTGGCCACGACCCGCACGCGGCCCTATCCCGGCCTTACCTTCAAATACGCCTTCATCAACCAGCCGCTGATGGTGCCGGAGATAGTCACCGGCGTCGCGCTCCTGATCGTGTTCTCGCGCATCAAGGTCTGGACCGGTTACTCAGGACTCGGTTACCTGATCGCCGCGCACACCGCCTTCTGCATCCCGTTCGCTTACCTGCCGATCCGGGCGCGGCTGGAGAGCATGGACCTGACGCTGGAGCGCGCAGCCGCTGACCTATACGCCACGCCCTGGAAAGCCTTCCGTTTCGTGACGCTGCCGCTCTTGAGGCCGGCCATCATCGCGGGCTTCATGCTCGCCTTCGTCATTTCGCTCGACGATGTGGTCATCACCGAATTCGTCAAGTCCGGCGGCCAGGATACGCTGCCCACCTACATGCTCGGCCAGTTGCGGCGCGAAACGAGCCCAGAAATCAATGCGATCGCCACGGTATTCCTGGCGCTGTCAGTGGTGCTCGTAACCGCGTTCTACTTCGTCAATCGGCGCAAGCCATGACCAACGATTGCCAAACGGGAGAAATAGCAATGAAATGGAAGACCACGGCTGCCACGGCGCTATTCGCAATGCTTGCCTTTGCGGGCAGCGCGTATGCGGAAGGCGAACTCAACATCTTTAATTGGGGCGACTACACCAGCTCCGAGATGATCAAGAAGTTCGAGGATACCTATAAGGTCAAGGTGACGATCACCGACTACGACTCCAACGACACCGCGCTAGCAAAGGTACGCGCCGGTGGTCATGGCTTCGACATTGTGGTGCCGTCGGCCAACTACGTGCCGATCTGGGTGAAGGAAGGGCTTCTGCTTGAGGCCCGGCCCGACCAGATGGAGAACTTCAAGAATGTCGACGAGCGCTGGGTGAACGTTCCCTGGGATCCGGGCCGTCATTATACGGTTCCGTGGCAGTGGGGCGTGACCGGTATCGGCGTCAACACAAAGGTCTATGACGGCGACATCAACACCTCGGCCATCTTCCTCGATCCGCCGAAGGAACTGGTTGGCAAGATCAATGTCGCGCCGGAAATGAACGACGTGCTGTTCGCCACCATCAAGTATCTGGGCGGCGACTGGTGCACGGACGACAAGGAACTGCTCAAGAAAGTGCGCGACAAGCTGGTGGAGGCCAAGCCGAAGTGGCTGGCCATGGATTATAGCGTGACCGAGAAGCTACCGGCCGGCGACTATTCGGCCGTCTACTACTGGAACGGCGCCATCATGCGCTCGCGCATCAAGAACCCCGACATCAAGTTCGGCTACCCGAAGGAGGGCTTCCCCTTTTTCATGGACAGTGTTGCCATCCTCAAGGATGCCAAGAATGTCGACAACGCCAAGCTGTTCATGAACTTCATCATGGATCCCGAGAACGCCGCCATGATCTCCGCCTTCGCCAAATATGCCAATGGCATCAAGGGCTCGAAGACATTCATGCCAGCCGACATGAAGGATGCGCCCGAACTGGTGGTACCGCCAGAACTGGAGAAAGCGGGCGAGTTCCTCACCCCTTGCTCGCCCGATGTGCAGCAACTCTACACGCGCATCTGGACGGACGTTCAGAAATAGCGGCACTCCGCCTTTTTCCGCGCGAGCGGGAAGAAGGCGGGTCAAGGGCGGGATGAGGGGTAGCGCTGAATTCGCAGCGTTCGCGCCGCCCCTCATCTGGCCTGCCGGCACTGCCCTTCGCCATGGCGTCGGGCGTTCGTCACTCGAAAGGCCCATTCGGGGGCTTTTTCGTCCGCTGTGCAGACCGCTCCTCATCCAAGTGAACCGAAGAGCGGCATGCGGCGGCAGGGAAATTCTCATGCAGTCTTACCGCAACTCCGATCCGCGGCCGCCGATCATGCAGGGCTCACCGCCCAAGATGGTGCCGCCGAAGCTCGACTGGGATAGGGGACCCTGGAACCGGTGGGCGTTCCAGCACATCCGCGAAATCCTGCCGACGGTCGAAGTCTGGCGCGGCAATGGCCATCGCCGCCGGCTCGAGCGCGCCGACGTCGATCTCGACGCGCTGCCGGTGGGCGGCAGCACGGGGCAGCCTTCGACGCTGGCCGGGCTGCTGGACGAAACCTATACGGATGGGTTCCTCGTGCTCAAGGATGGCAAGATCGCCTATGAGCGCTATTGCAACGGCATGACCGAGCGCACGCTGCATTTGTCGCAGTCGATGGCCAAGTCGGTCACGGGCTCGGTGTTCGGCATACTCGCCGGGCGCGGCCTGATCGATCCCGCCATGCCGGTGACGACCTATCTGCCGGAGCTGGAAACTACCGGCTGGGCCGGCGCCAGCGTGCAGCATGTGCTCGACATGACGTCCGGCGTGCGTTTTTCCGAGGAATACACCGACCGCTATTCCGATATCGGTCAGGTCGATGTCGCCAGCGGCTGGAAACCGGTGCCGCCGGACAGCGACCCGGCCTTCGAGTGGCCATCGCATATGTTCGAATTGATCCTGCGGCTCAAGAAGACAAGCCGGCCGCATGGCGCCGCGTTCGAATATCGTTCGATAGAGACCGACGTGCTCGCCTTCATCATGGAACGGGTGACCGGCAAGCGGCTGGCGCAACTGGTTTCGGAAGAACTCTGGCAAAAGCTCGGCGCGGATGAAAGCGCCTGCTTCACCGTCGACAGTGCCGGCTACGCCATCGCCGATGGCGGCTTCAACGCCACGCTGCGCGACTATGGCCGTTTCGGCCAGCTGATCCTCGACAATGGCGGCGGCGTCGTGCCGGCCGACTGGATCGAGGCGACGCGCACCGGCAGGCATGGACCGGACTTCAATCCCAGCCTGCCGCAAGGCAGCTACCGCAACCAGTTCTGGATCGAGGACCCGCGTTCGCGCGCGCTGATGTGCCGGGGCGTGTTCGGGCAGCTGATCCATATCGACTGGAACACGAGAATGGTTGTGGTGAAGCTTTCGAGCTACCCGGATTTCACCGACATCGCCTATTCGGTGGCGACGCTGAAAGCCGTCCACGCGATCGCCGCCGCGCTGGCCTGATTTCCAAAAAAATCGGAAGGAAATGCCATGACCGGCAAGACGGCGTTTGAGACCAGATATGGCTTTGCCCGCAACGAGGTGCTGCTCGGCAACTGGCGCGAAAACCCGTTCAGCCGGTGGTCGTTCCAGAATGTCGGCGAGTTGGTGCCGAGCGCACGCGTCGCTGCAGCTTCAAGCAGCAGAGAGGCGCCGGCACAGGATATTGACGGGCTGCTTGGCGAAATGGTCGCGCTGACCAGAGGCGCGGAGACCGTTGCGACCTTTCTCACGCGCTCCGACACCGACGCGCTGACGATCACGAAAGCCGGCAAATTCGTCGGCGACTGGTTCGCACCGCATATGGAGTTCGGCGCGCGCCACATCATCTTCTCGATCAGCAAGTCGCTGACCGCCATTCTGGCCGGCATATTGGAAGGCGAGGGCGTTTTCGATCCGCAGGCGCCGGTGACCCGCTATCTGCCGGAAGCTGCCGGCTCGGCCTATGGCGATGCCAGCGTGCGGCATGTGCTCGACATGAGCGTCAGCCTCGACTTCGAAGAAGCCTATCTCGATCCGGAAAGCGCCTTTGCCCGCTATCGCCGCGCGACGCTGTGGAATCCGGGCGGCGGCATGGAAAGCCTGGCCGACTTCATCCTGACGCTGCAGCGCCTTGACGAGCCGCATGGCCGGACGTTCCGCTACCGCTCGCCCAATTCCGACCTGCTCGGCATCCTGCTCGAGCGCGCGTCCGGCCAGCGCTTCGCCGAGTTGATGCACGAGAAATTGTGGCTGCCGCTTGGTGCAATGAGCGAAGCCTCGGTGACAGTCGATATGGCCGGCACTGCGCGCGCGGCCGGCGGCATTTCGGTGACGCCGCGCGATCTGGCCCGGGTCGGCGAGATGATGCGGCAGGGCGGCATCGCCCATGGCCGCCGCATCGTGCCGGAAGCCTGGGTGCGCGACACTGTCAGCACAGGCGGAGACACGGACGCCTGGCAGCGTGGCGCGATGGCGTTCCTCTTCCCGCAAGGCCGCTACCGCAACAAATGGTACCAGACCGGCGCGGCCAGCGGCGCTTTTTGCGGTATCGGCATCCACGGCCAGTGGCTCTACGTCGATCCCAAGGCGGAGGTGGTTATCGCCAAGATGTCGTCGCAGCCTGAGCCGGTCGACGAGCCGCTCAGTGTCGATATGGTCACCTTCTTCGATGCGCTGAGCCGGATGGTCTAGCGGGGCAATCGCATCCGACTGGCAATGTCAGCGCTGCCCCTCATCCGCCTGCCAGCCCCCTTCTCCCCGTATAGTGACGGGGAGAAGGGGGCTGGCCGTACCGCGGCGCTATTTTTTGCAACGCTGGTCGTTGGCGAAACCCTTTGCGAAGGCGTCTTTCTCCCCGTCACTATACCTATCGGATTCACACATCGAGCGTGGCTCCGTACTTGATGGCTTGGAACTCTGCGAGGCCGATGCGCATCA
>NZ_JBVVQJ010000023.1:80687-113107 GCF_055811475.1 Mesorhizobium sp. WSM4829 | reverse complement strand
CGCATTCGTCTGGGATGATCCTTTCCTGATCGAGGACCAGCTGTCGGAAGACGAGCGGATGGTGCGCGATGGCGCGGGGGGGGGGGGCGCCCCCCCCCCCGGGGGGCGGATGGCGTGCAGATCGTAAGCCATGAGCTCTGCTGGCAAAGGCTGGCTGCCGTATTCGGCCTGGTCCTCGTGGTCGCGATACGCGAAGACGACAGTGTCCTCGGAACGAACCAACGGGCGGCGGCCCTCCAGGTCGGTCAGCAGCGCCGGCCCGTAGCCGGTGACGAAGGCCAGCTCCATCGACGCGCCTTCGCTGTTGGGCTCCGCTTCCGGCTGGAAGAAATCGGCGTGGCCGTCGATGAAGAACAGGCCGTAGCGGCCGCGCCGGCGCAGCGCGAGCATCGGACCCAGCAGGATCGTACAGTCGCCGCCCAGCACCACCGGGAATTCGCGGGCGTGCAGCACCTCCTCCACGGCGTCGGCGAGCTTGGGTGACCACGCCGCGATCGCCTTGGCATTCAGCGTCAGGGTGGCAGGGTCGGGCTTCGGGTCTTTCGGCGGGACGGCCAGCCGCCCGGCGCGGCGCGCATGGATGCGTTCGGCGAGGCCGTGTTCCAGCAGCCGACCGGGCAAGGCTTCAACGCCGTCGGTCGCCAGACCCAGCGAGGACGGCGCTTCAAGGATGGCATAGGGGCGGGTCGGCATCAGGTGCTCCAGCTATCGCGGGTGAAAGCCGGCGTAACGCCAGCGTAGCTTCAGTACGTGGGCGAGACCGAGGAAATTTCAAGCCGCCGCCCAGCCGATGCCGTCGGGCGCGGCAACCGCAGCATCTCCGCATTGCTGCTGCGAAAATTGCTGCCCACGGCCACTCGTACCTCGCCGATTTTGCCGGCAAGGCCTATCTTCTGGTGAGCGACCGAACCACGAAGGAGATCGACGATGAATGCAAAAGCTGCAGCGGCCGAAGCGTTCGTGCGCGAGCCGGCGGCCGGCTCGACGCTCAACGTTTTGGGTATCACCCATATCTACAAAGCCACCGGTGCCGAGACCGCCGGGTCGTTCTCGCTCTGGGAGTCCATGGTTCCGCCGGGCGCGGCAACGCCACCGCACATCCATGCCCGAGAGGATGAAGGCTTCTATGTGCTGAGCGGCGAACTCGTCATCGAATTCGAGGGCCAATCCGCGCCCCGTCGCGTTGCGCCCGGCGGTTTCTTCTTCGGCGCACGCGGCCGGCGCCACGCCATCCGCAATGACGCCGACAAGCCAGCTCGCGTGCTCGTCTTCTGCGCGCCGAGTTGCGGCCTTGATCAGATGTTCGCGGAAATGGACGCCGCGACCGCCGCCGGCACGCCGGAGATGGCAAAGGTCGTGGCCATCGCCGCCAAATACGGCGTCACCATCGAGGCGCCGGCTGATCCGCCGCGCTGAGGTCAAACGGTCGACTGTCAGGCGGGAAACAGAAATGCGGCGGCGGGATCGAAAAAAATCTGTCTGCTCGAGGCGATGCCTTCCTTTGGTTGCGCCATGTCGGATGTCGGCCTGACGTCGATCTCCTGGCCGGCGGCCGTGCGTGCGATGACGCGCCGCCGCTCGCCGAAGAAGGCGGTGTCGATGAATTCGACCGCAAGCCCGGCAGTGGCCGGGCCGGGTCTCAGCCGAAAAGCTTCCGGCCGCACCATCAGCCGGGTTTTCTGGCCTTGGCTGAACTCCTGATCGATCCTCACGCCGGAGACGACCGAGCCATCGGCGAGGCGGATCGTGGCGGCGCCGTCGACGGTTTCAAGATGCTCGGCCGGCAGGAAATTGGAATTTCCGATAAAACTGGCGACAAATTCGCTCGCAGGTCTCAGATAGAGGTCCTCACCGGTGCCGATCTGCTCGATGCGCCCGTCCCGAAACAGGGCGATGCGATCGGAAAGATGCAGGGCCTCGTCCTGATCGTGGGTGACGTAAAGGATCGTTACGCCGGTTTCGCGATGGATGCGCCGTATCTCGGCCTGGATCTCCTCGCGCAGCTTCTTGTCGAGCGCCGAAAGCGGCTCGTCCATCAGGAGGATCGGCGGATCGTAGGCCAGCGCCCTGGCAAGCGCCACGCGCTGCTGCTGTCCGCCGGAAAGCGCGCCAGGATATCGGCCGCCGAAACTCTCGAGCCGTACCAGCGACAGCATCTCGGCGACTTTTCGGTTCACCTCTGCGTCCGGACGGCGGCGCACGCGCAACGGAAAGGCAACGTTCTCGGCGACGGTGAGATGCTGGAACAGCGTGTAGCGCTGGAACACCATGCCGATATTGCGCTTGTGCGACGGCACCGACAGCAGCGACCTGCCTTCGAGAAGAACGTCGCCGGATGTCGGGTGCTGAAAGCCGGCGATCGCATAAAGCGTCGTCGATTTGCCAGAACCGGAAGGGCCGAGAAAGGTCAGGAACTCGCCCTTGGGTATGTCGATGGTGACATCGTGTACGGCGACGAAGCTGCCGAACGCCTTGCGCAGGTCGCGAATGGAGAGGAACGGTTCGGTCATTTCGACAATCTCCGCCGAATGAGTGCGGTTACGATCATCAGGCTCAGCGTCAGAAGAACGAGAAGGCTGGAGGCCGCAGCGATGACCGGGCTGAGATCCTGGCGCAGGCTGCCCCAGATCTTGACCGGCAAGGTCTGCAAGGTGGGGCTTGCCATGAAGATCGCGACCACCACCTCGTCCCATGAGGCGAGGAAGGCAAAGATCGCCGCCGAAAAAATCCCGATCTTGATCGCCGGCAAGGTGACCCGGAGTTTTGCCTCGAAGGGGCTCGCGCCGCAGACGATCGCCGCATCCTCGATGGATTTGTCGAAACCTTCGAGTGCCGCAGTGATCGGAATGATGGCGAAGGGCAGTGCCAGGACCGTATGGGCGATGACGAAGCCTACCGTGGTGCCGCCGAGCCCGATCCGCAGGAAGAATGCATAGATGGCGATGGCGAAGACGACAACCGGCAGCACCATTGGCGTCAGCAGCAGGCCGCGAAGGGTATTGCGCCCGCGAAACTGTCCCCTGACCAGCGCGAAAGAAGCCAGCAGCCCGATGACGACGGCAAGAATCGCGGCCATGGTGGCAATGCGCGCGCTGGTCAGCGCCGCTTCGAGCCAGGCCGGATCGGCGAAGAGCTCCTCATACCATTTCAGCGTCCAGCTTGGTGGCGGAAAAGCCAGCCACCGCGACGACCCGAACGACAAAAGCACGATGAAAACAACCGGCAGCAGTAGAAACGCCGCGACCAGGCCGGTGAAACCCAGAAGTGCTGCACGCAGCCAGCCGAGCCGGTCGTAGTCGAGCAGCATCTCAGATGCCTCCTGTCATGCGCTTGGCGCCGACGAGACGCAGTTGCAGCGCGTAGAGCGCCATGGTGACCAAAAGCAGGATGAAAGCCGCAGCACTTCCGAGCCCCCAGTTGAGCAAGGACTGGATCATCTGGGCGATCATTGCGGCGAGCATCATGTTGGAGGTGCCGCCGAGCAGCGTCGGCGTCACGAAATAGCCGAGCGACATGACGAAAACCATCAGGCCGCCTGCAGCGATTCCGGGAAGCGACAAGGGCAGCAGAATGCGGCGGAAGGCGTCGAAGGGGCTCGCACCGCACAGAGCGGCGGCGCGCAGCGTCATCGGATCGATGGCGCGCAGCGTTCCGACCAATGGCAGTATCATGAAGGGCAGCATGATGTAGACCATGCCGATGGTGACGCCGGTCAGGTTGTTGATCAGCGGCAGCGGCTCGCTGATCAGGCCGATATCCATCAGCGTCCGATTGATGACGCCGGTGCGTTGAAGCAGCACCATCCAGGCATAGGTGCGGGTGAGCAGATTGGTCCACATCGACAGGATGATGATGCCGAAGACGATCGAGCCGAGGGCAGGCGGCATGATCGCCAGCATCCAGGCGACCGGAAACGCCACGATCGCGGTGACGGCGGTGACGACGGTGGCGACCAGAAAGGTGTTGAAGAAGACCCGCGCATAGGTGCCGTCGCCAAACAGGATTGCGTAGTTCTGCAGGCCCGGCACGGGTTCGGTCACGCTGCGCAACAGCAGCGCAACAACCGGCACCACGAAGAACAGGGTGATGAGGGTCAGCGCCGGCAAGGCGCCGCCGATACCGTCGGGCCTTCGGAGGATTGGCTGTCGATGAAGCAAATTGCCCGACATGGCGATGATCCCGGCAGCTCAGGCGGGACGCCTAGCGACGCCCCGCCGGTTCATGGGTGAGGTCGGCGGCTATTTGGCCTGCCAGGCGTACCAGCGCTCGGCGACCTTGTCGCGGTTTTCAGCCCAGTAGTTCATGTCGAGGTTGATCTGCCCGTCGACATAGGCGTCCGGCAGCGACTTGACGACATCGGCCGGCATTTCGGCCTTGGCTGCCGTGTTGATGGGGGCGTAGCCGCTTGCTTCAGCAAACATCGCCTGGCTTTTCGGGCTTGTCGCAGCGGCCAGGAATTTCATCGCGCTCGCCTTGTTCTTCGACCCCTTGGGGATGACGAGCACGTCGGCGGCGGTCATGTTCTGGTTCCAGGATACGCCGACGTCGGCGCCGTCCTGCTCGAGGGCGAAGACACGCCCGTTCCAGAGCTGCCCGAACGCTGCTTCACCGGAAGCGATCAGCTGTTGCGACTGGGCGCCGCTGTCCCACCAGACGATTTCCGATTTGATCGTGTCGAGTTTCTTGAAGGCCCGGTCGAGGTCGAGCGGATAGAGCTTGTCCGCCGGCACGCCGTCGGCCAGCAGCGCGATTTCGATGACGCCCGGCGCCGACCATTTGTAAAAAGTGCGCTTGCCGGGAAATTTCGTCAGGTCGAACATGTCGGCCCAGCCCGCCGGTTCGCCCGGCACCGCGCCTTTGTTCCAGGCCAGAACGAAGGAGTAGTAGAAGCTGCCGACAGCATGCTCGGTGGTGAAGCGAGGATCGAGATCGGCCTTCGCCACGACCTTGAAATCGATCGGCTCGAGCAGGCCGTCCTTGGCCGCCTTGATGGCGAAATCCATTTCGACATCGACGACGTCCCAGGCGACGCTGCCACCTTCCACCATGGCCTTCAGCTTGCCGTAGTCGGTCGGGCCGTCCTGCAGGACCTTGATGCCGGAACCCGCTTCGAACGGAGCAGCCCAGGATTTGGTCTGCGCCTCCTGGGTGGTTCCGCCCCAGCTGGTGAACACCATTTCATCGGCGTGTGCGGCAGTGGCTGCCAGGAGTGCGGCCAAAATGCCGGTCAAAATCAGTTTCATCTCATTCTCCTCTGTTGGTTGCTTTCTTGTTTTTGTGAAATTGCGCGATTGGCGCTGCCCTCATCGCATGACGAACGGATCCGGGATCGGCTCGTCGGATACGCGTATCCACACGGACTTCGAGCGCGTGTAGTCGCGGATGGCGTCGAGCCCGCCCTCGCGGCCGAACCCCGACTGACCATAGCCGCCGAACGGCACGAGCGGCGAAACGGCGCGGTATGTGTTGACCCAGACGATGCCGGCATGGATGTCGCGCGCCATGCGGTGCGCCTTGGCGAGATTGGTGGTGAACACGCCCGAAGCGAGGCCGAACGGCGTATCGTTGGCAAGCGCCAGGGCTTCGGCTTCCGTGTCGAAGGTGAGAACGCTGAGCACCGGACCGAACAATTCCTCGCGCACGCAGGGCAGCGCTGAATCCTCGGCATCGATGATGGTCGGTGCGTAGTAGAAGCCGTGCGGATGATTGTCGGGCCTTTTTCCGCCGGTGACCAACGTCCCGCCATTGGCGAGGCTCTCGGCAACGATCGTCTCGATCCATTCCCGCTGACGTGGCGTTGCCAGCGGTCCCATTTCGGTGGCTGGATCCTGCGGATCACCAATTTTGATGGCCTCGGCCTTGTGCTTCAGCCTGTCCAGGAACTCGGCCTTTATCGAACGCTCGACAAGCAGCCGGGAGCCGGCGACGCAGCTTTGTCCAGACGCTGCGAAAATCCCGGCCACCACCGCGTTGGCCGCGCTGTCCAGGTCGGCGTCGGCGAAAACGACAACCGGACTTTTCCCGCCCAGCTCCAGCGTCGTATAGGCGAGATTTTCCGCCGTGTTGCGGACGATAGCGCGAGCGGTCGAAGGCCCGCCGGTGAAGGCGACGCGTGAAACCAGCGGATGACTTGTCAGGCACCGGCCGCAATCGTGTCCGAACCCGGTCAGTATGTTGACGCTTCCGGCGGGAAATCCGGCCTCATGAACGAGTTCGGCGAAGGCCAGCAGCGGCGCTGGACCATCCTCCGAGGCTTTCAGGACGACCGTGCAGCCGGCGGCCAGCGCCGGGCCGAGCTTGACGGCCGAAAGGAAGAGCTGCGAATTCCACGGCACGACGGCAGCGACGACGCCGATCGGCTCGCGTCGGATGGTGACGTCCATATCGGCCTTGTCGATCGGCACATGCGAGCCTTCATGCTTGTCGGCAAGCCCGCCATAGTAGCGACAATAGTCGCCGACATAGGCGATCTGGGCGCGGGTCTCGCGGATGATCTTGCCGGTGTCGCGCGTTTCCAGTTCGGCCAGGCGGCCGGCATTGGCGACGACCAGGTCGCCGAGGCGCACCAGCAGCTTGCCGCGCGCCGTCGCCGTCAGCGAGGCCCACGCGGCCGAGTGCAGCGTCCGGTGCGCCGCCTCGACGGCGCGGTCGACATCAGCCTCGGTTGCGGCGGGCATCGTCGCCCAGGGCGCTCCGGTTGATGGATCGATGCTTTCGAAGGTGGCTGTCGGCGTATCGAACGCCCCATCTATGAAGTTGCTGAAGGCCACAAGGGTCATTGCGGCCTCCCATGCCCGAAGGCCGGCATCACCTTGTCGACGAACAGCTGCAGCGACTTCTTCTTGCGCTCGTGCGGCAGACCGCTGTCGATCCAGATCGAGTACTGGTCATAGCCGAGCGCCTCATATGCCTTAAGCCGGGTGATCACCTCTTCGGCTTCGCCGATGACCAGGTTCTGTCGGATTTTGTCCGGCGCATATTGCGGCATGGCTGCGATCTCGTCGTCGGAGAGCGCTTCCAATATGCCTTGGCGAACCGGCTTCTTGTTCTGGAACCACGCGCCGAACTGGCAGTAGAACAGCGACAGGTCCCTCGTCAGTTGCTCCGCATCGGCGGCGTCTTCGGCAACGAATGTGTGCATCAGCAGCATGATCTCGGGGCGGGCCATGTCGGGATGCGCCGCGCACGCCGCGTTGAAGCGCTCCATCAGGCTGGTTACTTCGTCTTGGCCGGAGGCGAGCGGCGTCACCTGGACGTTGCAGCCGTTGGAGACGGCGAAGTCGTGCGAGTTCGGATCGCGCGCCGCCACCCAGATCGGCGGGTGCGGCTTTTGCACCGGCTTGGGCGACGAGGTGGTCGAGGGAAACGACCAGAATTCGCCGGACATCTCGAAATCGCCTTCCCAGAGGCCCTTGATGGCCGGGATGATCTCGCGCATGCGCTGGCCCGCGCCCCAGGCGTCGAGCCCAGGGAACAGGCGTTGGTATTCGTAGCTGTAGGCGCCGCGGGCGATGCCGATGTCGAGCCGGCCGCCGGTGACGACATCGGTCATGGCTGCCTCGCCGGCGAGCTTGATCGGATGCCAGAACGGCGCGATGACGGTTCCTGTGCCGAGCCGGATGCGCTTCGTCCTGGCGCCGAGATAGGCGATGTTGATGAATGGGTTTGGCGAGATGGTGAACTCCATGCCGTGGTGTTCGCCGATCCAGGCCGTCTCGAAGCCTGCCGCCTCGGCCATCACGACCAGTTCCTCAAGCTCATCGATGAGGTCGGCATGCGGCTTTGCCGGGTCCGAGCGTTCCATATGGACGAAGAGCGAGAACTTCATATCTGTTGACCCGGACTGGAAGTGTTGATTGCTACCGGCTTGGCGAGCGGACGGACTTCACCTTCGACCTCGTTGCCGACATAGACTCCAAATGCATCCTCCCGACATTCGCGAACATAGCGGGCGAGCATCGAGCGCACGGCAGCGTCGGCGATGTTCAGTCCGGCAATCCTGTCGATGTCGACGAGCCGGACCTGGCGATCGCTGGAGTGGGGCGCGGCTACCGTGCCGCGGTAGTAGACGTGCGTTCGCGATGGGCTTGCGGCGTCGTCCCAGACCGCAAACAGGAATCCGAGATGAGCCTCGATGGCTTTCGCAGCGAGGCGTCCCTTAAGGCTTCGCGTGTCGCCGGGTGCCCCGAGCCCTCGGCCCGCCGGCAGTTCGAAAAAGCCGTCGGCGGTTTCGAGGAACAGCACGCGGCCTTCATCTTCGAGGATGGCGCCGACCTCCATGTCGGGCGGCGCGGCCGCCAGTGCTTCCTGGCTGAGGCCGGGCGAGACGTAGGCGCCACGGCAATAGCCGAGGGGCTGCGATGAATTGTGGGAGAATTCGCGAACGCGGCCGATGAGGATCGAATGGTCGCCGGCGTCGACCAATTGCTCCATGTCACAGTCGAACGTCGCCACCGATCCAGCGAGCAGCGGGCTGCCGGTCGGGCCGAAGCGCCACTCGACAGCCGAGAACTTGTCGTGCGATTTCGAAGCGAAGACGCCGGATGCGGCTCGCTGTTCCTCCGAGAGCACGTTGACGGCAAAGCATTTCGAGGTCGAAAACACCGGATGACCCAGCGCTTTCTTGGCGATGCAGACCAGCACAAGCGGCGGATCGAGCGAAACGGATGTAAACGAATTGGCGGTGAAGCCTCGAGGCTCTCCTTCCGGCCCGATCGCGGTGACGATTGTAACGCCGGTCAGGAAGGAACCGAGCGCCCGCCTGAATTCGCCCGCGTCGAAAGCTGTGTCCATTGCCGGTCGCGCCGATGTGCTTGCGCCGTCGTTGCTCTCGAGAAAATCGACAATGCGCCGTGTGACCACGTCAGGCGAGGCTACGGCCATCATATGTCGTTCGCCCTCCAGAACGACGCAGCGACCGCGCGGCGCGAGGCGTGCCATCGCCGCCGACATCGCAGGCGAGGAATTCCTGTCCTGCGAGCCGGTCATGAACAGGGCCGGCATTGCGAGACCGGAAAGACGATCGCCATGCGCCGCATCGGCATGGGCGAAAAGTCGATAGGTGCGCGCATAGCCCTCGGAGTTGACGCTTTGCAGTGCCACGCGCGTCATCCTTGCCGCCTCGGCCAGGCTGTCGGGGACCGGGTTGCCGAACCAGCGCGCGATCGTTGCGTCCGTCCCCGACCGGTTTTCGGCGCCATTCAGTTCGGCGGCGCGCTCGCGCACTGCCTGCGCAAGCTCCGCCGGGCGGCGAAAAACCGCATTGAGCGAGACGAGGCTACGAACCCGTTCGGGTGCATTGAGAGCGATTTCCTGCCCGACCAGCGCCCCCATTGAATGGCCAACGATCGAGACGGCATCCAGGCCAAGGTGATGGAGAAGCCGAATTGCCTGTCCGGCATAATCGGCAAGGCTGGCGTCCTCGGGCGGCAACGGCGACTGGCCGTGTCCCAGGATGTCGATTGCGATCACATCCCATCTGTTTTTCATCAGCTCGATCTGGGGTGCCCAGATCGCCGCGTTCATGCCGACACCGTGGATGACAAGGACCGGCGCGCCGGATCCGGCACGGATGAAACCGGTGCCGTCAGGCGCCGTTCCGCGATGCCAGCCACGGTCCGTCAGCTCAGCCATGCAGATCGCCGACCTCCTTGAGATCCTGGTAGCGGTCGCCGATGCGATGATGCGGTCGTCCGCCGATCGAGGCGCCAAGCGCCACCACCAACTCGTCCGGCGCCGGCGCGTCGCCGATCTGGAAGTGCACCGTCAGGTAGTGCGAACGTCGGCCTTCATCGTTCTTGTCCATGAGCGGGATCATGATCGGCGTGTTCGGCCCGCCGCGCAGGTTGGTGAAGGCAAGATAGGTCTTGGCGCCGACGGCACGCCGATAGTGGTTGCCGAAATGCAGCGTGTGGATGAGCGCCGAGGCATGCTCGATCTCGCCCGACGTGCCGCAGATTGCGGCCTTGCCGTAGCCTTCGATCGCTTCGCCGGATCCGGCAACTGCGAGGATTTCATGGGTCAGCATCTCCCCCAGAACCGGCGCATAGGCGCGGATCTCGGGCGAAAGATCCTCGGTGAAACCGCGCCCGGCCCAAGGGTTGTCGAGCACCGCCGCCACGCCGATCAGGCGCAGCGGCCGGGGGGCCGCCTTGCCGCCTTCGATTAGCGTGTTCTCGACATGGGTGACGATCTTTCGAATGGCCGGCTTCATCGAATCCTCGGTGTCGGTCGGCTGAGGCATCCGGAAAAGTTCCGCTTTTGCCTAGCTGTCTTATGGTATACCATACTATTGAAGACCAAATCCCTTGTCAACGGATCGTCGAATCTGTTTCTTGCGGATGCTGGGAGTATATGAATTGGCCGACGACACACTGAGGATCGAACGATCCGCCAAGACGCTGAGAACGCTGGCGCTGGAGCGCATGCGCGATGCGATCATGGGGTTTCATTTCCAGCCTGGCGAACGGTTGGTCGAGCGGCCGCTTTGCGACCAGCTCGGCGTCAGCCGCTCGGTAGTGCGCGAAGTTCTGCGGCAGCTGGAGACCGAGGGCCTGGTCCAGATGATACCAGGCCATGGACCCGCGGTGGCCAGGCCTGATCTCAGCCGCACCGACGAGATTTATGAATTGCGCGCTCTGATGGAGGGCATCGCGGCGCGCGCCTGCGCGCTGACGGCGACTGAGGGCCAGATCGCCGCGCTTGAGCGCGCGTTCGATGTGCTGCTCAAGGCGTGGGCATCAGCCAATCCGATCGAGGTGATGCGGGCGACCACAAAATTCTACGAGGTGCTTTTCGATGCCGCCGACAAGCGCATCGCCTGGGAGATCGTCCAGGGTCTGAACGTCCGCATCAACCAGCTGCGTTCCATGACCATCGCTTCGGAGAATCGCCGCGATGCCGCAATTGCCGAAATGACCGACATTACGAACGCGATCAAGTCGCGCAACGGCGATGCCGCCGAAGCCGCGGCCCGGCGGCATGTGGAGCAGGCCTGGCGAATTGCGCAACAGACCCTTCGCAACAGCTGAAGCAGAAATTTCACATTACGGAATCGTCCGTCGCCCTCGCAGAGGGCAGTGCTTTCGTCACAATTTCAGGGGCAATATTGTACGGCTTGGTCGTTCTGGGCGCTGTCATGGCGCTGCGCGAACGGCGGCTGCAATGAGAAGGGATACACGATGAGCAAAGGGGCGCCGACATCGGCGGATGATTTTCTGACCGGGCTGAACGGGCAGCGCGTGCTGGTGACGGCAGGCGTCGGCGGCATCGGCCTGGCCATTGCAGAAACGCTGTCGCGGCTCGGCGCGCGCATCGTCGTTTGCGACGTCTCCGACGAGGCGCTGGCCGCCGCTCCGGACAGGATCGCCCTGGTCGCCGCGGTCAAGGCCGATGTCTCGCGCGACGACGACGTCGACCGGCTGTTCGAGACGGTGAAGGAAAAGCTCGGCGGCCTCGACGCGCTGATCAACAATGCCGGCATCGCCGGGCCGACCGGCGGCGTCGACGAAATCGATCCGGCGGAGTGGCGGCGCTGCATCGACATCTGCCTGACCGGCCAGTTCCTCTGCGCCAGGCGTGCCGTGCCGCTGATCAAGGCGGCGGGCGGCGGCTCGATCGTCTCGATGTCGTCCGCCGCCGGCCGCCATGGCTACGCTTTCCGCACCCCCTATTCGGCGGCCAAGTTCGGCGTCATCGGTTTCACGCAAAGCCTTGCCAAGGAACTCGGGCCGCACGGCATAAGGGTCAACGCCATCCTGCCCGGCATCATCGAGGGACCACGCATCGACAAGGTTATCGCCGACCGGGCCAGACAGCTCGGTGTGTCGAACGAGGAGATGACGGAGCGCTATCTCCACAACATCTCGCTGCGCCGCATGACCAGCCCCTATGACGTCGCCGCGATGGTCGCTTTCCTGTTGTCCGATGCGGCGATCAACATCTCCGGCCAGTCGCTCGGCGTCGACGGTAATGTCGAAACCCTTTGAGGAGCCCGACCATGATGAACGTAGCGATTGTCGGCAGCGGGTTCATCGGGCGGGCCTGGGCGATCAGTTTTGCCCGCGCCGGCCACGATGTGCGGATGTGGGACCAGTCGCCGGCCGCGACCGAAGGTGCGCACGATTACATCGCCGGCGTGCTCGGCGACCTCGCTGCGAATGATCTGCTGCGGGGGCAGGCAATCGACGTCGTGCTTGGTCGCATTGCCGTCGTTGCGGAGCTCGAAGAAGCGCTGGCCGATGCGGTCCATATCCAGGAGAACACGCCCGAAAACCTCGACGTGAAGCGCGAGGTGTTCTCGCAGATCGATGCAATGGCCGCTCCGCAAGCGGTGATCGCCAGTTCCACCTCAGCGTTGCTGCCGTCGAAATTCACCGACCATCTGCAAGGGCGGCACCGCTGCCTGGTCGTGCATCCGATCAATCCGCCCTACCTCATCCCGGCCGCGGAAGTCGTGCCGGCGCCATGGACGTCTTCCGAAACGGTCGAAAGGACCCGCGCCTTCCTCGTCGATGCGGGCCACGCGCCGCTGGTGATGAAGCACGAGCTCGACGGCTTCATCATGAACCGCCTGCAGGGCGCGCTGCTGGAGGAGGCTTTTCGACTTGTCGCCGACGGCTATGCCAGCGTCGAGGATGTCGATATCGGCATTCGCGACGGGCTGGCGCTGCGCTGGTCGTTCATGGGTCCGTTCGAAACGATCGACCTTAATGCGCCGGGCGGTGTACGCGACTATATCGAGCGCTATCAATCGATCTATGCCAACATTTTTCCGCAGATGCTGCGCCGCGTCGACTGGGCCGGCGAAGTCATCGAGACGGTGGAGGCCGACCGCCGCAAGCGGCTGCCGCGGGAAGAACTCGGCGAACGGCAGGTTTGGCGCGACCGCCGGCTGATGGCACTGGCCGCGCACAAGAAAAAATCGGATCAGGAGTTTGGAAGATGACGGAAACAAGCCGCAAGCCCGGCGCCCAGCAGACCAGGGGCAAAATTATCATCACCTGTGCGGTGACCGGGGCGATCCATACACCGACCATGTCGCCCTATCTGCCGATCACGCCGGACCAGATCGCGTCCGAGGCGATCGCGGCGGCGGAGGCAGGTGCGGCGATCCTGCACCTGCATGCCCGCGACCCCGAGACCGGCAAGCCCGACCAGACGCCGGCGGCCTTCGCCCGCTTCCTGCCGCGCATCAAGCAGGCCACCAATGCCGCCATCAACATCACCACCGGCGGCAGTCCCTACATGAAGGTGGAGGAACGCGTGCGCCCGGCCGCCGAGTTCAAGCCAGAGGTCGCCTCGCTCAACATGGGCTCGATCAATTTCGGGCTCTATCACCTCGTCGACAAATACGAGACTTTCAAGTTCGACTGGGAAAAGCCGCATCTGGAAGCGACGCGTGATTTGGTCTTCCGCAACTCGTTCAAGGACATCGAATACATCCTTGCGACCTGCTCCGACAACGGCACGCGGTTCGAGTTCGAGTGCTACGACATCGCCCATCTCTACAATCTCTCGCACTTCGCCGATCGCGGGCTGGTCAAGCCGCCGTTCTTCGTGCAGTCGGTGTTCGGTCTGCTTGGCGGCATCGGCACCCATCCCGAAGATGTCGCCCATATGAAGCGCACCGCCGACCGGCTGTTCGGCGACCAGTTCCGCTGGTCGGTGCTCGGTGCCGGCGCCAGCCAGTTGCGCATCGCCGCGCAATCGGCAGCGCTTGGCGGCAACATCCGCGTCGGGCTCGAAGACAGTCTTTGGGCCGGCAAGGGCAAGCTAGCCAAATCGAACGCGGAGCAGGTGGTGCTTGCCCGCAAGATCATCGAGGGGCTTGGCATGGAAGTGGCGACGCCCGACGAGGCGCGCGAGATCCTGTCACTGAAGGGCGGCGACAAGGTCGCGTTCTGAGGCGGCTCGCCTCTCGCCGCACGGTGCCAACAGAGGAGGACGGCATGAAGATCGAAGTCGTGGTGGTCGTTACCGCGCCTCCCCGGCGATGGCGTCCTGCGCGGCAGCCTGTTCGCGATAACCGGCCTTGGCATCAAGGGCGTGGCGGAACCACGCTTCGCCGGATGACGGCAGCTGCAAAAGAGGATAGAGGCGAATAAGGAAAACGAGCGCGCGCTCGATTTCGGATATGGACCCGATGCTTTTCGGCGATCTCGTCCATCGATGGTGGCCACCTCGTTTCATCGCTGGGAGTTTGTCCATGAATTTCGACATTCCCGCCCGCACCGAAGATTACCGCGTCCGCATTGCCGACTTCGTCGAGCGTGAGATCCTGCCGCTCGAGGCCGACAAGACGTCCTATGACGCACATGGAAATATCGCCTTGCCGCTACTGGAGACGCTTCGCGCCAAGGCGCGTATGGCGGGCCTGTGGTGCCTGCAGCTCAAGCTGGAAAGCGGCGGCGCCGGTCTCGGCAAGATGGATATTGCGGTTTGCTATGAGGAGATGAACCGGTCGATCTTCGGACCCGTGGTGTTCAATTCGGCAGCGCCCGACGATGGCAACATGATGGTGCTGGAGGCGCTCGGCACGCCGGCGCAGCAGGAAAAATGGCTGAAGCCGATTGTCGAGGGCCAGGTACGCTCGGCCTTTGCCATGACCGAACCGCATCCCGGCGGCGGCTCGGACCCTTCGATGATCATGACGCGTGCGGAGCGGCGCGGCGACAAATACGTGGTGACCGGCCGCAAATGGTTCATCACCGGCGCGCAGCAGGCCAGCCATTTCATTCTGATCGCGCGAACCTCGGACGATCCGCGCCATGGTCTGTCGGCTCTGATGTTCCACAAGGACCAGCCGGGCTGGCGCATCATGCGCCGCATCGAGATCATGGGCCCGGAGGAGCATGGCGGGCATTGCGAGCTGGAATTCGAGGGGCTCGAAATCCCTGTCGAAGACATGCTGGTTGGCGAGGGCAGGGGCATGAAGGTGACGCAGGTGCGGCTCGGCCCGGCGCGGCTTACCCACTGCATGCGCTGGCTTGGATTGTCCAAGCGCTGCGTTGAGATCGCGCGCGCCTACGCTGCCGAGCGCCATGGTTTCGGCCAGCGCCTCGCCGACCGCGAAAGCGTCCAGCTGAAGCTCGGCGACCTCGCCATGCGCATCGAGATCGGCCGCATCCTGGTGATGAAGGCTGCGTGGGAGCTGGACCGCGGCGGCTTTGCCCGCAAGGAAGTATCGATGGCCAAGGTCCAGGTCGCCAATGTGCTGCATGACGCGGCCGATGTGGCGATCCAGATCAATGGCGCGCGAGGCTATTCAAAGGACACGGTGCTCGAATGGATCTACCGCTATGCGCGCCAGGCGCGGTTGGTCGACGGCGCCGATGAGGTCCACAAGATGGTGCTGAACCGTTTCCTCAACGAAGAGGAGAGGGGCTTCTGGCGCTGGACCGTCGAAGGCGAGGCATAGCGGACGCGGGGTGGCATCTCAGGAGGAAAAGATGCCGTTGAATGCGGATTTCGATCCTGCTGCATTGAAGGGCTTTCTCGCGAACCGCTTCGGCGATGCCGCAATGACGCTCGAGCGGATCGGCGGCGGGCAGTCCAACCCCACCTACTTCGTCGACTATGGTGCGCATCGCATGGTGCTGCGCAAGAAACCGGCCGGGCCGATCCTGCGCGGGGCGCATGCCGTCGACCGCGAGTTCCGCGTGCTTGAAGCGCTCGCAGCGACCAACGTGCCGGTGCCGCGGCCGGTGCTCTTTCACGCCGGCGCCGAGCCGCTCGGCACGTCGTTCTACCTGATGGAGCGGCTGGATGGTCGCGTCTTCCACGACTGTTCGCTGCCGGGCCTTTCACCCGCGGAGCGACGCGCCATCTATTACGGCATGGCCGAAGCGATGGCCAAGCTGCATGCTGTCCGTCCCGACGCGGTCGGTCTCGGCGACTACGGCCCGCCCGGCGACTATTTCGAGCGCCAGATCGGCCGCTGGACCCGGCAGCTCAGGGAATCGCCGAGTGACAGAATTCCGGCACTCGAAGCGGTCGCCGACTGGTTGCCGCAGCATCTGCCTACGGATGATGGACGCGTGTCGATCGCCCATGGCGACTTCCGCCTCGGAAATCTGCTGTTCCATCCCGGCAAGCCGGAGGTGATGGGCATTCTCGATTGGGAGCTGTCGACGATCGGTCATCCGCTCGCCGATCTCGGCTTTTGCTCGATGACCTGGCATTCGACGCCGGACGAATATGGCGGCATCCTCGGCCTCGATCATGCCGCCCTCGGTATCCCCAGCCAGCGCGAATTCCTCGACCATTATTTCACGCATGCCGTGCCGACTGCGCCCCTGCAACGCTTCCACCTGGTTTTTTCACTGTTCCGTTTCGCTGTGATCTTCGTCGGCATCGCCGACCGGGCGCGGGCAGGCAGCGCGGCGTCGGCCGATGCCGCCAGCAAGTCGCCGCTCGCCGGTCGCTTTGCCGAGCGTGCTCAAGAGATCATCCAAGGGGCAAGACCGTGGAGCGCCGCCTGAGACGAGCGCTCGCGCCCTGGTCCTTTCCCTACCAGCGGCGTCAGCAATCCAGTCCGGCAACCCAGTCCGAGAGGCTTTGCGAAAAACTTCGCGGCACGATGAGTTCGCACGCGGTCTCGCCGGTGCGCAGGAACAGCACGGGCACATGGTGCAAGGATGTCAGCACGGCGCGGCCCGGGGCGGCCGCCGGCGCGCACCAGTCGACGGCGATGCATCTGGAGAGCACTCCTGCGATGTCCGCCCCGGCCATTCTGAAACGCACGCGACCCTCGCCGAGAGAAACCGAACAGCCGAGATCCGGGTCGACGGCAAGCGAAGATGCTTGCGCGCCGTCGTCGAGAGCCAGCCACAAGCGGCGAGGCGCGACGCGGATGACGAGAAAACCTTTGTGACGGACCGTCTCTCCGACCGAGGCAGGAAGTTTCGTGCCGAGCGACGCCGAAAGGTTCGATTCGAATTGCGCCAGCGTGCCGTCCCAGCCCTCGATCTGGATGAGTGGGCAATCGGCCACGGACAGGCTGAAATCCGGGCTAGCCATGCAGTCGCTCCCCCTGCGGATCGAGGAATACCGGCGAGACGATTCGGGCACGGACCGTTTCGGCTTTCATCGGATAGACGGCCACGACCTCGCTTCCTTCGCTGCCGACATCGCCGGCAAGCAAGGCCAGCCCGACATAGTGGCCGCGTTCAGGGCTGAAGGTGACGGAGGTGACGCGGCCGCGCCCGTGGCCGTAAGGTTTCTCGCCCGGCAGGAACAGGATGGCACCACCGCGAAGGCGTTTCCCCTCTTCGATGCATTCCAGTCCGACCAGGCGCTGGCGGTCGGGCGCCTGGAAGGCGGGGCGCCGTCGCAGCACGTCGCCGACGAAGCCGGTACGCTTGCCCGCAATGCGGCCGAGGCCAAGATCGTCGAGCGTCGTGCGCCCATCGATTTCAGGTCCGGCGACATGGCCCTTTTCGACGCGCAGCGCGCCGAGCGCCTCGACGCCGTAAGGCTTCAGGTCGAGCGTCCTGCCTGCTTCGAGCAGGCGGCTCCAAAGCTGTTCACCGGCAGTTGCGCCGACATAGATCTCGTAGGCGCGCTCGCCGGAATAACTGAGACGCAGGATGCGGAGCGCACGGCCCTGCCATTCGCTTTCGAGCAATCCCATATGCGCAAGTGCCGCGTCGGAAACATCGAGTGCGGGAAACGCGGCACTCAGAATTGCGCGGCTTTTCGGTCCGGCAACCGACATCGCCGCCCATTCATCGCTCACCGAGGTCACGGCTACGCGCAAATCCGGCCAAGCCGTATCGAGCAGGAATTCAAGACGCGACAGCACGTCGGCGGCCTTGGCGGTCGAGGTGGTCATGAAGAACCGGTTCTCGCCCAGACGCGTCGTGGTGCCGTCGTCGAAGACGATGCCGTCGTCGCGCAGCATGACGCCGTAGCGCGCACGGCCAACCGGCAGTTTGGCAAAGCCGTTGGCGTAGATGCGATCGAGGAAAATCGCGGCATCCGGGCCCTGGATGTCGATCTTGCCGAGAGTGGAGATGTCCATCAGGCCAGCGGCCTGGCGCACACTCCGCATTTCGGCGACATACGCTTCGTTCACGTCGCGCCCGGATTGCCTATAGAAATAGGGCCGCATCCAGAGCCCGACCTCCAGCATTTCGGCGCCGTTCGCCATGTGCCAGTCGTGCATCGGCGTGCGGCGGATCGGCTTGAAATGATGGCCGGTGGCGCGTCCGGCAAGCGCGCCGATGGCAACCGGCGTATAGGGCGGTCGAAAGGTCGTGGCGCCGGTCTCGGGGATGGTTGTGTTGCGCAGGGCCGCCATCGCGGCAAGCGCCGAAAAATTGCTGGTCTTGCCCTGGTCGGTGCCCATGCCGAGTGTGGTGTAGCGCTTCAGGTGCTCGACCGATTCATAGCCCTCGCGATGGGCGAGTTCGATATCCTCGGTCGTCACGTCCATCTGGAAATCGACAAAAGCCTTTCCACGGCCGAGAGAAGGAATTTCGCGAAACGGGGCCGTGGCGGTCTCGCCAAGATCGAGTTTCGACGGAGCAGGCACCGGCGCCGACTTGCTGCAGAATGATGCTGCCGCGGTGCCGGCGCGATGACCGTCCTCGATGACATCGGCGGTCGAAAAAATTCCCATCATCGAGCCGGCGCCGAACCGGTCCGCCGGAAACGCGCCCGGCACGAAGCCGCCAATGTCGTCGCGATATTGAGGTTTGACGCCCAGGTGCGAGGTGAGATGCACGGTCGGCGACCAGCCGCCGGACACGCAGACCAGGTCGCAGGCGGCCTCGGACTGGCCGTCCGCTCCGCTCAGCGTTGCACGCCTGACGGCATGGCCGCCGCGCACGTCGACGATGCGCGTTGCGGCCCGCACCACCACGCCGAGCCGTGCGGCTTCTGCGGCAAGTGCGGCGGGCGGCGCTGCACGCAGATCGGCAACCGTCACCTCTGCGCCGCCTGCGGCATAGTCGAAGGCGGTGCGCCAAGCGCCGTCGTTGCTGGTGGCGACGACTATTTTCTTGCCGGGCAGGACGGCGAAACGGTTGAGGTAGGTCCGGGCGGCCGAGGCAAGCATCACGCCGGGTCGGTCGTTGTTCGAGAATACCATTGGTCGCTCGATGGCGCCGGTGGCGAAAACGATCGAGCGGGCGCGAAGCATGGTCAATGTCTGCAGCACTTCGCCGGCCGGCCGCGGATTGGCTGGGTCGCGTTGCCCGACCAGTCCGATGACATTGCCGTCATAGATGCCGAAAGCGGTCGTCCGCTTCATCAGGGCGACGGTTTTGAAGCCGTCCAGCTCGGCCTCGGCCTGTCTCAGCCATGCGGCCGCAGCGCTGTCGGAAGCTTCCGCCAGAAGCTGGCCGCCGAGCAGGAAATCCTGTTCGATCAGCGCCACCTGCGCGCCGGCCGCTGCGGCAGCACGCGCCGCCGACAAGCCTGCAGGGCCGCCGCCGATGATGGCGACATCGGCAAAGGCATGACTGATGTCGTAGCGGTCTGAGTCGGGATCGGTGCCGGCTCTGCCAAGCCCGGCCGCCTTGCGAATGAAGTGCTCGTAGAACATCCAGGCGCGGCGCGTCGGGCCCATGAAGGTCTTGTAGTAGAAGCCGGCCGACAGGAACGGCGCCAACAGGCCGTTGACGCTTTGCACGTCAAAGGCAAGCGAAGGCCAGCGGTTCTGGCTCTCCGCGACTAGGCCGTCTTGGAGTTCCAGCGTCGTCGCCGGCAGGTTCGGCTGGCGCCTGCCTGCGGTTGCAAGCGTGACCAGTGCATTCGGCTCCTCGGCCCCGGCGGAAAAAATGCCGCGTGGACGATGATATTTGAAGCTGCGCCCGACCAGCGTGACGCCGTTGGCGAGCAGCGCGGAGGCAAGCGTATCGCCGCGATATCCGATCAGGCTCCGACCGTCGAAGGTAAACTCGACCGGCTGCTCGCGATCGATACGGCCGCCCATCGACAACCGCTTGTGGTTCGAACTCATGCCGGTGGTTTCCTGGCGGGTAATTTCCTGGCCGACAATTGCCTGGCGAGATCGACGGATGCGATGGCGTGGTTGCGCGTGTCGCGTTCGACCACCAGCCATTGCCGGCAACCGATCACGTGCTGCCAGAACTCGCGGTGCAGGCCAGCCGGATTTGTCCTGACATAGACGTAACGGTACCAGGCCTCGGGATCGGGATCGTCGTGCGCCGGACGCGTGACGGAAGCGTCGCCGCCGTAGCGGAACTCGTCATGGTCGCGCAGACCGCAGCAGGGGCATTCGATGCGCAGCATTGTCTTGCGCCTCCTATTGCAGCCAGGCTGAGGGGCCGGCGCCAGCCTCGTCGAGCGTGTGGCCGGTGCGGAAACGATCGAGCCCGTAGGCTGCGATCAAGGGGTGCGGCTTGCCGGTGGCGATCGTGTGGGCGAAGCACCAGCCGGAAGCCGGCGTCGCCTTGAAGCCGCCATAGCACCAGCCGCCGTTGAGATAGAGCCCCTCGATCGGCGTCGGGCAGATGATCGGGCTGGCATCGGGCGTCATGTCCATGACGCCGCCCCAATGGCGCAGCAGTCGGATGCGCGAAATGCACGGCATCAGAGCGATCGCCGCCTCCGCCACTTCGCGCACGACGCCCAGATTGCCGCGCTGGGCGTAGGAATTGTAGCCGTCGAGATTGCCGCCGAAGACCAGCCCGCCCTTGTCCGACTGGCTGACGTAGAAATGATCGGCGCCATAGGCGACAACATGGTCCACCAACGGCTTCAGCGGTTCGGTGACAAAGGCCTGCAAGACGTGGCTTTCGATCGGCAGTTCCAGGCCGGCCTTGGCGCCGAGCACGGATGTATGACCGGCAACAGCGAGGCCGACCTTGCCGGCGCCGATCCGGCCTTTCGTCGTTTCGACGCCGACGATCCTGTCGCCGTCGCGGAGGAAGCCTGTCACTTCGCAGTTCTGGATAATGTCGACGCCATGGCCGTCGGCGGCGCGCGCATAGCCCCAGGCGACCGCGTCGTGGCGCGCCGTGCCCGCCCGGCCCTGGAAGATGGCGCCATGGATCGGAAAGCGGGCGGTGTCGGAAAAATCGAGATAGGACACGAGACGGCGCACCTCGTCGCGGTCGAGGATGTCGGCATCGATGCCGTTCAGCCGCATGATGTTGGCGCGGTGGCTGAAGCCGTCGAGCTGGTCGGCGGAATGCGCGGTGACGAGCTGGCCGCGCTGCGAGAACATGACATTGAAGTTCAGCGCCCGCGACATGTTCTCCCAGAGTTTCATCGAGAATTCGTAGAACTGGGTGTTGCCGTCGAGCAGGTAGTTGGAGCGGATGACGGTGGTGTTGCGGCCGACATTGCCGCCGCCGACATAGCCCTTTTCGAGCACCGCGACGTTGCGGATGCCGTGGTTCTCGGCGAGGTAGAAGGCGGTAGCGAGGCCGTGTCCACCGCCGCCGATGACGATCACGTCGTAGGACGGTTTTGGCTCCGCTGCCCGCCAGGCGCGCTGCCAGTTCTTCTGGCCAGACAGCGCGTTGCGGAAAATCGAAAATGCCGAATAGCGCGCCATCCCTGCGGCCTATCGAACGATCGGGCCGGCCGGCGTGCGGGTAAGCACTTCGGCGCCCGCATCGGTCAGAAGCACGGTGTTGGAGACGAAGTCATCGCCGCGACCGGTGCCCATCAGCCACGACAGGATGTGGAAGCTCATCCCGGTCTCGATTTCGAGATCGGAATCGTGCCTCAAGCCGGTCACCGAATTGCCGCCAGTCCATGATGGCGGCTGTCCGGCGCCGACAAGGTAGCCGCAGTGATGGCGGCGATAATGGGAAAGACCGGCCTCGTCGGCGACGGTCTGCCAGGCAGCGTAGACGTCGCGCGCCCTGGCGCCGGGCCTGAGTGCCTCGACGACGGCATCGAACGCCTTGGCGGTCACCTCCGCCATCGCGGCGTCTTCGTCGCTGATATGGCCGATGCGAACGAGCCGGCCGAGCGGCGCGTGATAACGCGAGATGCAGCCGGACAGTTCGACGAAGACCGGCTCGCCCTTGCGGTAGATCCCGTCGCCCCAGGTCGTATGCTCTTCGCCCAGGCGCGCGGCCGGGCGGATGAACGGGCCGAAGCCCGGAGCATGACCGCCAGCGCGGATCATCGCCGCAACGCACTGGGCTGCGACCTCCTGTTCGGAGGCACCGTCCGAGATCGCGGCGATCGCGGCGCCGGCGGCGGCGTCGGTCACTTGTGCCGCCTGACGCATCAGTGCCTGTTCCTCGGCGCTCTTCACTCGCCGCATCCTGTCGACCAGCCCGGAAACATCGTTCCATCTGGCATCGGCCTGCGTCTGGAGTGCGACGGCAAGCCCATGGCTGAGGCCAGCCGTCCAGTATTCGAGGCCGATCCGCTTGCCGGACAGGCTGAGCTCCGCAAGCACCCGCGCGGCAAGGTCGGCCGCCGTTTCGCTGTCGGAATGGCCGCGGAACTCCGCTGCCGTCACCTGTTTCTCGATCGTCACCCTTTCCATCGAGCGGGTGACCAGGACAGGTTTCCCTTCGAGTGGGACGATCAGCAGGTGAGGGGCAAAATATCCCCAGTGATCGAGCCCGGTGAGGTAAAAGACGTTCTCCGGCGAAGCAAAAACCGCTGCGTCGAGCTCGCGCTCGGCCAGCGCCGTGCGGACCCTGACAAGGCGGCCGGCGATTTCGGCTTCGGAAAACGGATTACGGTCCATCAGGCGTCCTCGTTCTGGTTACCGGTTTCTTTGCCGGCATGATCTTTCGTCAGTGACCGGCTTCCAGTCCCCATGCTCAGTCGATGACGATGAGTTCGCGCGCCACGTCGCAGAGGCGTTCGCCGCCGCGATCCGTGACGACGAAGGATTCCGAGATGGCGATGCCGAAATCGTCGAGCCAAACGCCGGCCATGAAATGGAAGCACATCCCGGACTGCATCTCGGTGGTGTCGCCGGAACGAAGACTTGCGGTGCGTTCGCCCCAATCGGGCGGGTAGGCGAGCCCGACCGGATAGCCGACGCGGCTCTCCTTCTTCAGCCCGTTCTTCCTCAACACTGCCTGCCAGGCGGCTTCCACCTCTTCGGCGGTGTAGCCGGGGCGCGCCTTCTCAAGGCCGGCGTCGACGCCCTCGACAATCGCCTTGGCCATGTCGACGAGGGCTTGCGGCGGCTTGCCGAAATGCACGGTCCGCGTCAGCGCCGCATGATAGCGCCGCCGCACCCCGGCGATCTCCAGAATGGCGAGGCCGCTGTCCGGCAGCGGCGCGTCGGACCAGGTCAGATGCGGCGTGCTGGTGCCCTCGCCGACGGGCATCAGCGGACAGATCGCGGCATAATCGCCGCCCGCTCCAGGCACGCCCATGATCTGTGCCTGATAGATTTCCGCAATGACATGGTTCTGCGGCACGCCGGGCCGCATTTTTTCTATGGCGCGTTTCATGGCGTGTGTGCAGATCGCACCGGCCTCGCGGATCAGCGCCAGCTCGGCTTCGGATTTGACCAGCCGCGCCCAGTTGACGAGATCGTGGTTGTTGGCGAAGTGCGCGTCAGGCAGCCCGCTGACGAGATGGGCATGGCAGCGCGCGGTGTAATAATGCGCGTCCATCTCGACGCCGATGCGGGCGTTTCCCCAGCCACGCGACCGGATCAGCTGGGCGAGTTCGTCATAGGGGTGTTCGACGGGCTGCTGCACCAGCCGTTCCGAGAACGGCACGATGTTCTTCTCCGGCAGGCCGGTGGTCAGGCGTGCGCTCCTGGCGTCCTGCGCCCTGCCGAACCAGATCGGCCGGTCTTCCCTGAGATGGACGAGCACGCATTGCGGAACATAGAACGACCATCCGTCATAGCCAGTCAGCCAGCACATATTAGCTGGATCCTGACAGATGATGAGGTCGAAGCCGGCCTTCTCCATGCGTGACTTCACGCCGGCCAGGCGCTGCGCATACTCCGCTTGCGTGAAAGTCCCGAAACCGCTCGCGCTCGCCACCGAAATCCCACCTGCCAGTACGCTGGTTTTTTGTTAAATTGTGCACAACTGGCAATAATGTGTGGTCTGATTACGAATTATTACCAGATTTCTGTAGTTTTTATATCTTAGCTTGCACAATGTCTAGGGCAGTTGTATACGTCTTGACAGGCAAGTGTCGACCTCGAAGAAGGCCGCGCCCGGAATATCAGTCAGTTGTTCAATGGGAGAAAAGCATGTTCAAATCATCGATATCGCGCCGGATGGTCGTGAAAGCCGCCGCCTGCCTCGCGCTTGCCGCGACATCATTCACGGCGCTGCCCGCTTATGCGGAAACCACCCTCGAACAGGCCAAGAAGGACGGCTATATCCGCGTCGGCTTTGCCAACGAGGCGCCGTTCGGTTACGCCACGCCTGACGGCAAGCTGACCGGCGAAGCGCCGGAAGTTGCCAAGGCGGTACTCGCCAAGATGGGTATCGCGCAGGTTGACGGCGTGCTGACCGAGTTCGGCTCGCTTATCCCAGGTCTCAAGGCCGGCCGCTTCGATATCATCGCCGCCGGCATGTTCATCAATCCGAAGCGCTGCGCCGAGATCAATTTCTCCGAGCCGTCCTACGGCATCGGTCAGGCCATGCTGGTGGCAAAAGGCAATCCGAAGGGCGTGAAGGACTTTTCCAGCATCAAGCAAAACCCGGATCTCAAGCTCGCCGTGATGGCCGGCGCCGTCGAGGGCGGCTATGCCAAGGACGCTGGTGTCGCCGCCGGGCAGATCGTTGCCTTGCCCGACCAGTCCAGTCTGGTCGCCGCCGTCCAGTCGGGCCGTGCCGACGCTGCCGCGCTAACCGCTCTTTCGATCGCAGACATGGCCAAGAAGGCCGACGGCGTCGAATCGACCAAACCGTTCGGCGAGGTTGCCGGCAAGTCGGTGAAAGGCCATGGCGGCTTCGGCTTCCGCAAGGAAGACACCGACCTGCAGGAGGCGTTCAACGCCGAGCTGAAGACGTTCCTCGGTTCGCCGGAGCACATCGCGCTGGTCGAGCCGCTCGGCTTCGGCAAGGACTACCTGCCCAACAAGACCACTGCGGAGCTTTGCGCGGGCAAATAGGTTCCCAACTGCTGGCGGCGCGAAAGCGCCGCCCCTTTTCCTGGGGGAATCCGCATGGGAATCCGTACGCTCGTTGCCATGCTGGTCGTCGCGCTTGTCGTGATCGGTGCCTTGTCAACGCAGGAATCTTACAAAGTGTTTATGCCGGGGCTGCTGCAAGGCGCGGTCCTGACGATCGAGATCGCTATCCTCGGCAGCCTGCTGGCAATCGTCATGGGCGTGCTGGCGGCGCTGGCAAGGATGTATGGCCCGGCGCCGCTCAAATGGCTGGCCACGGTCTATGTCGAGATCTTCCGCGGCACCTCGGCGCTGGTGCAATTGTTTTGGCTGTTTTTCGTGCTGCCGCAATTCGGTGTCACGCTCAACGCATTTCTGGTTGCTGTCCTGGCGCTCGGCCTGAACGTTGGTGCTTACGGATCGGAAGTCGTGCGCGGCGCGATCCAGTCCGTCGCCCGCGGACAGTGGGAGGCGTCTACCGCATTGAACATGAGCCGCCCCCAGATGCTGCGCCGGATCATCCTGCCGCAGGCTTTCGTCGCCATGATCCCGCCTTGGGGCAATCTGTTCATCGAGCTTTTGAAATCGACAGCGCTGGTCTCGCTGATCACGCTCTCGGACCTCGCCTTCAAGGCGCAGCAAATGAACCAGAACACGTTCAAGACCATTCCGATCTTCACCCTCGTCCTGCTGATGTACCTGGCAATGTCGCTGGTCGTGACCATCGGCATGCGGCTTCTCGAAAGGCGGGCTTCGCTCGGATTGGCGCGGGGGAAGGCAGCATGATCTGGGACTGGGCATTTGCTTTTGAAATCCTGCCGGTGCTCGCCAGCGCTGCCATCGTTTCCATCGAGGCGACGCTGATCGGGTTTGCGCTTGCCGCCTCGCTTGGCCTGGTGCTGGCGGTGGTCCGCATCGCCGTGCCGTGGACCGGCTGGACGATTTCGGTGCTGGTCGAACTGATCCGGTCGACCCCGTTGCTGATCCAGATATTTTTTCTCTATTTCGTCTTTCCGAAATTCGGTGTCGTGCTCGACGCCTTCACCGCCGGGGTGCTTGCCATCGGTATCCACTACGCTGCCTATTGTTCCGAGGTCTATCGCGCCGGTTTCGACAACATCCATCGCGGCCAGTGGGAAGCCTCGGTCGCCCTCAATCTGTCAGCCTGGACGACGTTCCGCGACATCATCATTCCGCAGGCGATCCCGCCGATCGTTCCGGCGCTCGGCAACTATCTGGTTGCCTTGTTCAAGGAGACGCCATTGCTTTCCGCAATCGCCGTGCTGGAGCTGATGCAGACCGCCAAGATCATCGGCTCCGAAACCTTCCGCTACACTGAGCCGATGACGCTGGTCGGCCTGTTCTTCCTTGCCATGAGCCTGGTTTCCGCTGCGCTCATTCGCTCCCTCGAAGGCTTGCTCAACCGGAGGACCATGCGATGACGGAACAACCGATGGTCCGCTTCGACAATGTTTCGAAACGCTACGGCGCGCTGACCGTTCTCGACGGGCTCAATCTGGACATAGCACGCGGCGAGAAGGTTTCCATCATCGGGCCGTCCGGCTCCGGCAAGACCACGGTGCTGCGCATGCTGATGACGCTGGAGACGATCAATGACGGCGTCATCTGGGTCGAAGGCGAGCCGCTCACCCACATGGAGAGGAACGGCAAGCTTGTTCCCGCCGATCTCGCGCACATCCGCAAGATCCGCGCCAAGATCGGCATGGTGTTCCAGTCGTTCAACCTGTTCCCGCACATGACGGCGATGCAGAACTGCATCGAGGCGCCGATAACCGTGCTCGGCATGAAGCGGGCCGATGCCGAGGCGCGTGCGGCCGAGCTGCTCGACATGGTCGGCCTGTCGGAGAAGAAGGACCACTATCCCTCGCAGCTTTCCGGCGGCCAGCAGCAGCGTGTCGCCATCGCCCGCGCTTGCGCCATGCGGCCCAAGATCATGCTGTTCGACGAGGTGACCTCGGCACTCGACCCCGAACTCGTCGGCGAGGTGCTTGAAGTCATCCGAAAACTCGGCAGGGAACATGACCTCACCATGCTGATGGTCACCCACCAGATGGGATTTGCCAAGGAATTCTCCGATCGCGTCTGCTTTTTCCATGCCGGCAAGATTTGCGAGCAGGGGCCGCCAAACGAGTTGTTCGGCGCCCCCAAGAACGAGCGGACGCGGCAGTTCCTGCACGCTGTCCTGGAGGCTGGATGACGCTTGAGACGGATGCCGCGCCCCTGGCCGCGACCGCCGCACCGCCGCGCCCGCTCTCGGCGCGGGAGCGGTTCGAGCGTATCTACCGGATATTGCGCGACCGCATCTGCCTGCTCGACTATGCGCCCGGCAGCCATCTCTCCGAGGAAGAGCTTGCCCAGGAATTCCAGATCAGCCGCACGCCGGTTCGCCGTGTCCTGGCGCGCCTCGAATCCGAGGGTCTGGTTCAATCCGTCCATGGCGTCGGCACGATCGTCACCGACGTCGACATCGAGGAATTGCAGCAGGTCTATCACTTGCGCCTGGAGCTGGCGCTCCTCGTCGGCAAGCTTTCGCCGATCCCGCGCACGGCGGACGACCTCGACCGGATAAGGGCACTCATCGCGCGCTGCGATTCCGATGTGCTCAATCCCGACCAGCGCGCTTTCCTGCGCCTCAACATGGATTTTTTCTACGAGCTCACCGCGATGACCGGCAACCAGCCGCTGCGCGAGATCAGCGAGCGCCTGTATTTTCAGGTCGCGCGCGTCGTCCTGAAGATGATGCCGCAGTTGGGCCTGGTCGAGGAGTTCACTGCGTTCCGCCGCGAAATGGAAGAGGTGCTTGCCGCCGCCGAGATCGGCGACTGGGAGTCGATCGGGCACATCAGGCGAGCCCATATCTCGATGAGCTTTCGCCGCATGATGCGTCATGCAGGCGAGGTCAACCTATCCGGCGGAACTCTGTAGTTTATGTTCTGAACCCTCCACCTGCGGGCGGGATTCACCCGGATGAAAGACCTAAAAAGGCGGCCGCCTAAATCCAATGCCATTCCCCTACAGCTGGGTAGCGGTGTTGCTCCAACCCAGAGTTGGTGCGATGACAGATGTATGGAACACTTGACGGACAACGAGTTGCAAGCGCGGCTTAAGCGCTTGGGCGCGCGCCTTGAAAAGCTTAAGGCCGCAAGGCGAGCTTCTCCAGAGAGGGAGCATATCGAACGGGGTCCACTTGGTCCGCAAGATCCACTAGAGGCAGAGTTCCTGGCGCGTACAGGAGGGTGGTCCTTCACCAATCCCGGGTTCGCCCTAGGCGCCCTTGTTGTCTTTATCCGCTCGCTGCGTAGAACGCGCTAAACTGCCGACCTGTCAGGTACATATTCCTAATTATATACTTGACGTACCACAATCAATTTGCGATAACGCTGCAAGGAGTTACCGCAATGTTCGATCTGACCGCCGAAATTTACCACGACGCCGACAAGGCCCGCGAACATTTGGAGGCTATCCATTGGCCGCATGGTCCGTTCTGCCCTCATTGCGGCAATGCCAATCCTGACCGCATCACCAAGCTGGCTGGCAAGTCCACGCGTCCCGGCGTCTACAAGTGCAACGAATGCCGCCTGCCGTTCTCCGTGACGGTCGGCACCGTCTTCGAGCGCTCTAAGATCGGCCTGCACAAGTGGGTGCTGGCTTCGCATCTCTTTGCGTCGTCCAAGAAGGGCATGTCCGCTCACCAGTTGCACCGTATGCTTGGCGTCACCTACAAGACCGCATGGTTCATGGCGCACCGCATTCGTGAAGCCATGAAGGAAGACGTGAAGTCATCCGGCCCGCTTGGCGGCGAAGGCAAAATCGTGGAAGCCGACGAGACCTATTTCGGACCCAAGGACACGATCAAGAAGCGCACCATTCGCGGCAAGCCTGCCAATTCTTCCAAGCGTTCTATCGTGGCGCTTGTCGAGCGCGGCGGTTCGGTTCGTTCCTTCCATGTCGAGCGCGCTAGGAAGGCGTCTGTCCGCGATGTGCTGGTCCGTGACGCCGACCGTAAGTCGACGCTCATGACCGACGAGTCCAACTTCTACCCGATCACCGGCCTTGAGTTCGCAGATCACGCCACCGTCAAGCACACTCGCGGCGAGTACGTTCGCTACGAAGCCGACCGCGTCGTCCACACCAGCACCATCGAAAACGTGTTCTCAGTCTTCAAGCGCGGCATGGTCGGCGTCTACCAGCATTGCGGCGAGGGTCACTTGCACCGCTACTTGGCCGAGTTCGATTTCCGTTAGAATCGCCGCGCCGCTCTGAAAGTCTCAGATGCAGAACGCGCCGCCGACCTGCTTCGCATGGCCCGCGACAAGCGCCTTACCTATCGGCGGATTGGTGAAGCCAATCACGCTTAAGCAAAAGGCCAAGCGACTCCTAAATATGCGCAAAAGGAAATAGGCTTCGGTCTTTAACGAAAGGAATCGTTATGGCCGATGCTCCCGAGACACCCGCGCCACCACCTTACAGAAACCCCGATACTGCTCCGTTCATCTATTTTGATTTCGCCCCCACCTTTGGGGTGATGGCTGGCGCAATACAGGTCGAACTGGCTGCCCGTATTTTGATCCCAAGCCAGAGCGGGGGAGCTTCGGCTGAGATTGTTTCCACCGCGCATTTGCGGTGCGGTCCGGTTGCGGCTCGCGGTCTGGTGGAAGCGCTCACCAAGGCTCTTGAGATGCTTGAGCAACCACAGCCGAACTTGAGCGCCGGATCCTCTACTTTGAACTGACACGCCGCTTCGGGTCCGGTTTCGGCTTTGCCTTAGCCTTGGATTCCTTTGGCTTCGGCGGCGTCTTCAATAGGCGGCGCAATACCTCGTCGCCCTTTTCCTGGTCTTTGTCTTTGGGAGTTTCTGGCATGGTGGCTTTCATGAAGGTTGCGGCCATTCAAAAGGCTAGAACTCGCCTTGAGTCTGCCAAGGCCAGCTTCGCGCAGTGCGAACCGAATAAGACCTCAAAGCTATTTAGCGACAAATGGGGTGATTTTCTCATATCCGCAGCAGCCGTATTCAACATACTGGAGGCCGGATCAAAAGGTACTCCCCAAGGCCGCCAATGGTACGGAGGCATAAGATCGGCTGGCAAAAAGGATGCTCTCATTCTCTATATGAGGCAAGCTCGCAACGAAGAAGAGCATGGCATTGAGGCCGTGTCAGATGTTCAGATCGCTACCAAGCTAATTGTAGGAAAAGGCGGGATGATGATCCATTTTGATAAGCATTACAGACCAGATAACGTTCTGGACATGTTCATTAATCCCAATGTCAAAAGAACAGGAAGCGCACTACTTACGACTAACTATACACCTATACTGCTTACAATAACAAGTAGGGAACGCGACGTATTCCACCCGCCAAAGGAACACATGGGGCAACCGATTGCACCAAATCCACTTACTGTTGGGAAACTCTACATTAAATACCTAGAATATCTCATTGCGGAGGCTGAGAGCCACACTTGAATCGCCTCTCAATCTCCATCGCTAAATAACTTGCTTCCGCGAGTGCTGACAATCTACTGCCCAGCGCAAAGTCGCGGCATCTAGCAACACCCGCCTCGATCATCTCGGGCGTGATCTCAATTTCAGTGCCGGCCTGTCCCGGCTTTTCTATCGAATCGGTCATTGGTACGTCAAGTATATAATTTGGTAAATATTCCTGTTTCACGTTGGGTTCGTCAGCTAGGTAATTACCCCTTTTGCCGGGCTCAGAACTGGCATTGCACAAAATCGAACGCCATCGCCACGTCGGGCTACGTCGCGCGCCAGTTGCCGTTTGATCCGGCGAACGCTGGGTCACGACCGGTGGGCACCGCTTCGTCGGCCGGCGACCAGCTTCAGCCAGGGCGCAAAATGGAAGGCGCTCATCAGCAAGTACATCATCGCCATTTCGTTCAGCGGCGACGCATCTTGCGCCGCGCAGATCATGTCGGCATCACCGGTAACGGCCGTCAGCAGCGCCATGATTGCGAAGGTGGGCGCGGCCGCCAGCGATAGCCAGTCGGCCGCGCCGCGGGCGGCGACACTGTCGCTTGGGAAATCGGCAGATCCGCTGCCCGCGGGCGGCATCTCCTGCGTGTGGTGCAGTGTCATCGAACGTCAGCCTTGGCCGTACTCGTCGTGGCGGCGCCACCAGACGCCCGTCTCGTTACGGCCTTGGGGCGCGCGGTCGAGCCACTGATACATGCCCCAGAGGCCGTCCAGTCCGCGCGCATAGGTGGAATAGGCGTGGTAGACGACGCCGTCCTCTAGCACGAATGCGCTCATGCCTGGCCTCTCGCGCGTGTACGTGGCCATGTCTGTTCCGCTCATTGCAGCGAACGTCTCGGAGCCGTCGGCAGTCGTACGCGAGGGTATTTTGGCGAGAGGCGCCTCGCGGACATAGTTGTATTCGATGCCTTCCTCGCGCTGCTGCTCCTCGGTGAACGAAACGTCGAAGTCGAAATTGAAGTCGCTGCCGTGGGAGGAGGCCCAGGGGAACGTCCATCCCATCCGCCGCTTGTACGCCTGCAGCTTCGCGAGCGGTGCCCGCGATACCGCCGAAAGCGTGACGTCGTGGTTGGCCAGGTGGACGACGAAGCCGTCGAATCCATCCGCGATCGCTGAGCAGGCCGGACAGCCCGCCGTATAATCGGGCCCGAACATGAAGTGGTAGACGAGGAGTTGAGAGCGTCCCCTGAAAAGGTCTGCCAGTGAAGCGCTGCCTTCGTCGGTCTCGAATCGGTAATCCTTATCGATCCGAACCCAAGGCAATTCCTGCCGCCGCCGCGCCACCTCGTCGCTTTGTCGCGTGAGCTCCTTCTCTGCCTTGAGCAGATCAATCCGCGCTGCCAGCCACTCCTCACGTGTCCCGGTCCTGTGTGTCGGCATCGTTCTTCTCCTCTATGTTCTGTCCTCTATGTCTATGGCCTGCCTCGTTGCATCTTCTTCTTACGGCGCGCTGGTTGTTGGTGCTGAGATAGATTAGGACCGGACATCGAAAGGTGAGAGTGACAAGTGTGACGGGATTCCGATGGACTCGCTGATCACCGCTGCGGCGCGCGCCCTTGCGACGGGTGATCCTCTTGGCGCTTTGAAGCGGGTCGCCCTGCGTGACGATGCGCCTGCGCTTGCGCTGCGCGGCATTGCAATGGCGCAGCTCGGCGATCTCGTTCGCGCAAAGGCTCTCCTCAAAAGTGCTGCGCGCGCCTTCGGTCCGAAAGAGGCAGTGGCCCGCGCGAGGTGCGTCGTCGCCGAAGCCGAGATCGCGCTCGTCTCGCGCGGTGTCGGGGGGGCCGGGGAGGGGCGGGGCGCCGCGCGGGGGGCGCGGGGAAAACACCGCGGCCCCGGGCAAGCCCCGCCTGGGCGCAATAAAGCAGCGCGG
>NZ_JBVVQJ010000023.1:0-80677 GCF_055811475.1 Mesorhizobium sp. WSM4829 | reverse complement strand
CCCCACCACACCGCGGCGGGGGGCGCGGCCGCCCCCCCCGCGCGGGGGCCGGGGGGGGGGGGGGGCGCCGCCCCCGCCCGGCCGGCGCGGGCCCGCCCCCCCCCCCCCTGGCCGGCGAAGGCACTGGACGCCGCGCGGTCGACGCTTGAAAAGCACGGCGACCACGTCAATGCCGCGCATGCGCGCAATCTCGAAGCGCGGCGCCTGCTCCTGATCGGACGCCTCGATGAGGCCGAGAGCAGGCTGGCTGGCTTCGACCCGACAACCCTCCCACCCGCGTCGAGGGCCGCCCACGAGCTGGTGATTGCGGGGATCGCGATACGCCGCCTCCGGACCAAGGCCGCGCGCGCTGCGCTCGGGCGGGCCGCGCACGCGGCGGGCCAGGCGGACATTCCAGCGCTGACGGCCGAGGTTGAAGGCGCATCCCTGGTGATGAACACGCCCGCGGCGCGGCTGATCGCGCGCGGGGTTGAGCGCCCGCTCCTGCTCGAGGAGGTCGAAGCGCTGCTGGCGTCGGGGGCACTCGTCGTCGACGCCTGCCGCAATATCGTGCGGGACGCCGGCATGATCGTCTCGCTGGCGACGCGCCCGGTCCTGTTCGCGCTTGCGCGTGCGCTGGGCGAAGCCTGGCCCGCAGACGTGCCGCGGAGCACGCTCGTCGCACGCGCCTTCGGCGGCAAGCACGCCGATGAATCGCATCGCGCCCGGTTGCGGGTCGAAGTCGGTCGGCTTCGGGTGGAGTTGCGGTCACTGGCGGATGTGAGCGCGACCAAGCGAGGCTTTGCGCTTAAGCCGCGCCGCCCACGCGATGTCGTGGTGCTGGCGCCGCCCGCCGACGAGCCGCATGCAGCGGTGCTCGCCTTCCTCGCCGACGGCGAGTCGTGGTCGAGCTCGGCGCTCGCAATTGCGCTCGGAGCCAGCTCGCGCACCGTGCAGCGCTCGCTCGAGCAGCTTGCGGCAGCAGGCAAGGTGCAGTCCTTCGGCCGCGGGCGAGCGCGCCGTTGGATGACCCCGCCGGTGCCGGGATTCCCGACAATCTTGTTACTCCCCGGCTCACTGTCGGGTTACTAGTGTCATGGACAATTCAACAGATCTGAGCCTGGAGGAGAAGCATGAAACGATCTGCAGCTGAAGTCCTCCGCGAATATGGACCCTTTCCGGGTGTCGACCAGGTGGCTGGGGTTACATTCGACGGTCAGCAGGTCTGGTTTGCGTCAGGAGACAGGCTGAACGCCTTGGATCCTGCGAGCGGCAATGTGGTGCGCGCGATCGATGTCGCCGCGCACGCAGGAACGGCCTTCGACGGCCAGCACCTGTTCCAGATCGCCGAAGATCGCATTCAGAAGATCGATCCCAACACTGGCCGCGTGCTCGCCACGATTCCGGCGCCAGGTGGCGGCGGCGACTCCGGACTCGCCTGGGCCGAAGGCTCACTTTGGGTGGGGCAGAATCGCGGTCGCAAAATCCATCAGATCGACCCCCAGACAGGGGCAGTTCTTCGCACAATCGATTCCAACCGTATCGTCACAGGGGTCACCTGGATCGACGGCGAACTCTGGCACGGCACCTGGGAAGGTGACGAGAGCGACGTCAGGCGGATAGATCCTGAAACCGGAAAGGTCCTGGAGAAGCTTGATATGCCGCCCGGAACAGGCGTGTCGGGGCTCGAGTCCGATGGTGGCGATCAGTTCTTCTGCGGCGGTGGAAACAGCGGCAAGGTGAGAGCCATCCGCCGACCCAGGCGAGGCTCCAAAACCCCGGTCGACCCGACGAGCAAGTAACCGAAGCGGCCCTCGCGGGCGCGCTTTCCGCTTTGACGAACCGTCCGCCGGGAGCGGTCATCAATGCGGCGGACCGAATCGCTGGAGCCCTTAAGCGCTGTTGGGCTTGTCGCGGCGCTCGACGATGTAGATGTGGTCGGCAACCAGGACCACATCGCCATGCTGGTTGATCACCTCGCAACGCTCGATGACGCGACCTGACTCCGGCCGCTTCGGGTCGTCTTGCTTGGCCGAGATGGTGGTGCGGGTCTTGATCGTATCGCCGATGAACACCGGCTTGATGAAGCGCAGCCTGTCATAGCCATAAGAGAAGGCGACCGGGTTGATGACGCTTGCTGTCAGTCCGACGCCGACCGAGAAGACCAGCGTGCCATGGGCGATGCGCTGGCCGAACGGCGTCGTCTTCATGAACTCGGCGTCCATGTGGTGGGGAAAGAAATCGCCGGTATGGCCGGCATGCACGACGAAGTCGGTCTCGGTGATGGTGCGCCCGCTGGTCATGCGCGACGAGCCGATCTGGTAATCCTCGAAATAGACAGTCTGCTCCATGTCAGGGCCTCGCCGCGATCGGTGTTGCCGGCGCCGCGCTCGATTGGTAGGCAGCTTCGACCAGCGCCATTGTGCTCCAGGCGTCCTCGACGGAACTGACAAGCTCGGCGTCTTCGCCTGATGCGTGGCGTTGGACATTGGCCATGCGGCCGACAAAGGCGTCCGGAAACCATTCGCCGACGAGCGGCACCGTGACCCAGTCTGAGCCGCCCTTCGGATAGATTTCAAGGATATCGGGCTCGCCGCGCGGATAGTCGAGGTTGAGCCCGAGCTTGAGATAGGCGGCGCCCTCGGTTCCGCAGATGCGGAACTCGCAGGCCTGGTGTTTTCGGCCAAATTTATGATCATGATTGATCGACAGCGCACAGCGCACTGTGTCGCCATAGTCGAGGATCGCGCTGGTGCGGGTTTGCGCGACCTTGTGGCCGGGATGACCGAGCGTCCTGGCGTGAATCCCCTTGGGATCGCCGAGCAATTGCCGGATCAGGTCGAGATAATGGATCGAGTGCATGGCGATCTCGACGCGCGGCGCCTTCAGCAGGAATTCCCACAGCTGCCAGGGTGTCGCCAGCGCCAGCCAGGCGTCGAAGTCGACGACGTCGCCCAGCCCGCCCCTGGCGATCGCATCCTTCAGCGCCAGCATCATCGGCGCGAAGCGAAGCTGGAAATTCGCCGCCGCTTTCAGATTTTTGGCGCGGCAGATTTCGAGGATCTCGCTGGCCTCGCTGAGGTTGCTGCCCATCGGCTTCTGGATCAGCGCTACGGCGCCGTCGGGCAGCGCCCTGAGCACACCGGCATGATGAGCCGGCGGCGTCGCCAGGTCGAAGATGACGCCGTCGATTGACGCAGCCTCCTCGATCGACCGGTAAGCGGTGACGCCCCAGTTGGCCGCGAGTTTTTCCGCCTTGGCGTGGTCTGGATCGAAAAGCCCGGCGACCGGAAAGCCGGCTTTCCGATAGGCCGGGAAATGCGCGTCGCCGACGATCGAGCCGGCGCCGAAAATCACGATCGGCCGCGGCTTCGATGGCTTCGCCCAGGACTGGGAGAGCGAGGCTGGGTCGAAAACGCCATCAGTCATGATGGAAGACTTCGTCCATCGATGCCCACCATTCGCCCTCCTTGCGGGTCGGCAGCGGCTCCTGGCAAGGCATGCACAGCGCCCACCATTCCTGCGTCTTGGGATCGGCGGCCATCTTCGCCATGTCGGCGGCATAGTCGGTGCCGTGATACTCGAAAGTGCTGAACAAGAGGTGCTCCGGCTCCTTGAGATAGATCGAATAGTTCCTGATGTTGCAGGCGGAAATCATCGCCAGCACTTCAGGCCAGACGGCTGCGTGAAGCCGCACATATTCGGTGACCTTTTCCGGCTTGAGGCCGAGCACCATTGCCATCCGCTGCATTTCCGGCTCCTGTTTCACTATCGTCGTTATGAATGCCGCGATGCGTTGCGTTGCACCGGCGGTGATCTGCCCACTATTTACATACAAACAAATAATTTACACAATCACCAAGCCGATGGTCCTTCGGATGCTGACCACGGGGAGTGACTATGGCGGAGGACGAGGACGATGACCGCTATCGCGCGCCGGCGCTCGACAAGGGGCTCGACATCCTTGAGCTTCTGGCCGGCGTCGATGGCGGCTTGACGCAGGCGGAAATCGCCAAAAAGCTCGACCGCAGCCCCAACGAGTTCTACCGCATGCTGGACCGGCTGGTGCGGCGCGGCTACGTCACGCGGCTGGATGGCGACCGCTATTCGCTGACGCTCAAGCTGTTTGGCCTGGCGCAGCTGCACGCGCCGGTGCGGCGGCTGGTTTCCTATGCGACGCCGCTGATGCGCGAACTTGCCGAGACCTCGCAGCAGTCAAACCAGCTTGTCGTCTTCGACCGCGGTTCTGCCGTGGTGATCGCCCAGCAGGAGGCGCCGGACTATTGGGGCATCTCGATTCGCGTCGGCGCCCATGTCAGCCTGTTCGACACCGGCTCCGGACATGTGCTGCTGGCGTTCCGCTCGCCGGAAGAGCGGCGGATGATGATCTCCGAACATCTGCGCAGCGCCCACAAGCCGCCTCAATCGCCGGACTTCTTTGCCCGTCTCGACCAGATCCGACAACGCGGCTATGAAATGATGGCATCGATGCAGACCGCCGGTGTGTTCAACCTGTCGGCACCCGTGCTTGGCTCGGACGGTAGGGCGATCGCCGCGCTGTCGATCCCCTACATAACCCTGATCAACGCACCCAGGGCGCCCGACATTACGAGGACCATAGAACTGTTGCTGGCAGCGGCCGAAAAGCTGTCGCAACTGGCGGGTGCCGAGGCTAGGCAGGTGAAACAGAGTCTTGTTTGAACGAAGAATTTCCTGATCGGGAAATGCAGAGGAGCGCGCCGTTATGATCTTCGATACCCATCTGCATCTGATCGACCAGTCGGCGCTGCGCTATCCTTGGCTCTCCGGCGTGCCGGCACTAAACCGCGATTTCCCCTACGACGAATATGCAGTCCAGGCTCGCCGCGCCGGCATAGAGGGCGCGTTGCACATGGAGGTCGATGTCGATCCAGCCGATATCGAGGCTGAGACCAGTCACGTAAAGGCGCTGTCACACCAGAAGGACAGCTTGCTGCGCGGGGCAATAGCCTCCTGCCGTCCGGAAGAGCCGGGCTTTGCCGCCTATCTCGAGCGCCAGCGCGCCGATCCTTTCGTCAGGGGTTTTCGCCGTGTGCTCCACGTCGTGCCGGACGAGCTTTCGGAAGGCGCGCTGTTTCGCGAAAACATCAAGCGGCTTGCCGGCACCAAACTGACCTTCGACCTCGTCGTCCTGCCGCATCAGATCCGCAAGGCGATTGCGCTTGCCGACCTCGCGCCGGACGTGCAGTTCGTGCTCGACCATTGCGGCGTGCCCGACATCAAGGGCAGCAGTGAGCATCCCTGGCGCGAGCATATGGCGGAGATCGCGCGGCGACCGAACGTCGTCGGCAAAATTTCCGGTGTGGTCGCTTATGCGGACGCTGGATCCTGGACAGTCGAAACGCTGCGTTCCTATGTCGAGCACACCATCCAATGCTTTGGCTGGGACCGGGTCGTGTGGGGCAGCGACTGGCCGGTCTGCACGCTTGGCGGCGGGCTCGCGGCCTGGATTGCGGCGACACATGCGCTGCTTGCCGGAGCAAGCATCGATGAACGGCAAAAGCTGCTCTCCGCCAATGCGAAGCGGCTTTGGAATTTGTGAGAAGTTAGCGAACTCTGCCTCATCTCAGCGCCGGGTGCCGGAGACTCTTCACAAACAGGCGGTTGAGATCGGCGACGACGCGGCCGGCATCGTGCCTTTCGGTCAGGCCGAGATTGATACGATCGGAGGCCGCCTGCTGGAAGGCCATGTAGCCATCGTGGCGTGGCCTGACCCAGGCCCTCTCGAGCGTGGCGCGGGTGTCCTTGTAGAAATTGCCGGCGGCTGCGTTGACGGCGGCATCGTCCCAGGCTGCGGCATGGCCGGGCTGGCCGCCGGCCGACGCATAAGGGCCGCGCTGCACCTCGCCGCTGGCGATCCAATAGGCAAAGTCGATGGCCTCTTGCGTGGCCTTCGAAAAGGCCGACACGGCAATGCCGGTTCCGCCGAGCGCCGACCCGACTACACTGGCGTCGCCGGCAGGCGGAATGTCGGCGAAGGCAAGGCGTCTGCTGCGGAATCCGGCGATGGCATAGGAAACGTAGCCGTAGATCAGCGGCGCGCAGGCGATCCGCGTGCCGGAGCTGGCCATCTTCTCCAGGACGCCGATCGGGTCCATGCCAAGGCAGGCCGGATCGACGAGAGCCGCGATCTCGCGCATCATCTCGAAAACGCGGCCGCCGATGTCAGGGTTTATGTCGTCGCCAGGCTCTTCGACGGCGGGCCTGCCGAGATTGCCGGCAAGCGTGTAGAACACCATCAGCGAATGCGGCGGCCTGAGCGGCAGCAACACGCGGCCTTGCCGCGCTAGGTCGAGCATCTCGGCCCAGTTCGCCGGCGCGGCGGAAAGCATGTCCGGCCGCCACGCCTGCACCTGGCTGGCCGTGTCGATCGGAAACGCCCACTGCCGGCCTTGCCAGTTGTAGCTAGGATACGACTGGCCGACGCTGCCTGCCGCCAGTGCCGCGCGTTCCTCTTCACGCCCCACAACGTCGAGCGGGGCCAGACAAGTCTCGGCGGTGATCTGGCCGACATGCGGATGATCGATGACGATCAAATCATAGGCACGGGCCAGGTCCTCGACCGGAAACGATTCGAAATCCTGCAGCGAGCGCTTGTCCCATTCGATGGTGACGCCGGTCTGCTGCTTCCACAGTCCCGAACAGGCGACCATCGGGTCGTAGCCGCGCGGATGGCTCCAGGTCATGCCTTTGAGCGTCACGTCGCTCACAGCCCGAATTCTTCGCGGATCTTTGCGCTGTGCTCGCCGATCCGCGGCGCCGCCCGCTCGACCTTGGCGCGGACGCCATCGACCCTGAGCGGCGAACGCGTGGTGAGGATCGAGACGTCATCCTCGCGCGTCACGGTCTGCAGCATGTCGAGCACCTGAAAACCTTCGCTGGCCATCATTTCCGGCCAGGTCAGCACCCTGGCGCACCAGATGTCGGCGGGATCGAGGATGGCAAGCCATTCGTCGACCGTCTTCGTCGCGATTTTTTGCGCAATGATCGCCTTGATCTCGTCGCGAGCGGTGAACCAGGTCGACGGCTGATCGCGATAGGGCGCAAGCTGTTCGAGTGCCAAAAGGTCGGCCAGCTTCGGGATCGGCGTCATGGCAATCGCCAGATAGCCGTCCTTGGCCGGATAGACGCCGTAAGGCGCCGACAGATAGGCATGGGCGCTGCGGAACGCCGATCGCCGTGGCAGGCGGCGTCCGTCATTGAGATGCGTGGTCAGCACCTCGAACTGGAAGTCGACCAGCGCTTCGAGCAGGCTGGTCTCGACATGGCTGCCGGTGTCGGACACGCCGCGCCGCACCAGTGCGGCAAGGATGCCTTGCGCGGCGGCGGCGCCCGCCAGCATGTCGGCGATCGCCAGGCCGAACGGCACCGGTCCCTGGTCCTCGTCGCCGTTCAGCCACATCACGCCGGAACGCGCCTGCGCCAGCAGATCCTGCCCGGGACGCTTGACCCAGGGGCCCTCCTCGCCATAGCCGCTGATCGAGGCATAGACCAGGCGTGGATTGATCTTGCGCACCGCCTCGTAGTCAAGGCCAAGGCGCTCGATGACGCCGGGCCGGAAATTCTGGATCAGTACGTCGGCCTTGGCCAGCAGGCCGCGCAGCGACGCCAGATCGGCCGCGTCCTTGAGGTCGATGGCAAAGCTTTCCTTGGCCCGGTTGATGGCGTGGAAGATGGTGGAATCGCCGCCGATCTCGGTGTCGCTGAGATAGAGCCGGCGCGACAGGTCACCGCCATCGGGGCGCTCGATCTTGATGACGCGGGCGCCAAGGTCGAGCAGCCGCAGCGAGCAGTAAGGCCCGGACAGGAACTGGCTCATATCGACGACGACGAGCCCGGTCAGCGGCAATTCGGTGATGGCAGCCATCGCCTATGTCTCCGTCTTGCCGGCGAAATCGGCCGGATTCCGGCACTTCACCGTCTGCAGGAGCTGGCAATAAAGCACGAGCTCTCCTTCACTCTTGGACTTCATAGGGCGCGGATCAGCCCCATCTCCTTGTATCGGGTTTCGTGTCGAGATTGGATTGCACGATTGGTCCCCGCGTCAATGTTCTTTAGTAAATAGCATTTTCACATATGGGATTGTGTTTCAAGCGTGAACAGGCGAAATTTTGCCGCGATCCGCTGCGGCTGGGTGCCGACGGAAAAAGGGGATTTCGATGCAGGACGCCTGTCTGGTCTTCGTCGGCAGCCTCAACCGCGAGGCGCCGTATTTTCAGGGCGCGCGCGGCGTCGGGCTCAGCGTCTACAGTTTCGACGAAGAGACGCTGGAGACGAGGAAACTGGCCGAGACGGGAGACGTCGACAATCCGACCTTCCTGTCGGTGACGCCGGACGGGTCACATGTCTATGCCAACTCCGAAGTGTTCACCTGGCGCGAAGGTGTGGTCTCGGCCTACCATTTCGACAGGCAAACCGGCACGCTTTCCTACATCAACAAGCAGCCGACGCTTGGCAGCATCACGGCGCACAACACCGTCACGCGCGACGGGACGAAGCTCCTGGTCGCCAATTACGGCATGGGCGAAGGCGGTCCCGATCGCTCGCTCGTCGTCTACGGACTGCGCGACGATGGCGGCTTGACCGCGCCGTTGTCGAGCGTCGCCCATAGCGGAACTGGTCCCGACGCAACTCGTCAGGAACGTCCCCATGCCCACAGCGTCACCGAGACGATTGCCGGTGGCGTGACGATGGTCGCCGATCTCGGCATCGATCGGCTTGTCTCGTACCGCATCGGGCCCGACGGCGGCCTGACCAGACTGGCGGAGTCGGCGCTTGCGCCCGGCGCCGGGCCACGTCACGTGGCGCTGCATCCTGGCGGGCGCTTCGTATTCGTCATGAACGAACTGGATTCGACGGTCGTCTCGCTTGCACTGGACGAAGCGTCAGGCAGGCTCACCGAGATCGACACGAAGCCGGCCGTACCGGCCGCGGTGCGCGACGGCAATCATTGCGCCGACATCCAGATATCGCCCGACGGCCGCTTCCTCTATGGCTCCAACCGCGGCCATGACAGTGTCGTGGTGTTTTCTGTCGACCAGCAGACGGGCACGCTTGCGCTGGTCGACCATGCGCCGTGCGGGGGCGCTACGCCGCGCAATCTGGCACTGACGCCCTCAGGTCGCCATCTCTTCTCGGCCAACCAGAACGCCGACCGCATCTCGATTCTTGCACGCGATGCGGCCACGGGTCGGCTGGCCGACACCGGGCGGTTTATCGATATCGGCACGCCGATGTGCGTGAAGATCGTGCGTTGAAAGCCTTGGTCTCCTTCCAGCAACGAGGGCGTGCACGGTCCTGTGATTTCGGCTGAGCCATCAGCATGGTAGCTTGCAGTCGTTCCGCTGCGGAGTCGCCATGCGTACCAAGCTCCTAGAAATCACCCTTGCTATGCTGCTGCTGGTCGGCGGCCTTCCAGCCGGCTATGCGCAAGTGGCCGAACGGCCGTCGCCTTCGGGCGGCGTTCTGTCGCTGCTCCCGCCGCCCCAGGTCTCAGATCATTCGATCGTGATCGCGGGACGCACGCTCAACTATCAGGCAAGGGCCGGCACGCTGTCGTTGCTATCCGGCAAGGGCGACGTCACCGCGGAAATCTTTCATGTCGCCTACACGCTGCGTCCCGAGCCAAGCCGGGAACCTGATCCCCGCCGCCCGATCACTTTCGTATTCAACGGTGGTCCCGGAGCGGCTTCCGCCTATCTGCATCTTGGCGCGCTTGGTCCACGCGTGATGGCGACAGCGGCCGATGGAAGTTTTCTCCCACCGCCGCAGCGGCTTTTGGACAACCCGAACACCTGGCTCGACATGACCGACCTGGTCTTTGTCGATCCCGTCGGAACCGGTTACAGCCGCGAAGCATCCGGCACCGAGGCACGCAGCTTCTGGGGCGTCAATCAGGACGCCGCCGCGATGGGCGCCTTCATCCGGCTCTATCTGGCACAGGCGGGCCGCACAGCGTCGCCGGTGTTTCTTGCCGGCGAAAGCTATGGCGGGTTTCGGGCGGCACTGCTTGCCAAAACGCTCCAGGATGATATCGGCATCAGCCCTCGCGGCATCGTGCTCATCTCGCCGGCGCTCGAATTCACGCTGGTGCGGCCCGACGAGTTCCAGCCGCTTCACTGGGCGCTTGAGCTGCCGTCGCTGGCGGCGGTGCGCCTGCGCAGCCAAAGCGTCACCGGTTCCGAACTGCGGGAGCGGTTGGCCGATGTCGAACGCTATGCGCTTGGCGACTATCTCGTCGCGCTTGCCAGCGGGCTCGAACAGGGCGGGCGTCTGGCGAGCCCGCGCGTTGCTGAAATCACCGGCCTGCCGCTCGAACTCGTGAAACGAAACTTTGCACGCATTCCCACCGCGCTCTTCGCCAAGGAGTTTGCGCGGGCAAGGGGCAATGTTCTCAGCGTCTATGACGGCACGATCGAAACGGCAGACGTTGCCCCGGAAAGTCCAAGGCCCAGCGGCCCTGATCCGGTGCTCGACCGAAGCGTGCCGGCGCTCACTTCCGCCTTTGTCAGCTATGTCAGGGAGGAACTGAAATTCCGTACCGATCTAAGCTATCGGCTTCTCAACCGTGAAATCAGCGGAAATTGGGATTACGGGACGAGCCCGACGCGTCAGGGCTATACCGGCGTGATGGATGACCTTCAGCAGGCGCGCGCGCTAAATCCCGGCCTCGGCGTTTTGATCGTCAACGGCTACACCGACCTGGTGACGCCCTATCTGGTGTCACGCTATCTTGTCGGCCAGGTTCCTTCGCTTCCCGGCGCAACGCCTATCCGCCTCGAGCTGCTGGAAGGCGGCCACATGATGTATTTCAGGCCGGAGAGCCGGCGCGCGCTGAGAGAGGCCGCGTCCGAGCTTTACCAAGCGCCGAAATGAGCGCGTAAAAGAGACAAATCCGCCTCGTCGGATGAGAGGCGGATGACGCAACACGAACCGGCGAGGCGAACAAGTCGATGACATCTCAGCCTGCAGAACTGACTTGGCTCAACCCGCCACCGCATCATGCCTTCGGCGACAGCACCGTGCATGTTCGGACCGGCAAGGAAACCGATTTCTGGCGCGAGACTTTTTATGACTTCTGGCGTGACAATGGCCACTTCCTCTACCGGCAGGTCGAGGGCGATTTCAGCGCCGAGGTCACCGTCAAGGGGGACTACAAGGTGCTCTATGATCAGGCCGGTTTGATGGTCCGGCTGAGCGAGACGCATTGGGTCAAGGCCGGCATCGAGTTCACCGACGGGCTCGCCTATTTTTCCGTCGTCGTCACCAATGATGCTTCCGACTGGTCGTTGGTCAGCATCCAGGCCGGTCCGGACGGAGTCAGGATCAGGCTGACCCGCCATGCCGAGACAATCCGCGTTCAGTATCGCGATGCCTCCGACCATCGCTGGAAGCCGGTGCGGCTCGCATACTTCCCGCCCTCGAAAACAGTCGAGGTCGGCATGATGTGCTGTTCGCCGCAACGCGAAGGTTTCGAAGTCACATTCAGCGATTTTTCAGTCGGCCCGGCGATCTCGAGGGAACTCCACGACTGACGCGTCCTGTCACCGGACCGGGGCGACGCTTCACAGCAGTATCGTTCCGACAGCCGAATTGCGGTCGAAGAAGCTAGAGGGCATTCGCCTCATCCCGGTCGAACTTGAAATCGGCGGGAAGGCGGCCGCGGAAGGCGCGAAGCCGCTTCAGCAATTCCTCGCGCGCAGGTTTGCGCGCGACGCCGGGTTCTCGGGCATCGGCGACATGGATCTCAATCTCATCGCCTTCCCTGAGTTCGAGGGCCTCGACCACAACGGCGGGAAGACGGATGGCGAGGCTGTTGCCCCACCTGGCGACCTTCATCACACTCTCCTATGCATGCATATGCGCCATGGTTGGGCGCTGCCCGGGCGGCCGACCTTCTGGCCGGCCGATCCAGTAGCATCCGTCAGCCCGGATGCTTGAAAGTTTCGCCAAACCAGTTCCGCCACTTGGGCTCGCCCTCGGCGGCGCGCTGCTCGGCGTCGTCGCCATAAAGATACAGGGCCATGCTGGCATTTGCGCTGCCATCGATATCATAGGTTCCGATCAGGGCAATGCCGGGAGCAGGCGCAGTCAGGCGCAGCGCGATGAAGCGCTGCTTGTCGTCCTGCCGCACGCGTTCGACTATGCCAGATAGTCTCTCCGGCTGCTGCGGGCCATTCCGCTGCTCGCCGACATTTGCGCCGGCCAGTCCGAGCGTCTCGGTAAGTTGCCTCCAAATCGAGAGTTGGTCGGCCTTCGTGCTGGCCATGACGCTGAAGCTGGCGGCGTTTTCGCCAGCGAAGTGCGAAAGGTAAATGCGCAGCACCTCGAAAAAGCCGGGCCAGCCGCTCTCGAACCCTTCCAACTGATCATCCCAATCGTCGGTCGAGGCAAACAGCGAATGGACCATGCGGACGACGCAACGATCACCCGACCGGCTGGTCACGGTGATCTCCGTTGCGACAGGCGGCGCGCCTTCGCTCCAGTCGCGTTCGACATAGCCGAAACGGAACGGCGGCTCCCAAATCGTCACTTCGCCGGTGGACGCGCCATTGGGACCGAAGTCGAAATGAAGCCTGCCGCCGACATGCTCGTCGATCGTGGTTTTTGTGAACCAGGCAGTGTTGCCGGGACCCGTCGCAATGGCCCGCCACACCTGCTCGGGTGTGCCGGGCGTGATGAACTCCATCTCGACCCAACGCTTTCCGGTTTCATCTTTCTTGATCGGCATGGGAACTCCTTTCAGGGTTTGGCGTCCTCACAGTCGGGGCCGGGTGCGGTACGACGCCACTACGAGCCGATGCGGCCGCCAAAGCTCAAGCATACTCATTTTCGTATTGACAAAATATTTTGTCAACACGCTGATGGCTGAAAGCGGCTATGGCGCGTCGTCGCCGTGTCGTGTGATCTGAGCGTTCGCAATCGAGCCGAATTCATGAAGAGAGGGCGAACCTGAGACCGCAGAACTCTTAATGCAATGACATTGCAGCGCCTGGCCGTGAGTGTGCCATGGAACAGCCGTTCGGACGTTATTTGCCTGCCGGCCGCCAAACGCAGCGCTGACTTTCCGCCAATGGCATCGAGATTGGATCGAGCGTTGCTTTGATCGCAACAACCTGCGTGTCACCGTAAAAGCCTGATCCAAGCCCGAGGCAGGAGGAGGTTGACCATGGCCAGGATTGTACCCGTGCTCGATCTCAGCCGTCTCGAACAGGGCGCGTCGGAGCGTCGGACCTTTCTGTTCGATCTGCGCACGGCGGCCCGCGATGTCGGCTTCTTCTATCTTAGCGGCCATGGAATTTCGGCTGTGGAGATCGACGAGGTGCTCGACGCCTCGCGGCGGTTCTTTGCCTTGCCGGAAGCCGACAAGCTGGCCATAGAAATGGTCAAGTCCCCGCAATTCCGCGGCTACACGCGCACCGGTGGCGAACTGACCAGGGGCAAGGCCGATTGGCGCGAACAGCTCGACATCGGCGTCGAGCGTCGACCCATACCAAAGGGGCCGGGCATTCCTGCCTGGACGCGTCTGCAAGGGCCGAACCAATGGCCTTCGGCCCTGCCGCAACTCAAGCCGGCACTGCTGGCATGGCAGACCAGGGCGACGGCGGTGGCAGTCCGCCTGCTGAAGGCCTTCGCGCTGTCGCTCGACCAGGCCGAGGATGCTTTCGATCCGATCTATAGCGGTGAGCCCAACCATCGCATGAAGATCGTGCGCTATCCCGGACGCGACACAACCGGCGGCGACCAGGGCGTCGGCGCACACAAGGACGGCGGTTTCCTGACGCTCCTGCTTCAGGACGACAACAAGGGGCTGCAGGTCGAATATGACGGAAGCTGGGTGAATGTGGATCCGATCCCCGGAACGCTGGTGCTCAACATCGGCGAACTCCTCGAACTGGCATCGAACGGCTATCTCAGGGCAACGGTTCACCGTGTCGTGACGCCGCCGGCCGGTGTCGAGCGGATTTCCGTTCCGTTTTTCTTCAGCGCCCGGCTCGATGCGACGATCCCGCTGCTGACCCTGCCTGAAGAACTGGCTGCCGAGGCGCGCGGACCGGCGAGCGATCCGGACAATCCGCTGTTTCGCGACGTCGGCACCAACGTGCTGAAAAGTCGCCTGCGCTCGCATCCTGACGTGGCGCGCCGGCACTATGCCGATCTGCCAGAGACAAGGGTTGAGACAAGGGCGTCACCCGTCTGAAGTGGTCAGAGCACATAGAACAGGAATTTTCGCTATCCCGCCGGCTTTTGGAATTTTGTTCGTCGCCAACCCGCTCAAACAAGCTCAAACAGGTAACACCGTTCGGCGGTTTCCTCCCATCCGCTGAACGGTGTTCCCCTCTGAAGGTGTAAACCTTCTTTTGGCCGGGCCGTATTCGAGCCCGGCCATTTTTTTCCGCGCTCCCTTGGCGAAGGCGCCAGAGCCGATTCTTCAAAAAGCGCGTCATAAGGAATTCACGCGACGCGCTTTAAGTTCTTTGTTTTTATGCATGTCGTCATCCCAAAACCGCTGCGCACTTTTGGGCGAAATGCGTTAGCTTCCCGCCAACGACAATCCACGGGCGCGTTCGCACAGCAGGGCAAGCAATTCGCTGCGCCGCGCTTCCGGTGTGTCGACCGGCAACACGAAGCAAAGAGTCTTGTTGATGGCGCCGTAGCTATCGCGGATGGGCGCGGCCATGCACCACGTGAAGCGGTCGGCGAGGGCGACGGTCTCGCTGAAACCTTGCCGGCGGGCCAAGGCGACATCGCTGAAGAATTCGGCTGGCGCAATGACGCGGCCGTCGGGCAGCTTGTAGTCGCCAGGCGGGATGAAGTCCTTCAGCTCTTCCTCGCTCATATGGCCGAGCAGGAGCCGCCCGGACGCCGTCCACGGGATCGGCACCTCGACCCCGACATCGCTTGAAATCCGGAACGGGCCGGAAGAATCACGGCAATCGAGAACGATGTATTTGTTCCCGCGCAGGCCGCACAACTGCACGGTCTCGCCGGTTTCCGCCGCCATCTTGTCCAGCGTCTCGATAATGCGCCGGTAGTGGGCGTTGTGATGCGAGTAGGCCCAGCCGAACAGATGCATAGCCCGACCGAAATAGACGTAGCCTTCCGTCCCGACGTTTTCGAGCATTTCGGCTTCGAGCAGGCTGTTGACGATTTCGTAAGTGGTCGAACGCGGTGCGCCGATCATCTTGGCGATGTCGCCGACGCGCATCGGCGCGCGGTGCCGCAAAAGCGCTTCCAGCAGCATGATGACGCGGTCGATGCCGCGGCGGCGTTCGCCATTGCGCGGCTCGGCGCCAGCTTCCGTTTCGATCAGACCAGTAGCTCCATCGCTCATGTCGGCCGCATCCGCGTAAAAATCAATTCGGCCCTCGTCTCAAGACGCTTGAAAGATGTCAAGGCTCAGTCTAGCATCCCATTTGTCTGATATACAGACCCGTTGTCTGAAATATCAGACAATAACGAGCCAGGCGCAGAACGTTCTGACGAGAAAAACAGGCGGTTTCCGGATGCGGCAACCGGCGGGTTTTCTCGTCCGGACCCCGCACGTCCAGGCATAACCTCAGAAGGGAACAATCATGACGAAATCATCGTTTTTCGCATCCGCCAGCGCCCTTTGCCTCGGTCTCCTACTAAGCCTCGGCACCGGTTCGCAGGCCAATGCGGCCGCCAAATGCATCAAGGGCGACCGCAAGGCGCCGTACACGATCGGCTGGGCCAACATTTATTCAGTGCCGACCTGGATGAAGCAGACACAGGGCACGATCGAAGCCGAGGTCGAGACCCTGAAGAAGCAGGGGCTGGTCGACAAGCTTGTCGTAACCGACGCCCAGGGCGACGCAAACGTCCAGATCCAGCAGATCCAGTCGATGATCGATTCCGACGTTGACGCCATTATCCTGATTGCCGGCTCGTCGACCGCGCCGGCGCGTGTGCTGGCGGATGCCTGCGCCAAGGGCATCGCCATCATCAACTTCGACAGCCTCGTCGACACCGACCAGGTGACCGCCAAGGTCAACACCGATTCCGCCCAGTGGGGCGATCAGGCGGCCAAGTTCCTGATCGACGCGATCGGCGGCAAGGGCAAGATCCTCATCCTCAACGGCCCGGCCGGCGTTTCGGTCAGCGACGATCGGCGCAAAGGCGCTGACGCGGCGCTCAAGGCCCATCCTGACGTGACGGTCCTTGCCGAGACCAATACACCCTACAATGTCGCGCCTGCACAGGAAGCCGTCACCAGCCTGCTGTTCGCCAATCCCGAGATCGACGGGATACTGTCGCTCGGCGGCGCCTTGTCGGCGGGCGCGGTGCTCGCCCTCGACAAGCAGGGCCGCGAACAAGTGCCGATCACCGGCGAGAATGCCCGCCAATTCCTCGAACTCTGGAAGGAAAAGGGCCTCAAGAGCTGGGCAACCATGCAGCCGAACTGGCTCGGCGCTTTCGCCACCTACACCGCCGTCCAGGCGCTGGAAGGCAAGGATGTGCCGGCTTTTGTCAAGATCCCGCTGCCGGTGATCGACAATTCCAATATCGATCAGTACCTCGCACGGGCGGCCGACTTTCCGGCCGACGGCTATATCTATTCGCCCTACGACGAGGAGTTGTTCAAGAAACTTCTGGCTGAGCAATAAGCCTGAAAGGTCGCAGAAAGTGCTGGCCACGGCTCCGCTTCTTGCCGCGCGGAGGGTGTCGAAGTCCTTCTTCGGCAATCCCGTCCTGCGCGATGTTTCCATCGCTCTCCAGCCGGGCCGCGTGCATGCGCTGCTCGGCGAGAACGGCGCCGGAAAGTCGACGCTGATCAACCTTTTGTCCGGTGCCTTGCGCCCGGACGGCGGGGCGATCGAGGTCGATGGGCGCCCGGTGTCGCGCATGAGCCCTGCCTATGCGCAACAGGCAGGGATTGCCGTCGTCCAGCAGGAACTCAGCCTGACGGCCAGCCTCTCCATCGCCGAGAACATCGGCCTTGGCGCCTATCCGCGCCGGTTCGGTTTGCTCGACTATCCCGAACTCGCAGTGCGGGCCAGGGCAGCATGCGATCTTGTCGGACTTCACGAACCGCTCTCGATGCCGGTCGGACAATTGTCGCTTGGCCGCCGGCAGATGGTGGAGATCGCCAAGGCGCTTTACCGCCGGCCGCGCGTGCTCATTCTCGACGAACCCACTTCGTCGCTTTCGGCAACCGAAACGAAAGTCCTGACGGACCTGTTGGAGAGGCTGCGCGGCGAGGGCATCGCCATTCTCTACATTTCGCACCGGCTGAACGAAGTCATGGCGCTGTGCCAGCACGTCACCGTCCTGAAGGACGGCACCTGCACGGCGGACCGCACCCTGGAAGGAACCGACGCCAGTGGACTGGTACGGCTGATGGTCGGGCGCGACCCCGGCGACCTCTTTCCGCATTGGCAGCCTTCGGCATCGGCTGCCAACGCCATTTCGGTTCGCAATTTTTCGGCCGGCCTGATGCGCGACGTCGATCTCGACATCAGGACGGGTGAGGTGCTTGGCATCGGAGGCCTGGTCGGGCAAGGGCAGGAAGATTTGCTGCTCGGCCTCTACGGTGCCATTCCGGCCAGGACGGCATCCGCGATCGTTAAGGGGGCTTCGGGTTTGCCCAGCGGTGTGCCGAAAGCCAACGCGCTTGGCCTCGCCTATGTCCCGGCCGACCGCAAGCGCGAGGGCCTGCACCTGATCCATTCCATCATCACCAACATGATGCTGCCCGCTTTCGCAAGACTGCCGGCGCTGAAGCTGCGCAGCCGCCGTGCCGAGCGCGAGACGGCAAGAGGTCTCGCTGCCCAGCTTGGTATCAAGGGCGACCTCGACCGGCCGGCGCAGGCCCTCTCGGGCGGCAACCAGCAGAAGGTCGCGCTGGCGAAATGGATGCCGCACGACCCGCTTGTGCTTCTCCTCAATGACCCGACGCGCGGCGTCGATGTCGAGACCAAGCGCGAAATCTACATGATGCTTCGCAACTTCGCCGCCGCCGGCAAGGCGGTCGTGCTGCTCAGTTCCGACACACCCGAACTGGTGCACCTTTGCGACCGCGTCGCGGTGGTCCGGGAGGGTCACATCGTTGCCATGCTCGAGCGCGGCGCGCTGAGCGAGGAAGCGATCGTTTCCGCCGCGATGGGCGCCGAACAGCGAAAGGTGGCGGCGTGAATACGGTGGCTCCCTCAGGGCAAGCCGGCGCTCTCTACTGGCCGGTTCAACTGCGCCGCAATGTCGGCGTGCGCAGCCTGTTCGCCGTGGTTATGGCGTTCCTCATCGCCTATGGCTTCCTCTTTCCTGGCCTCTTGACCGCTTCCGGCTTCGCCAAATTCACCCAGAGCTGGTTTCCGCTGGCGCTGGTCGCCATGGCCCAGGCGATCCTCATGCTCACTGGTGGCATCAGCCTGGCGATCGGCGCAATGGTCAGCCTGGGCGCGGTGATCGCCGCGACGACGATGACCGGGCCGCTGGGCGTAGCCGGCGGTGCCGCTGCGGTGGCGCTGACCGGTGTCGGCATCGGTGCCGCAACCGGGTTCATTGTCGTGAAACTTCGGTTGCCGGCGATCGTGGTGACGCTCGCCGGCTCCTTCATCATCGGCGGTGCTGCGCTGCTCATCCTGCCGAGACCCGGCGGCGCCATTCCGGAATGGCTGTCGGACCTGCTTGCCGGCAACACGCCCGCAGCCTTCGTGCTGCTGATGCTCATAGTCCTTCTGTGGAAGCTCTATCTCGCCACGCCGCTTGGTTTGAGCCTCTATGCTGCCGGCGAGAATCCCGTCGGCGCCTATCGCTCCGGCGTGCCGGTCGATGGCGCACGGATAGCGGCTTACGCGATCAGTGGCCTGCTTTGCACAGGCGCCGGTCTGTTCGTTGCCGCGCAAACGGGTTCGGGTGATCCGGTCATCGGCACGGCCTTCACGCTGAATTCCATCGCCGCCGCCGTGCTCGGCGGCATCGGCTTCCTCGGCGGTCAAGGCACGATGCGCGGCGCTCTTGCCGGCAGCCTGCTGCTCAGCCTGATGATCAGTGTGATGTTCTTCCTCGGCTTCACGCCGGTCGCCCAGTATGTCGCACAAGGCCTCATCATCATCGGGGCGGTCGCCACCCCGCAATTCCGCAAGGTGCAGCAATGACAGCATGGAAAGAGAGCGCAGGCGGCAGGCGCGCCCTGACAATCCTGCGCAGCCGGCCTTTTCTCACCGTTGCCATCGTTGCCGCGGTGTGGATCGTCGCGAGCTTCGTTTCGCGTGGCTTCGGCGCCTATGGCCATTTGCGCTATCTGGTCGAACTGGCCGCGGTAATTGGCCTGGTTGCGGCGGGCCAGACCTTCGTGGTGATTGCCGGTGGCATCGACCTTTCCGTCGCGGCTATCGTCACAGTGAGCGCCGTCAGCCTGCCGCTGCTGTCGTGGCAGGGGGATCCGACCGGGCTAACCGCCGTCCTTGCCGTCCTTGCGTTGACGACGACAATCGGTCTGGTGAACGGGCTGGGCGTGGCGCTGTTGCGCGTCCATCCGATGATCATGACCCTGGCCATGGCGACATTCCTGCAGGGTCTGCTGATCATCATCGCCGGCGGCAGCGCCGTGACCGCCGAAAACCCGCTGGTCCGCTGGCTCGGCAATGCGCGGCCGGCCGGTATTCCCGCAGGTGTGCTCTTGTGGGTGGCCGTCTCCGTGATCGTTCTGGCCGCAATGCATGCCACATCCTTTGGCGCACGGCTCTTCGCCATGGGCGCCAATCCGCTCGCCGCGGCACTGTCGGGGGTTCCAGTAACCTCGACGACGCTGGCGGTCTACGGCATCAGCGGCTTCAATTCAGGGCTTGCGGGCGTGCTGGTGCTCGGCATGAACGGGCAAGGCTATGTCGGGATCGGCGATCCCTATCTGCTCGCCTCGATTGCGGCCGTCGTGCTCGGCGGCACCTCGATCCTCGGCGGGCTCGGCACCTATGCCGGCACCATCCCCGGCGCCATCCTGCTGGTCACGATCACGGCTCTGATCACCGTCGTCAACGCATCGCCGGGCTGGCGCAGCATCCTGTTCGGTTCGCTGATCCTGGGGCTGCTGCTTCTCTCAGGCAGGGAGCAGGCCCGCCGATGACATATCGTCAAGCCGGTAGATGCGCCTTGCGTTGCCGAAGAACAGCGCCGTCTGCTCGTCTGCGGAAAGCTCCCCGGCAATGGCCTTGAAGCTGTCATATACTGCATCGAACGACGCGTGCAGACCGGCCACCGGGAAGTCACTGCCGAACATCGCTCGCCGCGTGCCGAAACAGTCGATGCAATGCATGACAACCGGCTTCAGGCTGTCGAGCGTCCAGTCATGATCGTAGGCGACCAGATCCGATATCTTGATGGCGACGTTGTCACACTGGGACAAACGCCGAACCCCTTCGCGCCACGCCCGCATTCCGTCGGCGTCGCGATCGATCGGGCTGCCGCAGTGGTTGAGAACGAACTGCTGGTTCGGATAGGCCGCTGCAAGGCGCGCTGCACCGGCGAGCTGGCGCGGAAACACCATCAGGTCGAAAACCAGCCGGTGGCCGGCAAGCAGCGCCAGGCCGGCGCGCCAGGCTGGGTCGTCCATGATGTCATCACGGGCAGCGAAACGGCGGGCGGGATCGGGATCCCAGCTCAGTATGTCGCGCACGCCGACGACACGGTCGAATGCCGCCTGCGCCTCGACCAGCGCCGGCGCTTGGCGGTTCGCCAGCGGGACGTGAACGACGTAGCGGGCGGCCACGCCCCGCGACTTGTCGAGCGTTTCAAGCCACCGCGTTTCGCCGACGCAGTCATCCCCGGCCCAACCGGCCTCGACATGGACGGCGGCGACGACATTGTGCCGGCTGGCGTCGCGCAAATAATCCTCAGGAAGATAGTTTCGCCGCAAGGGGCCCAGCTCGCCCAGGCCGCCGCGTTCGCCAGCCGTTGTGGCGAGCCAGGGATGGCGGCCGAGGCCGAGATCCCAAAGATGATGGTGGGCATCGATGATCGGTCCGGAGTAAGGCTTTGGCACGCATCTCTCTCATGCTGTGGCCGGCATCGAAAATCGAACCGGACTTCATCCTGCGAAGGCGAAAGGACTAGCATCGGATGACCGAAAACTCACCCGTACTGTCGCTCGCGACCCCTGAAAATTTCCTGCTCGACGATCGCATCCGCGGCGTGCCGCCCGGCACCTTCGGGCTGGACAGCAGCCTTGTCGCATCTGAGCGCTGGCATCCGGCTGACGGGCGCATGTCGTTGCCGGTGTTGACCCTCGACGAGGAGGCCTTCATCGCCAATAGTGATCTGTTTCTGCGCTACGCGCGCGAACAGGGCGCGATGATCGCGCCGCATGCCAAAACCCCGATGGCGCCAGACCTTGCTCGATCGTTGGTAGAAGCCGGAGCATGGAGCACGACCGTCGCGGATATTAGTCAGGCCGCAGTGATGCTCAGGGCCGGCCTCACACGGCTGATCATCGCCAACGAGGTTGGTGGATCAGGCGGTGCGAACCGGCTCGCGGCGCTGGTTGGCGCTTGGCCAGGCGTCGAGCTCTTCGTCTTCGCCGACTCGATCGCTGCCGTGAATGCGCTTGCCGAAGCCTGGCGGGCCAATGCGACGCTGCCGCCGTTGCGCGTGATCGTCGACCTCGGTGCGGGGAGGGCAGGCGCGCGGACCACGACGCAAGCCGAGGCGATCGCCGATGCAGTTGATGCGGCCGGCGGACGGCTGCTGATCGCCGGCGTCGCAGCCTACGAAGGTGCCGCGGCGCAACCCGATCCTGGCCGCACTGATGCGGCGATCTCGGCTCTGCTGGCGATGACCGCCGACATGTTCCTGCGGCTGCGCGCCCGCGTCGGCCGCGATGCGCCACTGATCGTCACGGCCGGCGGCTCGGTGTTCTTCGACAAAGTGGTCGCAGCACTTTCGCCCACCGTTTCCAGGGACAGCAATGCGACGCTGGTGTTGCGCAGCGGCGCCATCTTCTTCCACGACCATGGCATCTATGACCGCTCGCTTGTTGCACTCGATGCCCGCAAGGGTTTTGCGGTCGGCGGGATCGGTGCCTCCGCACGAAATTCGTTTCGTCCGGCTTTGCGCCTGTGGGCCGAGGTGCTGTCGCGGCCGGAGGCCGGCCTTGCGATATGCGGCATGGGCATGCGCGACGTGTCGTTCGATCAGGACTTTCCGATGGTGCTCGCGGTCTTCCGGGCCGGGAAGCCGCTGCCGATACCACGCGCCGAGGTCTTCAAGCTCAACGACCAGCACGCCTTCCTGACAATCGCGCCGGGCGACGACATTGCCGTTGGCGACGTCGTTGAATTCGGCATCTCCCATCCCTGCACCTGCCTCGATCGCTATCGCGTGATCTTCGGCGTCGACGCGGCCGGGCATGTCCGCCACGCCTTTCCCACCTATTTCGGCTGACCGGAGCTTGCGGCGGCCCCAAAGAAACCTCGAAAGGATCCGATATGATCAAGTATTTCCAGTCCGGCTCCCGCATGTCGCAGGCGGTCGTCTATGGCGGCCTCGTCCACATCGCAGGCCAGGTAGCCGACAATCGCAAGGCCGGCATCGAAGACCAGACCAGCGATGTGCTCTCAAAGATCGAGGCGCTTTTGGTCGAGGCCGGCAGCAGCAAGTCAAAGCTTGTGGCGGTCAACGTCTTCCTGCCGCAGATCGGCGACTTCGACGCCATGAACAGCGTCTACGATGCCTGGGTGGATCCTCAACGCCTGCCGGCGCGGGCCTGCGTCGAGGCGCGTCTCGCCGATCCCGACCTCCGCATCGAGGTCACCGCGATCGCCGCCGCCTGAGTTGCCGCCATGCACACCGGCCTCACCCATACGCTCGACTTCGACCGGGACGGCAAGACATCAGGTTATCTCAGCATTCCGTTCTCGATAGACCGTTCGCCCTATTTCCAGGTCAAGGTCCCGATCTGCCTCATACGCAACGGTGAAGGCCCGTCGCTGCTTCTGATGGCCGGCAATCACGGTGACGAATATGAGGGCGAGCTGTCGCTGGCAAAGCTGATCCGCCGGCTCGATCCCAAGCGGCTCAAGGGCCGCGTCACCGTCCTGCCGATGGCGAACGCACCGGCGGTCATGGCCGCCAAACGCTGTTCGCCGCTCGATGGCGGCAATCTCAACCGCGCCTTTCCCGGCGATCCGTCGGGCGCGCCGACAAGCCGGCTTGCCAATTTCCTGGAGACGGGACTGTTTCCCCGCCACGACGTCATCTTCGATATTCATTCGGGCGGCACCTCGATGGAGCATCTTCCCACGGCGCTCATCGAGCGCAATACCGATCCCGACAGGCATGGGCGCGGGGTGGAGCTGATGCGGGCGCTCGGCATGCCGTACGGGTTCGTGGCCAACAATGGTCAGGCCTCGCCAACCTCGATGGGCGCAGCCCGCCGGGCCGGTGCCATCGGCGTCAGCGGCGAGTTCGGCGGCGGCGGCACTGCCACAGTCGATACGATGGCGATTACCGCTCGCGCGATCGACAGTCTGATGGTCGCCACCGGCGTGGTCGAGGCGCCGGTTCTCGCGCCGGAGTCGAAGCCTTCGGCGCCGACGCGATTGCTCTCGCTTTCCCGGCACAGTCAGGGCCTCTACGCCACCCGCCGCGGCTGGTTCGAACCCGCCGTCAGGCTCGGCGACGGCGTGAGCGCCGGACAATTGGCCGGCTGGTATCACGACCTCGAGCGGCTCGATCTGGCCGAGGAGGCCCTGCATTTCGCCGAAAGCGGTATCGTACTTTCGCGCCGGCTGCACACGATGTGCGAGGCAGGAGATTGCCTTTTGCAGATCGCCGAACCGGTGGAAGGCTGACAGGGAAACCAACCGGCGTTTGCTCACGGCGCCATTGCAGAAAACTGAGGATATTTCATGCAGCTTTCGATGTGGACCTACCCCTGGGATGTCCAGGATCTGGGCTTGGAGACAGTCGAACGCGATCTCGTCGAGCGCGCCAGGCTCAACATGATCAGTCTCGCGACCTCCTATCATGCCGGTCGCTTCCTGCAGCCGCGCAGCCCACGCCGCAAAGCCTATTTCCCGGAGGACGGCACGATCTACTTCAAGCCAACCGCCGCCCGATGGGCCGATCTCGTGATCCAGCCGAAGGTGGCCGAAATGATCACGGAAGGTGGCGACGTTCTGGCCGAACTTATCCAACGGCGCGAGGCAGGCGGCCTCCAGGTGTCGTGCTGGACGGTCTGCCTGCACAATACCCGCCTCGGCATGCTTTATCCGCAGGCCGTCACCCGCAACGCCTTTGGCGATCCCAATTATTACAATCTGTGCCCGTCGCATCCGGATGCGCGCGCTTATGTCCGCGCGCTCGTCGCCGACCTTACGCACACTTATAAGCCGGACAGAATCGAACTTGAAAGCCCGTCCTTCATGGGCTTTGCCCATGAATACCATCATGAGAAGGATGGTGTCGGGCTGACGCCGGAAGACGACTTTCTTCTGTCGCTGTGCTTCTGTCCGTCCTGCCTCGCCCGCGCCGCTTGTGCCGGCATCGAAGGCCAGGCGGCGCGTGACCTCGTCAAGCAGTGGATTGCCGAGGCGTGCGAGCGCGCGGTGCCTGAACGGCGCTTTCCAGAATTTCCCGCAAGTGGCCTCGACACCTTTTTGCCCTGGCCGCATCTCCACGCCTATCTGTTGTGGCGGTTCGAGCCGGTGACCAGTCTTGTCGCCGAACTGCGCGAGGTTGCCGATCCGGGGACCCGTGTCCTCGTCATCGACCTGCGAGACGGCTGGCTCGGCGGCTGCGATCTGGCAGCGCTCGGCAAGGTTTGCGACGGGGCGATCCTTTGTGCCTACGACATGCAGGCCGGCGACGTGACGGGCCTTATGGCGGCTGGCCGCACCGCGCTCGGGGCAGAGAAATTCCTCGGCGTCGGCTACCGGCTCTTCTATCCGGAAATGGCGGGCCCTGAAATCCTCGCCGCCAAGGTGAAGCCGGCGCTGGCGCCGGACGTCGACGGTATCAATTTTTACAATTACGGCCTTGTCCCCGCCGCACGACTCGATTGGGTGCGTGCAGCACGACCTGGCTGAACAAAACGATCCGTGTGCCGCGGTCGAAAGCGCGCTGTCCTGCCTCGCGACCTGTCATTTCCCTCGGCTCCATCACCTCGTGCTATCCAGGCCGGGCTGACGCGCAGCGAGAGGATGGACGCGATCGCTGGCCTCGTTCTGAACCTGGCAGCCCTTAGCAAACACCCTGCTCGGAGATTGGGGGGGCTGCCAGACCGACGATAGCCCGGTGTTTCGCCAGGCAGCGCATGACACCGTCTTCAGCGCGTGTGCCGCACAAGATAGGGTTCGACTAAGGCGCGTATTTCCGCAGCGGGTTCCGCTTCGCCGGCGGCGAGCAGCGCCCGTTCGTAGCGTGCATAGTCGTCGACCGCGCCTTCGAAATCACCGCGCGACAGCCGCTCCCTGATCTGCGCCTTGCAGACGGGGCCGGCATCCGGATAGAGGTCCAACGCCCTCAAATAGACCGAGCGCGCTTCCTGGACGTTGCCGGTTGTCTCCAGCCGCTGGCCGATCCGCAATCCAAGATCGATCAGATCGCGACGCACTTTTTCTGCGGCGGCGAGCGACCAGAAGCTGGCTCGCTCGTGCAAAAACAGCGGACCGGGGAATGCGAGGAACAGCGCTTCCGCTTCCGGTCGCAGCCCGGCCGCCTCGCCATTGGCTGTCGTCACGGATTTGAGCCGTGCATCCCAGTCGGCGAGGTCGACCCAGACCTTGTCCGATGCGAGGCGAAGCCTGCCTTCGCGCTGGACGATGAGGTCGATCCGCCCAAGCAGCTTGCGCAGCCGATGCAGCGCCTGCTCGCATGCCGCCCGCGCCTGGTCGCCGTCGAGGTCGGGCCACAGCCAGTCCTGAAGGGTCTCCAGGGAGCAGGTGTTGTCTTTCGAGATCGCCAGTACCCGCAGGATGTCGAGAGCCTTCGTCGGTGACTTGGTGCCAAGATTAAGAGGGTTTCCATCGAGTTCGAGCCGAAAGCCTCCGAGGACGTGGACCTTGAGCGGCCATGGCCAGGCCGCGGGCCGCCGCTGCGGCGCGTCCAATCGGCGTTCCCGGATCAGCGACCGGCAAAGCTTGGGCTCGAAGCCGCGCTCAAGCGCATCGCCAAGCAGGTCGGCGAGCAGGTCCGGAACGCTGAGGAGCACCATTGGCCAGCTGATGTCGCGGAGCGCCTCCATGAAGAGCTTCAGCCGGTCGCCATAGTGCGGATCCTGCTCCCACAGACTCTCCAGCGCGGCCGCTGCAAGAATGCACATTTCGGTTCGCTTGCGGGCGCCGCCATCCAGCCGCGGCAGCAGGTCGCTGAGTAGCGCTGCGGCTTCGCGTGGCTTCCTGTCGGCGAGCAGCACCTGGAACTTCGTGATGCAGTGCGCCCAGCGCTCGACCATCGGCTCGTTGGCGGCCTCGCTCGCCGCCATGAAGCGCTCGCAATCCTCATAGGCAGCTGCGAAATCGCCTTGCCTGGCATGAAGCGCGGCATAGCAATTGGCGACGATGGCGACCTGTGTGCTGAAACGGCTGTCGGCGATCTCGGCCAGGCGCTCAACCACCTGGTCGAGCTCGGCAAAGTCGTTGCGGAACTTCATCTGCATCTGAAGATGATACAGGCCACCGAACTCCACACCCTTGAGCGACTCGCGCTCACCGATGGCGATCGCCTCCCGCAACGCCGCTTCGGCCGACGGGTAGGGAAAACCCCGTCTCTTATACGGGAAGTAACGGCCGCTCTTGGCGCCAAACTCAACCAGCCACATGCCGAGCACCCAAGGCAGCACCTCCTTGTCGGTCAAATCCTCGACAATGCTGTCGACAGCCTTGGTGAACAGATCCGCCCGCATGGTCGATACCGAATGCTCGATCAGCGTTTCGCTGGCGAGCAGACGCAATCCGCTTGGGTCGTGCTCGGGATTCCGGGTCAGCCGCTCCAGCAGTTCCGTTTCCAGCGCTTGTCCGGCCGGGCTGTTGCGGTAGTAGTCGTCGCCGAAGTTCAGCGCCCGCACCATGCCGATGCGCACCAGCATCGCTTCCTCGGAAGGCAGCTCCGGCAGGCCGCGCTCGATGATTTCGAACGCCCGGCGGGTCCAGACCGAAAGACCCTCATAGGTGCGCCAACTGTCCGTCTTGACCAGAACCGCGCGCGACACCGCAAGACAAAGCCCGCGCTGATCGTCGGCCTCGCCAAAGGCATGCCATGCCTTCGACAGCCAGTGCTCTGCCGCGGCGTCGTTCGGCATGTGGGCCACGCCCAGCCAATAGAAATGCCAGCCGTTCATGAATGCTTCCGGCAACCGGCCGGCCCATTCGATGAAGGTCGTTCGATGTCCCTGCGCCAAAACGGTCTCCGCCCGGCTCAGCATGAGTCCGCTCGCCTGGTCCCAGTCCTCTGCCTGCAAGGCGAGGTGTATGGCTTCGTCATGACGACCAGCGTCGGCGAGCACCTTTGCCGCCCTTTGTTTGAGCGACTTCTGCTCTTCTGCCGTCACACGCTGCGCGAAGCGTCGGTCGAGGAAATCCCGCAAGAGGTCGTGCAGGTGGAAAACGTCGCGGCTGTTTTCCGTTCGCGTGACCAGCAATTGCCGCCGGTAGAGCCTGTCGAGCAGCTTGCCCGCTTCGCTCGATCCGATCATCACGTCCGCCAGTTCGGCGCTGATTTCGGGCAGCAGATTGAGTTTCAGCAGCATGTCCTGGTCGGAGGCGGGGAGGGAAAGGAAGAAATGGCGGCCGAGAACGTCCGACAGCGCATTCTGCCCGCCGGGTGCTGTCCCGGTCGTGTCATCAGGGCCGACCACCGAGCCGTGATCGGCGAGGAGAACCAGCCCGATCGCCCAGCCGCGCGCCGCTTCGACATCGACTGGAACGGCGCCGTTCCTCGACCGCAGCTTGACGAAATCGCGCGCTTCCGCTGTCGAGAATTCGAGCGCCAACCTGTCTACGATGGCCATCTGGCCCTTGAGAACGAGGTCGCCCAGTTCCTCCTGAGGCAGCGTGCGCGAGACGCAGATGCAGCGGACCGTGTCAGGAAGTTCACGGAACATCACCGAAAGCACCGCCCGGAATTCGGGCGTGTCGGCGTCCTGCAAATCGTCGAGGACCAGAATGGTGCCGGGCTTCAGCCGCGCGAAATAGGCTCTGAAGAAGCGCCTGGCGAACTCCTTCGGCTGCTCGGCATATTCGACGCCGAACACCGGCAGGTTTCCAACCGCGGGTGAGGCGAGCGACTGCGCCAGATATTGAAAGAAGCGCGCGATATCCTGGTCGCCCTCGTCGATGCGGAACCAAACATGCGGTGCCGCGACGCTTTCGAGGTAGTCGATTACCGCCGTCGTCTTGCCGTAGCCGGCCGGCGCGGCCACCCAGCATACGCTCGAACGCGATTTTTGACCGATCGCTTCGAGAACGCGGTTCCGCCTCAATATCCTGGCGCTGCGCGGCGCCGCCAGCTTGGCGATCCGGCCTGTGCCCGGGAGCGGGCGCCTTGCATCGGCGTCAATGGCGTCTAGGGCGGTCATCGGGGCTCCCGCTCGACCAATATCGAGCGTCGGGTCGTGCCATGATGACCGTCCCGCAGCCCAGATTGACCTTAGGGTAGCGCAATCCTGCGACAATTCGTAGGGGCTTCGCAGATGAAGCGGCAACGGCGGGGGCTGACGCGCAGCCAGCGGATGGACGCGATCGCCGGCCTCGTTCTGATTCTGGCAGCCCTTCTCCTGGCAAACATCCTGCTCGGAGCGTGAGGGGTGGCTGCCAGAGCGACGATAGCCCGGTGTTTCGCCAAGACAGCGCAAGAAACCGTCTTCAGCGCGTGTGCCGCATAAGATAGGGTTCGACCAAGGCGCGTAATTCCGCAGCGGGCGCCGCTTCGCCGGCGGCACGCAGCGCCCGTTCGTAGCGTGCATAGTCGTCGACCGCGCCTTCGAAATCGCGGCGCGACAGCCGCTCCCTGATCAGCGCCTTGCAGGCGGGTCCGGCATCCGGATAGAGGTCCAACGCCCTCAGATAGACCGAGCGCGCTTCCTCGACGTTGCCGGTTGTCTCCAGCCGCTGGCCGATCCGCAATGAGAGATCGATCAGATCGCGACGCACTTTTTCTGCGGCGGCGTGCGACCAGAAGCTGGATCGCTCGTGCAGAAACAGCGGACCGGGGAATGCGAGGAACAGCGCTTCCGCTTCCGGTCGCAGCTCGGCCGCCTCGCCATTGGCTGTCGTCACGGATTTGAGCCGTGCATCCCAGTCGGCGAGGTCGACCCAGACCTTGTCCGATGCGAGGCGAAGCCTGCCTTCGCGCTGGACGATGAGGTCGATCCGCCCAAGCAGCTTGCGCAGCCGATGCAGCGCCTGCTCGCATGCCGCCCGCGCCTGGTCGCCGTCGAGGTCGGGCCACAGCCAGTCCTGAACGGTCTCCAGCGAACAGGTGTTGTCTTTCGAGATCGCCAGCACCCGCAGGATGTCGAGAGCCTTCGTCGGTGGCTTGGCGCCGAGATTAAGAGGGTTTCCATCGAGTTCGACCCAAAAGCCTCCGAGGACGTGGACCTTGAGCGGCCATGGCCAGGCGGTGGGCCGCCGTTGCGGCGCGTCCAATCGGCGTTCCCGGATAAGCGACCGGCAAAGCTGGGGCTCGATGCCGCGCTCAAGCGCATCGCCAAGCAGTTCGGCGAGCAGGTCCGGAACGCTGAGGAGCACCATTGGCCAGCTGATGTCGCGCAGCGCCTCCATGAAGACCTTCAGCCGATCGCCGTAGCGTGGACCCTGGTCCCACAGGCTCTCCAGCGCGGCCGCTGCAAGAATGCATATCTCGGTCCGTTTGCGAGCGCCGCCATCCAGCCGCGGCAGCAGGTCGCTGAGAAGCGCAGCGGCTTCGCGAGGCTTCCTGTCCGCCAACAGCACCTGGAACTTCGTGATATAGTGCGGCCAGCGCTCGATCATCGGCTCATTGGCGGCCTCAATGGCCGCCATGAAGCGCTCGCAATCCTCATAGGCAGCTGCGAAATCGCCTTGCCTGGCATGAAGCGCGGCGTGGCAATCGGCGACGACGGCGACCTGTGTGGTGAAGCGGCTATCGGCGATCTCGGCCAGTCGCCCGACCACTTGGTGGAACTCCGCAAAATCGTTGCGGAACTTCATCTGCATCTGAAGATGATACAGGCCACCGAACTCCACACCCTTGAGCGACTCGCGCTCGCCAATCGCGATCGCCTCCCGCAACGCGGCTTCGGCCGACGGATAGGGAAAATTCCTTCTCTTGTAGGGAAAATAACGACCACTCTCCGCGCCAAAGGCGACCAGCCACATGCCGAGGATCCAAGGCAGCACCTGCTTGTCACTCAAGTCCTCAACAACGCTGTCGACGGCCTTGGTGAACAGATCGGCGCGCATGGTGGATACCGAAAGATCGATCAGCGTTTCGCTCGCAAGCAATCGCAATCCGCTCGGATCGTGCCCGGGGTTCCTGGTCAAGCGCTCAAGGAGTTCAGCTTCCAGTGCTTGTCCGGCTGGGCTGCTGCGGTAGTAGTCGTCGCCGAAGTTCAGCGCCCGCATCATGCCAATGCGCACCAGCATCGCTTCCTCGGGAGGCAGTTCCGGGAGGCCGCGTTCGATCAGCTCGAACGCCCGGCGGGTCCACATGGAAAGGCCTTCGTAGGTGCGCCAACTGGCCGTCTTGACCAAGACGGCGCGCGACACGGTGAGACATAGACCGCGCAGATCGTCGGCCTCACCAAATGCTTGCCATGCTCTCGACAGCCAGCGCTCCGCCGCAGCGTCGTCCGGCATGTGGGCCACGCCCAGCCAATAGAAATGCCAGCCGTTCATGAACGCTTCCGGCAACCGGCCGCACCATTCGATGAAGGTCGCCCGGCCTCCTTGCGCCAGCACGGCCTCCGCGCGGCTCAATATCAGCTCGCTCGCTTGGTCCCAGTCCTCTGCCTGCAACGCGAGGTGTATTGCTTCGTCAGGACGACCGGCCTCCGCAAGGACCTTCGCCGCCTTTCGCCTAAGCGATTGCTGCTCTTCCTTGACCACGTGCTGTGCGAAGCGCCGGTCAAGAAAGTCCCGCAAAAGATCGTGTAGGTAAAAGGTGTCGCGGCTGTTTTCCAAGCGCGTGACCAGCAACTGCCGCCTGTAGAGCCTGTCGAGCAGCTTGCCCGCTTCGTCCGACCCTATCATCACGTCCGCCAGCTCGGAGCTGATCTCGGGCAGCAGGTTCAGCTTCAGCAGCATGTCCTGGTCGGCGGCAGGGAGGGAAAGGAAGAAATGGCGGCCGAGAACATCCGACAGTGCATTCGGTCCGCCGAAAACCGTTTCGTTCGTGTCGTTAGGTTCGACTGCCGAGCTGTGATCGGCGAGGAGAACCAGCCCGATCGCCCAGCCGCGCGCCGCTTCGACGTCAATTGAAATGGCGCCGTTCTTCGAACGCAGCTTGACGAAATCGCGCGCTTCCGCTGTTGAGAATTCGAGCGCCAACCTGTCGACGATGGCCATCTGGCCCTTGAGAACGAGGTCGCCCAGTTCCTGCTGAGGCAGCGTGCGCGAGACGCAGATGCAGCGGACCGTGTCAGGAAGTTCACGGAACATCACCGAAAGCACCGCCCGGAACTCGGGCGTGTCGGCGTCCTGCAAATCGTCGAGGACCAGAATGGTGCCGGGCTTCAACCGCGCGAAGTAGGCTCTGAAGAAGCGCCTGGCGAATTCCTTCGGCTGCTCGGCATACTCGACGCCGAACACCGGCAGGTTTCCAACCGCGGGTGAGGCGAGTGACTGCGCCAGATATTGAAAGAAGCGCGCGATATCCTGGTCGCCCTCGTCGATGCGGAACCACACATGCGGTGCCGCGACGCTTTCGAGGTAGTCGATGACCGCCGTCGTCTTGCCGTAGCCGGCCGGCGCAGCCACCCAGCAGACACTCGAACGCGATTTTTGACCGATCGCTTCGAGAACGCGGTTCCGCCTCAATATCCTGGCGCTGTGCGGCGCCGCCAGCTTGGCGATCCGGCCTGTGCCCGAGGGCGGGCGCCTCGCATCGGCGTCAATGGCGTCTAGGGCGGTCATCGGGGCTCCCGCTCGACCAATCATCGAGCGCCGGGTCGTGCCGTGATGACAGTCCCGCCGCCCAGATTGACCTTAGGGTAGCGCAATCGTGCGACAATTCGTAGGGGCTTCGCAGATGAAGCGGCAACGGCCTGCTGCAAGCGTCGACTGGATGCCTGCGCGACCGCGAAATCAGGCAGCAGATGCGGCCGAATTGCGAGCGGCAATAGGCGACCGGTGAATCCCGCACTCCATCTTCGACAGCCCGCTCCAGCGGCCCGCGCGCGGATTGTCCGCGCTGCCGCACGCGACCGTGCACGGCGCGCAGCCGATCGAGAGGTAGCCTTTTTCGAGGAGCGGATGCCGGGGAAGATTATAGCGATCGAGATAGGCCTCGATCTGTTGGCGGGTGAAGCGGGCAAGCGGATCGACCTTCAGGCGTCCGTCAGTTTCCTCGAGCGTCGGAACATCCGCGCGAAGCCCGCCATGATATCGCTTGCGACCGGAAATCCAGGCCTTGAAGCCAGTCAGCGTATTTTCGAGCGGCAGAACCTTGCGGATCTGGCAGCACCGGTCAGGATCGCGGCGGTGCAGCGATCCAGCGACGTCGAGCGCCCGCAAGATATCCATTTGAGGCGTGACGACGCGCAGATCGGTGAGGCCGAGCAGAGCCGTCAGCTGCGCGCGATAGGCGATCGTTTCCGAAAACAGCTTTCCGGTGTCGAGCGTGATAACGGGGAGCGAACGGTCGATCGAGGCCGCCATGTGCAGCAGCACCGCGGATTCCGCGCCAAACGATGACACAAGCGCTATGTTTCCGCAAAACACCTCGCTGACGAGCGGCGCCAGCAGGTCGGGTCCGTCGAGATGGTTCAGCTCTGCGATGACGGCTTCATACATGGCGGTTCGGCCGATCAAAAATGGTGGTGGCGTGACCAAGCCGCATCATAGCTTCGCCACGAAATCGAGGAGCGCCTGGCGGTCGGTCTCGTCCAGGTCGAAGAAGCGGTCGCGCACGATCTGCGCCGTGCCGCCATGGGCGAAGACGGCATCGCGCAGCGTTGTCGCGCGGCCGTCGTGCAGGTAGCGATGGCGCAGGCGGATGCCGACGAGTGGTGCGGTCCGCCATTCGGCGCCAATGGCGTCGCCCTGGACGATCTTGTCGTCGAGCGCCGGCCCCATGTCGTGCAGCAAAAGGTCGGAGTACAGCTCAACTTCGCCGTTGCTGCCCTCCAGCGCCGGCACGTGGCATTTGGCGCAGCCTATCGAGGCGAAAAGCCGTCCGCCATGGCTGTCAAGCATCGCGCCTTGGCTCGATGAGGGTGATGCCGCCCGGAAGGTCGCCGAGAACGGGATCAGCGCAGCATAGGCCAGGGCCGCCGACAGAGCCACCCCGACGAAACCGACGCCGATCAGGCGCCAGGCGCCGCCGGCCTCTCCGAGCCGTCCGACCCGGGTGGTGATGCCGAGCGCGATCATCACCATCAGGAACAGGAACTGGTCGACATCGAGGATGACGCGGCGCAGTTGCGGATTGAGGGTGATCTCCGAATTGAGCATCACCACGCCGATGAACGCGACGATGAACCACGGGAACGGGATCGGTGCGGCCTCTTGCGCCTTGTTGCGGCTGCGAAACACCAGGCTGGCGGCCAGCAGAAGCGGGACGAGCATCAGCACTTTGCTGAGCTTGACCAGCGTGGCAGTGTTCAGCGCGTCGTCGGAAATGGCGAAGGAGGCGCCGTAGACCTGCGCCAGCTCGAAAATGCTCGCGCCGACGAACACGCCATAGAGGCGGTCGTCGAGATGCTGCAGCCAACCGCCCAGGAACATGACCGGATAGGCGAGCAACGCCACGGTGCCGCTCAGCGTGATCAAGGCGATGGCGATGCCGGCGCTCTGGTCGCGTGCACGCACGAGCGCGGCCATCGAGAGGATCGCCGCGGCGCCGCAGACGGCGCTGCCGACCGCGACCAGCAGCGCGATCTCGGCGTCGAGCCTGAACAGCTTGCGCGCGATGGCGTAGAGCAGCGTCAGCACCAGGATCAGCTCGATGGCCGCCACTGCGAGCGGCATGAACCCCAGATCCAGGAACAGCCGCGTCGTGATACGGAAGCCGACCAGCACCACGGCGAGTCGCAGCAGATAGCGCTTGGTGAAGTCGAGTCCCGGGCGCAAGGCGTCCGGACAGGCGAAGCTGCTGCCGATCAGCAGCCCGAAGAGCATGGCGACCAGGACCGGGTTGCGCGACAGCGGCTCGCCCAGTCCGCCGGCGATCCAGCCGGCTGCAAGGGCGAGTGCCGCGGCAACGATGACGCCAGGCAGGACCGGGCGCATTTTTTCCGGCGCATGGGAGAGCGTCAGGGCGAGGCTCATGGCTTTTCCCCATCGGGCAGGCGCAGCGCTCGCAGATAGGAGGCGACCGCGTCGACCTGTGCGGAACCCTGCTCGATCGGCTGCGCGCCCCTCTCGCGGCTGGCCGTCGCGCTGGTGATACCGAGTTCGTTTGCGAAAGCGTTCGCCACCATATCCTCGAGGGTGGCTATATCAGCCTTCCAGCCGTATCGGCCGACCCGCGATGCGCCTTGGGAGTCGACGACATGATGGGCGCGGCCTTTGATGCCGTCGCCCTTGCTGATCGCCTGCGCTTCGATGACGCTGTCCGGTATCTCGTCGATCCCGGCGATGCCGTAGAGAGCGAGCGGCATGCGCAGCGAAATCACATTGGCCTGGCTTGGCATTGCCGCCGACACGATCGCCACGCCATCACGCAAGGCATGGCGTCTGGCGACCGGACTGTTGGGATGTTCGATCGGCACCGTGCGCCCAGAGCCCGGATCCATGTGGGCTATCCTGCGCGCAAAATGACTTTCATCAATGCTCGCGCCGCCGGGGCCGGGATGGCAGGCCACGCAGGACGTTGCATTGAACAATGGGCCGAGGCCCATCCGCGGCGTGAAATCGGTCTGGAACGACCTTTTTCCGCGCGCCGCAAGATTGGCGTCGGCGGCAGCGCTCCGTGTCTCCTGCGTCGCTGCCGCCGCGCCGTGCTCATCGAAGGTCCCAACCTCGACGAGCGCCCCTTCGTGGCCCGGAAATCCCGGAACCTCGCCGCCAATCGTTATCCAGATATGCTGTGCGTCCGCCGACGTCGCGATCGCGCGAAGGCGATCGGCTCCCAAAGGGCCGAGCCCTGGAACCTCGATCGTCGCGCGTGCGAGAAGCCGGCCGTCCTGGCTCACGCGCAGCAGTGAACCGTCGCCGCGGTTGGCGACAAACAGATCGGACCCGCCGGCGAGTGTCGTATGGCTCGAAAACTGCGGATTGGCGATCTCGGGGATTGCGGCGGCGACATCGACCGGACGGTCGAATTCCGGCAGCAAGATCGTGCGGGTCCTGGCGACGGTGAAATGCCGCCGGTCGTCCTCCAGGTCAAGCAGCACCAGCCGATCACGACCCGGATCGGCGATGAAGAGAGCTCGGTCAGGGTTCCACTTGAAGGCGAGGCCGATGACGCCGGGATCGTCGCTGATGCCCAGGCCGGTGCTGACCGTGCCCTGGCCGGTGCTGACCGTGCCCGGCCCGGCCAAGCCGTCGACACCATCCTGGACGTGGATTTGAACCACGCCGCCATCGGCGGTTACCGCGGCGAACACGGCAAAGCCGCTGCCGTCGGGCGAGGGACCGAGAAACGCCGTTCCGAGCGCGCCCGTCTGCATTCCGCCCGATGTCAGCTGGCCGCTTGCCTGGTAATTCAGCAGCTTGCCAAGCCAGCCGCTGGGCTGTGCTTTCGGCGCCTGCTCGCGATCGGTATGCCGGCCGGCGAACACGCCGCCGGCCTCGCGGCTTGGCGCGTTGGCGAGCGGCGCACCGTCGGGGTCGATGACGCTCACGCTGCCCTCGCCAGCCAATCCGTTCGGCGCGTTGGCGATCCAGGGTCTTCCGAAGGCGTTGTTGATCGAAATGTATCGCGGTCCGGATGCGGCTGCGAGGCGCGCGGTTCGAGCTCCGGCATTGTATCGCCGGTTGAGAAACCGTTCGCTCTGCGCCGTGTAGAGCTGCACCCTCGCATCTCCGCCGTTGCCGGTGAGCTCTTGCGGAACGACAATGGTGCCACGAGAGCGCGGATCGATGGACAGGATCGCCCCGACCTCAAGCGCTGGATCGTCGGCTGGTGCGCCGAAATTGCTGCCCACGGCGACGAGAACCCTGAGCGGATCGAGCATCCGCCCTTCGCGCGTCGCCATAAGAAATTCCGGATTTCCCGGTATCGGCCCGCCGACATGAAAGCGCCCCACCTCGCGCACGCCGGCCACGTCGGGCAGCCCGACGGCAACGATTCGAGCGTTCAGGCGCCAATCGGGAGTCTTATCTCCCGCGAACGCCCAGCTCGGCAACAGGCTGAGAACTATCGCCGCGGCCTTCGACAGCATCCGGCGGGTCTGATGAGTCCCGACGGAATCTGTTGGGGCAACTGCACGGCTTGCTCGCATCGCGAAGTCTCCAGCGGTCGCAAGCGCGTGCTGACGCCTGCCAAACCACAGGGCAACTTTAGAGCACGCGCACCTACGGATCGCTTACGGCATTCGGCGTGCTGGCTCGCCGAGCATGCCGCTATGATTTGAGGTCAGCTGCCGGCGCGAACGGCCGGTCGTTCAATCGGCCGGAACGCTTTCCACTCGCTCCGCCGGCCTAGCAACGAAGCTGCGCCAACCACCATAGGCCGAAATGTCGATCGCTCGTGACAACCCGGCGGTTTCGACCAGGAAGCCCTTGGCCGATGTCCCGTCATCGAGCTCGATCGTGCCGATGCCGAGCGGCGGCGGGATCGCGGCCACGAAGCGTCCGAACGCGTCTGGCGAAAGCCGCCAAACCTCGACATCGATCGACGTCCCGTTGCCATCGGCAACACGCACGAGCCCCGGCTTCGGCACCGACTGGCCGGCGAGCGCATAGAGCTGATAGGAGGCAACCGTCTTGGCGGCCCTGCTCAATCGCGCGCCAAGCGCGCAGAGCTGGCCATTGAGCGGCATCCCCGACAAATGCGCGCCGACGACCACGAGCTCGATCATGCCGTCATCGACGTCAGGGGTCTTGGCGACGCAGGCAGGCATTGCCCAACCAGTCGCGCCAAGGCCGAGACCGCTGGCTCGATGGACATCACGGGCGAGCGCCGCCGTCAGGGCGTCCTTGCCGGCGGCAGCAAGCAAGGTAACGCTCATCGGCAGACCGTCGTCGCGCTTGCCCGTCGGCACGGCGATGCCGCACATATCGAGCAGATTGACGAAGTTGGTGTAGGTGCCGAGCCGGCTGTTGGAGACGATCGGATCGGCCAAAACAGTCTCCAGCGAATAGTGTGTCGGCGCCGTCGGCAAGCAGAAAAGATCGACCGAGGCGATGACAGGCGCGAGCCTGGCCTTGTGGGCCTGCAGTGCATAGAGGCCTTTGAAAGCATCCGCCGCGGAAAGTTTTCGTGCGCCGCCGATGATCGTGCGCGTCACCGGGTGCATGGCTGCCTCGCTCACGTCCATGAAATCCGCGATCGCCGCATAGCGCTCGGCCACCCAGGCGCCTTCGTAGAGCAGGTTGGCGGTAGCGTAGAAATCGCCGAAGGGAATATCGATCAGTCGGCAGCCGAGCTGTTCCAGCGTCCGCAGCGCCGTTTCGAATCCCGCTTGCATGGCCGCGTCGCCAAAAAATTCCCGGTCCGCTGTTGCGGGAACCCCGACGGTCAGCACGGGTGGACACGGACCAAGCGGCGGCGCCGCGATAGCGCGCGAATAAGGATCGACGTCATCTTTGGCCGCCGCGGCCCTGAAGACGCTATGGGCGTCATCGACGGTGAGCGCGAAGACGGAGACGCAGTCGAGCGTGCGGCAGGCCGGCACCACGCCGGTGGCCGACAGCGCGCCGACGGTCGGCTTCAGCCCGACGATGTTGTTGAGGCCGGCGGGAATACGGCCGGATCCTGCGGTATCGGTGCCGAGCGCGAAAGAAACAATGCCGTGCGCCGTCGCCACGGCCGAGCCGCACGAGGAACCGCCCGGCACCAGTTTCGGATCGATCGCGTTTCGGGGGACCGGATAAGGTGTGCGCACGCCGACGAGGCCGGTGGCGAATTGGTCGAGATTGGTTTTTCCGACGACCAGCGCCCCGGCCGCCCTCAGAAGCGCGACGACGGTGGCGTCTTTCGCCGGCAAGTAGGCATATTCGGCGCAGCCGGCCGTGGTCGGCATTCCGGCAACATCGATGTTGTCCTTGACCGCGAACGGTACACCCCACAGCGGCTTTGCCACGGGATCGAACCCGCCGAGTGCGTCGGCTTCGGCGAGCAGGTCCGCCCTGCTCGCCAGATGGATGAAGATGCCTGGATCGTCCGCTTTCGCTATGCGCTGAAACACGATTTCAATAATGGTAGCGGCCGACATGCCGGAGGCATAGGCCGTGTGCAGGCTGCCGATATCGAAGCGGATGTCGCTCATTTGGCCTCGTCCAGAATGATCACCGGCAGATTCCACTGGATCAGCACGACGCAGCCGTCTTTCGTCCACACCGAATGCTCGGTCCCGACCGGGTTCAGGATCACGCTTCCGGGAAGATAGTCGCCAGTCTCGTCGCTCTGGGTGCCTTCCAGCACAACGATGGTTTCCAGTGCGACATGACGATGGCGCGGCACGCCGGCGCCGGGCTGATAGTTCAGGATCGCGACGGAGGGTTCGGCCGGTCCGCCCTTGAGCAGCCAATGCACCGTGATGCCGTCGCGAAAATGCTCGAATGCCAGATCACGCCAGACCCCATGGATGAGAGCCGGGTATGCAATGTTAGGCATCGGCAATTCCCTTGAGCACCTGGTCCGTCATCGCCGTCCAGCCGACGATCGCGCCCTGCGCCCTGATCATGGCCAGTGAGGCCGCCTTGAACTCCGGAAAATAGCTCTCCGTCGCATCCTCCGCCAGCAGGCATTCGTAGCCGCGGTCGTTGGCCTCGCGCATCGTCGTCTGCACGCAGACTTCCGTCGTAACTCCGGCGAAGACGAGCTGCTGCACGCCGAGCCGCTTCAGGTCCTCGCCGAAGCTGGTAGCGTAGAACGCGCCCTTGCCGGGTTTTTCGATGACGATTTCGCCAGGCAGCGGGGCCACCTCGTCGAGGATCGCCGTTCCCGGCTCGCCGACGACCAGCACGCGGCCCATCGGACCGACATCGCCGATTCGGATCGACGGATTGCCGCGATTTCGCTTGGCCGGCGGCAGGTCCGAAAGGTCTGACCTGTGGCACTCCATCGTGTGGATCACCGGCAGGCCGGCGGCGCGAAATCCCTGGATCAGCCTTTTGACCGTCGGCACGATCGCCACCACCCGGCCGACGTCATTGCCGAGGCTGGCGCCGAAGCCGCCCGGCTCGGCGAAATCGCGCTGCATGTCGATGACGACCAGCGCCATCGCCTCAGGCTTGAAGGCAAACGGAAACGGCAGCGCGTCGATCTCCGCCATCAGTGATGTCCCGCCATGTGCTCGCCGATCGTCTGGACGCTCGCCTGTGCGATCGGCGTTTCGTAGACCAGCGCGCCGTCGGACATGACGAAGATGCGGTCCGAGAGCTCCAGCAATTCGTCGAGGTCCTCCGACATCAAGAGCACGGCGGCACCAGCGTTGCGTGCCCGCATGATACGGGCTCGGATTTCGGCGACTGCGGAGAAGTCGAGGCCGAAGCAGGGGTTCGACACGATGAGAAGATCGACCTCGCCGGTCAGTTCGCGGGCGAGCACAGCGCGCTGGACGTTGCCGCCGGAGAGTGACGAAATCGGCGAGGCGAGCGAGGCTGTCTTGACCTTGAACTGCTCGACCAGCCGCGTCGCATAATCCCTGATGGCGCTCATCCGGATCCAGCTTATCGGCTTGCCGGCCTCGTTCAGGTCGAAGGTCCGGAATGCCATGTTTTCGGCAACCGTCATCCGCGGCGCGCAGGCATTGCGCAACGGTTCCTCCGGGATGAACCGCACATTGAGCGTGCGGGCCTCGGCGCGGCTGGCGCCGTAGGGCGATCCCTTCACCAGAACGTCGCCGGCATCACGCGTACGCTGCCCGGCAAGGACTTCTAGAAATTCCTTCTGGCCGTTGCCGGAAATGCCGGCGACACCGACGATCTCGCCGGACTTCACATCAAGCTCGCCGATATTGATGGTTTTCAGGCCGGTGCGGTCGGGCGCCTTCAGCGCCTTCACCGTCAGGATTTGCCTGGCGCCGACCGGCACTGGAGCGCGGCTGTCGAGCGCGGCGATCGGCTGGTCACCGATCATCATTGCCGCCATCTGCTTGTGAGACAAATCCGATACTTTCCCCGTTCCTGTCAGTCTGCCCTTGCGCAGCACAGTGATGTCGTCGGCAAACGCCGTCACCTCGTGGAACTTGTGCGAGATCATCAGCACGGTGAGATCGCCCGCCTTGGTCATGCCGCGCACGAGGCCCAGCACTTCCTGCGCCTCGCCGGGGGTTAGCACCGACGTCGGCTCATCCAGCACCAGAAAACTGCGGCCGAGATAAAGCTGCTTGATGATTTCGAGCTTCTGTTTCTCGCCGGCGGCGAGTTCGGCCACTTTGACGTCGAGCGGCAGCTTGAACGGCATCCGCTCCATGAACTGGGCAAGTGCGGCGCGCTCCTTGCGCCAGTCGATAATCCCCGGCACCTTTTCGCGGGAAATGACCAGGTTCTCCGCACCTGTCAGCGACGGGACCAGGGTAAAATGCTGGTAGACCATGCCGAGGCCGAGCGCAGAGGCGTCCTTCGGACCGGCGATCCCGATCTCGCGGCCGTCGACCAGAATGTCGCCGGCGGTCGGGTGATAAAAGCCCATGATGCATTTGACCAGCGTCGACTTGCCCGCGCCGTTTTCGCCAAGCAGCGCATGAAACGATCCCGCCGGCACCTTGATGGAGACGTCGTCCAGCGCGGTGAAGGCGCCGAAACGCATGCTCATGCCGATCGTCTCGACGCCAACCGCTCTTTTGCCGCGATCACTCATGATCGAACCTCATGGCAACTGGGCGACGAAGGACGCCGAATTGGACACCGCGCCGAACACGCCGCCTTGCATCTTGATCATCTTGATCGCGGCGAGATGGTTGCCGTAGTCGGTCGCCCCGCAGCAATCCTCCAGCATCACGCATTCGAAGCCGCGGTCGTTGGCTTCGCGCATCGTCGTATGCACGCAGACGTCGGTGGTGATGCCGGTCAGCACGATGTTTTCGATGCCGCGCTGGTTGAGGATCAGTTCCAGGTCGGTGGCGCAGAACGAGCCCTTTCCCGGCTTGTCGATGATCGGCTCGCCTTCGGCCGGATAGAGGTCGGGGATGATGTCCCAGCCCGGCTCGCCGCGCACCAGGATGCGCCCGCAGGGTCCGGGGTCGCCGATGCCGGCATTGATGCGGCGCGAGCGCCAGCGCTTGTTGGCCGGCAGGTCGGCGAGATCGGGCCGGTGGCCCTCTCGCGTATGAATGATGGTGTAGCCCTTCGCCCGCATGGCAGACAGCACCGATCTGATCGGTTCGATCGGCGCCCGCACCAGCGAGAGATCGTAGCCCATATGATCGACATAGCCGCCCGGCCCACAGAAATCGGTCTGCATGTCGATGATGATCAGCGCCGTGTTGTCGGGCCGAAGCTCGCCATTGTAGGGCCATGGATAGGGATCGGCATCGATGTAGCGCTGCGTGACCTCGGCTCTGGCGTTCATTGAGAAAAACTCCAGTCTGGAAACGTCATTTGGTGATCGACAGTTCGCCCGGCGCGCCGGCCAGCGAACGGCTCGGCGACGAGGTGGCGATCATGATGACGAGGGTGAGAATGTAGGGTGCGGCGTAGAACAGATAGTAGCCTTGCGTGACGCCGACCGATTGCAGCGCCGGCCCCAGCGCGCCGGCCCCGCCGAACAGCAGCGCGGCGGCAAAGCAGCCGAGCGGGTTCCAGCGCGCGAAGATGACCAGCGCCACCGCCATCAGCCCCTGGCCCGACGAAATGCCTTCGGTCCAGCTGCCGGGATAGTAGAGCGACAGATAAGCGCCGCCGATTCCGGCCAGCGCGCCGCCGATGCCGGTGGCGATGAGGCGCACCGTATTCGGGTTGAGGCCCATGGCGCGCGCGGCATCGGAACTGTCGCCGACCACGCGCAGGATCAGGCCGGCCCGGGTGTTGCGGAAAGCCCACCACAGGAATACGGCAAGTGCTGCGCCGATCAGGAACAGCACATTGATGTTGAGCGCCGCCTGCACTTGCGGAACGTCGGACCAGCCGCCAAACGGGATGGCCGGCAGGTCGGGCGCCGAGGGCTGGATGAACGGTTTGCCGAAGAAGAAGGCGAGACCCGAGCCGAACAGCATCAGCGCAATGCCGATGGCGATGTCGTTAACGCCACGGAATTTGCAGATCCAGCCGTGGAACAGGCCGAAACAAAGACCGGCCACGGCGGCGGCCAGCAGGCCGAGCCATGGTGAGCCGGTCATCACCGCGATGGCATAGGCGGTCATCGCGCCGAACACCAGTGTGCCTTCGAGACCGAGATTGATGCGGCCCGAACGCTCGGTGATGGCTTCGCCCAGCGACACGAAGATGAAGGGCGTCGACACCCGGATGGCGCCGCCGAGCATGGCGAGCGGGACGCCCCAGAGGCCGATCTCGGTTGCGCCCATCAGGCAGTTCCCTTCAGGAGATCGGGCCTCTTCAAGAGATCACCCCTCTGCCAGAGGTCGGGATTGAAGGCCTTGAAGCGGCCGTAGAAGGTTTCGCTGAACAGGATGACGACGAAGAGCATGCCCTGCAGCACCAGCACGGTGGCATCGGGCAGGTCCATGCGGCGCTGGATCAGCCCGCCGGAGGCGTCGATGCCGCCAAGCAGGAAGGCGACCGGGATGATGGCGAGCGGATTGTGGCGGGCGAGGAAGGCGACCAGGATACCGGTATACCCATAGCCGGCGGCGAGCGAGGCGTTGGCGCTGCCTTGCACGGCGGCGACTTCGAGCATGCCGGCAAGGCCGGCACAGCCGCCGGCCAGCGCGGTGAAACCGACAATCAGCGGTCCAACGGCAAGTCCCTGCACCTGGGCTGCCCTGACATTGCCGCCAGCGATGCGGGCGGCGAACCCCCAGCGGGTCTTTTCGATCAGCAGCCAGGACAGAATGCAGGCGATGATGCCGACGACCAGGCCCCAATGCACGTCCATGCCGGGAATGTTGCCGATGCGGTAGGCCTCAGCCAACGGCTCGGTCGACGGTTTGTTGAGCGAGGCGGGATCGCGCAGCGGTCCTTCCACCAGATGGTTCATCAGGGCGATGGCGATATAGGCCATCAAAAGGCTCGATATGGTTTCGTTGACGGCACGGTAGTGGCGTAGCGCGCCGACAGCACCGATCCAGATGCCGCCGGCGGCCAGGCCCGCCACGCCCATGACAAGAATAACAAAAAAGGCGGGGGCGCCGCTGGCGGCCACGCCCATGGCAGCCGCGGCAACGCCGCCCAGCACGATCGCGCCTTCGCCGCCGATGACGACAAGGCCGAGCCGGGCCGGCAGTGCCACGCAGAGCGCCGCAAGCAGCAAGGGTGCGGCCCGCGACAGCGAGTTCTGGACCGAGAACCACGAGCCGAAGCCGCCGCGCCACATCGTTTCATAGAACTGCGCCGGCGATTTGCCGACCAGCGCGATGAACAGGCTGAACAGGGCCATGCCGACAATCAGGGCCGCGAGCGGGATGACGAGGGCTTCCGCCCGCCGGGCGATCCATTCGAGCGCCGTCGGATAGCTCCGGGCGCCGAGCATCACTGGCACGCTCGCGCTGCTCACGGTGTCTGCCATGGCCCCCGTCTCCGATCCATGCTCAAGCGGTCGAGCCGACGACACCCTCGACGAGATAGTCCATGCTTTCCAGTTCGATCGCGGCTTCGACGAAGGTCTGGCCCTCGGTTGCGACGACATCGCCCTTGTTGTTCTTCAACGGCCCCTTGATCACCGAAAAGCCGCCCTTCATCATTTCGGCGAGCGTGCCGTCGAACTGTGCGCGCGCCGCCTCGCTGACGGCGGGGCCGAGCGGGCTCATCTTGACGAAGCCGTCGGCCAGTCCGCCGCGCGTGAAATTGGGCAGCGGCTTGCCGGCCACGAGGTCGTCGACGAACATCTTGTAGACCTTCGCCCAGTTCCATTCCGCGCCGGTCAGGTATTTTTCGGGTGCCAGCGGGCTCTGATTGGCATGGTAGCCGCAGATGAAGGCGCCGCGCCCCGCCGCCGTTTCGACCACCACTTTCGGGCTGTCGACATGGCAGGTGATGACGTCGGCACCCTGATCGACCAGTGCATTGGTGGCCTCCGCCTCCTTGACCGCCAGCGACCATTCGCCGGTGAAGATCACCTGGCAGGTGATTGCCGGGTCGACCGAGCGTGCGCCGAGCAGGAAGGAGTTGATGTTGAGCAGGACCTGCGGAATCGGCTTTGCCGCGACGAAGCCGATCTTCTTGGTCTTGGTGGCGTGGCCGGCGGCGACGCCGTTGAGATACTGGCCCATGCCGATATAGCCGAAATAGGAACCGGCATTCATCGGATGCTTGTCCTTGTTCCACATGCCGCCGCAATGGCGGAACTGCACGTCGGGGAATTTCGCGCACATGGCCAGCATGTGCGGATCGAAATAGCCGAAGGAGGTCGGGAAGATCAGCGAGGCGCCGTCGAGGTTGATCATCGATTCCATCGACTTTTGGACATCGACCGTTTCGGGGACGTTCTCCTCCTCGACCACGGAGATGCCCTCGATGGCCTTCAATGTGGCGGCACCCTCGGCATGCGCCTGGTTGTAGCCGTAGTCGTCCTTCGGTCCGACATAGATGAAGCCGACAGTGACGGCAGCGGCGAATGCCCTGCTGATCGGGAATGACGCCGAGGCCAGGCCGAGCGCCGCTCCGGCGGCGGAGGTCTTGAGCAGCTCGCGGCGGCTAAGCATGAATCTCTCGGTCATGTGAATGCTCCCTGTTGAACCCTTTCCGGGTCGATTTAATTCCCTTCTCGTAAAAGTGCATGCAATCGCTGTGCCAGTTCAAAATCTGGATTTTATCCAATTAAATCAGTTGGCATGCCGATTTGCCGTGCCCAAGCGAAAGGCAATTGCATGCACTTTTTGCCTTTCAATTAGCCAGTTTGACATCTAGATTAAAATAGAGGCATAGAGGGCGCGCCCGAGTCGAAACTTCCGGCGAGCCACTTGCGGCACGCCGCGAAAAAGACTGACGGAGGAGAATTGTCGGGGAAGCGCAGCTTGATCAGGTCGGGCACGACCGTCGATCAGATGGTGAGGGCGATCGGTGACCGGATCGTCACCGGCTTCCTGCGCCCCGGCGAAAAGCTCGACGAGGCCTCGCTGGCTGCCCGTTTCGATGTGTCGCGCACCCCCGTCAGGGAGGCGCTTGGCCGGCTGAGCGCCATGGGGTTGGTCGAAAGGCGGCCCAACCGCGGCGCCACCGTCGCCGTGGTGACGCAGGAGCATCTTGCCTCGATGTTCGAGAGCATGGCCGAGCTTGAAGCGATTTGCGCACGGTTTTCAGCCGAGCGCATGACCACCGCCGAGCGCCGAGCGCTCGAAATCGAGCACCAGGCATCGGCGCGCCTCGTGCAACTGGGTGCGGAGGAGGACTACGAGTATTTCAACACCGAGTTCCACACGCGGCTCTATCGCGGGGCGCACAGCAAGCACATCTATGAACTGACCGTGATGACCCGCAGCCGGCTGGCGCCGTTCCGGCGCGCGCAATTCATGCTGCCGGGGCGCTTGGCCAAATCCTGGCAGGAGCATGACGTCATCGTTACCGCAATCATGCGCGGTGACGGCGCCGCCGCAGGGCAAGCAGCCAAGGATCACGTCTCCATCGTCAGCGAGGCGAGCGCCGTCTTTGCCGCGGTCGACCCGATGAAACCGGCGGATTCGATCGGGATGTCTTCCTAGTGGACAAAACCTGACGCTTGGTAACCGAAACGGAATACCGTTTTGACCCCAACCTCGTCATTCGTTCAGCTCACAGCTAATGGGAAGCCAAGCCGACCATCGCCGACAAGTATTGAGCGCCGGTCGACGCGATCGTCCTACTTTGCGATGCCGCCTCTTTGCCGCCACCGCCGAGCCATTTGCTAGCCGGACCTCCGAGTGGTCCTGCCTCGTTCACTCGGATCTTTCTCCGATGCGGGCACAGACGCCCGGCATTCGATTTCCAGCGACCGCTTCGCGCTCAATTGCTCCAAGCGAGAGAGGTTGTCCGACTACGACTTCATCTCGATTCGGATGCCATGCACGAGCTTGCCGCTCTTGTTGAGCACCCGTCCCGCTGGCTGCGGGGCCATCGGATGGACAACCAGGCACCCTTTGCCATCCCATGCTTCGATCGCCCGGATCACGTCGCGATTGTCCGGCAAGACGGTGCCGTCCGGGGAAATATCATGGATTGGCCCACCAACGGAGTCGAATACGAAGACAGAAGGCCAGCGGTGGTGGTGGATCGGTTCTTCCTCATCAGCCTGCAGCGTAACCTCAAGCACTCGCAAATTATCGTTCTCGAAGAGTACTTTGTGATTGGCCGGCGCGGCCGCAACGGCATCGAATGCCGGATCCCATTGAGCTGGATCGATCTGGTTGATGTTACCGGTCATGGCCATGTTCTCCTCCATCGGTGCCACCCATCTATTGATAGGCGTCTAGGTCGCGTCTTCTCAATTTCGATCTGTATGGCGTGAGATCGGCCGCTACAACAGCGGCCGATCAAACCGCTGGAACTGGTTGAATCGCGCCTTGCGCGCAGAATAGCTGCCCGTCAGCGAGCCGCGCATAATTGTGAACGACTTTGTTCTCGTGATCCTGAACCTGCACCACGAAGTTACCGCTCTGCTCGGTCCAACTCATGATGAAGAGACCCGGACGGACACCAGTCACATCGCTCCTCACCACCTCGTCGATCTCAGTCGCGCCGATAGTTGCCCGCACGCGCAATTCTGTCGGCGACAAGACCGTTAGCCTTGGCACGAACGGGCCGAACGCGCAGTCGAAAGTCTTCCCGACGAGTGAGGTCGGGGCACCATTGGTCGCAGCCATCCTATCCTCCGTGGTGATCTGGCGCTCAAAGGTTCAGAGGGTGGGCACAATAAGCCGTCGTCGGCTTCGAATGCCGATCAACCTACCCATTCCGCTGTATTGGAGCGCTCCAAACGCAAATTCTGCCTCTTCTCGCAGCGAGTCAAGAAAAAACTTGGAGCGCTCCAAGAAATTGGCTTAAGTGCAGGAATGAATGGTCCCAAAATGCCAACCCTCGCCGATGTCGGGCGCGTCGCTGGAGTCTCCCGCGGTACTGTCTCCAATGTCTTCAATCACCCGGACCTCGTGCGGGCCGACGTGCGCGAACGCGTCCAAGCTGCGGCGCACCAGCTTGGTTATGATGGCCCTGACCCCAGAGGACGAGTGCTGCGTGACGGCAAGTTCAACGCTATCGGGTTTATGCCGCCGGGCGCCTATGCCATTGCCGACATGATGAGAAGCCCATACGGGCGAGAGCTGGTGCTTGGCGTTTCGCTTGCATGCGACGAGGCCGGGGCGACGCTGAGTCTGGTCAATGGCACGAACGAAACGCGCACCTCCGCCATCCGGGAGGCGTTGGTCGACGGCTTCATTTTGGGTCACAGCGCAGACATCGACCTGATCACCTCGGCGCAGCGCCGGCGCCTGCCGTTTGTCATCCTCGAAAGCGACGCCGGCCCGGACATCAATTCGATCCGGATCGATGGCAGGAACGGCGCGCTGATGGCCGTCGGGCACTTGGCTGCTCTCGGGCACCGTCATTTTGTGATCCTGTCCGTCCGGCGCACATCCGGGCCGCCGATCGTCCACATGCCCGGCAAACGCAGGCGCACGATCACTGCCGGATTTCAGCTCGACCACGAAAGGCTCAAGGGCTTCGCCAAAGGCTTGGCCACGATCAATCTGTCGATCGATGATGTCCCGATCATCGAGACCACGCCCGGGGAGCCTACTGCCGGAGCTGTCGTTTTCGATCGAGTTCCGGATGCGACCGCAATCCTGACTATGTCGGACTGGCAGGCAATCACAGTGCTGGACGAAGCAGTTCGTCGCGGCATAAGCATACCCGAGCACGTGTCGGTCGTGGGCTTCGATGGCACAGCGGAAGCCGCACGCACCAGGCCCCCTCTAACGACAGTGGCGCAGGACATTGTCGGGAAAGGGCGGCTTGCCGCCGCGATGGTATTAGCGAACGGTCCCCCACAGCAAATCGTCATGCCGATCGAACTGGTGGTCCGCGGCTCGACCGCCCGACCGCGTACCTCTTCGAACTGACAAGCGGACCGTCATATCAATTCCCATGGTCCGCTCTCGCGCAAAGCTGCCGCTCGTTCCCGAATGGTTGAGTGACCGCTCATGGCCCACTGCGCCGTCGGAGAGTTGGTGAGTTAGGTCTCCTTCCCACCCTGAGGGGGCTAACGGCCCCGGAAGCAAGCGTCAGATTTTGACCACTAGCAGCTATCAGGCAAAAACTGCCCAATCCTTCGGCGATGCGATGATTTTTGCGTCACTCGGACAAATCTCGAAGCCGCACAGCTCCACAAATGCCGGCCTTTTGGCACAATTAGGCTTGGCATGCTCCTTGCTTCGTTGGTGATGTGCAGAGCGTCTAGGGTTCCGGCCGCAACACAGCGGTGCTGGTCCAAGAGATGCGACCGCCAGGGATGCACTGAGGCATCCGGCGGAACACGGCGGGCCAAAATCCCGGGAGAACCCTGCACGGGTTTGCTGGCGCGAACCTCTCCCGGATGCGCGCTCGCAAATCCCAACGTTAAGTCCGGTCGCAATCCGGATCGCGAACAGGGGTACGCAATGCTTCGCAAGCTGGCCGCAATCATCCTAGCCGCATCACTCAGCCTTCCCATCGTTTCCGCCGCCGGCGCGGCGCCCAAGAAAGACTTCAAGATATGCTGGTCGATCTATGTCGGCTGGATGCCGTGGGGCTATCTCTCCGATAGCGGCATCATGAAGAAATGGGCCGACAAAAACGGCATCAATGTCGAGATCACCCGCATCAACGACTATGTCGAAAGCATCAACCAGTACACCGCCGGCGGTTTCGACGGCTGTTCGATGACCAACATGGACGCGCTGTCGATCCCCGCAGGCGGCGGCGTCGACACCACCGCTTTGATCATCGGCGACTTCTCCAACGGCAATGATGCGGTGATCCTCAAGGACAAGGCAGCGCTCGCCGATATTGCCGGCCAGAAGGTCAATCTCGTCGAGCTCTCCGTCTCGCATTACCTGCTGGCGCGGGCGCTGGACACGGTCAAGCTCGCCGAGAAGGACATCACCGTCGTCAACACATCCGACGCCGACATGGTCGCCGCCTATGGCACCAGCGACGTCACCTCGGTCGTTACCTGGAACCCGCTGGTTTCCGAGATCGTCGCCATGCCGGGTGCGCACAAGGTGTTCGATTCCGCGCAGATTCCCGGTGAGATCATCGACATGATGGTCGTCAACACCGAGACGCTGAAGGACAATCCGGCATTGGGCAAGGCGCTTGTCGGCGCGTGGTACGAGGTGATGGAGCTGATGACCTCCGACACGCCGGAAGGCAAGGCAGCCAAGGAGGAGATGGCCAAGGCGTCCGGCACCGACCTCGCCGGCTTCGACGCGCAGCTTGCCTCGACGGCAATGTTCTTCGACCCCGCCGAGGCGGTCGAGTTCACCAATGGCAGCGAATTGCCGAAGACAATGGATCTTGTCCGCAACTTCCTGTTCAGCCACGGCATTCTCGGCACCAATGCGGCGAGTGTCGACGTGGTCGGCATGAGCTTTGCCGACGGATCGACGTTGGGCGACGCCAACAACGTCAAGCTGCGTTTCGATCCAGCCTTCATGGCCGAGGCGGCCACCGCGACGCCCTGACCCGACATGCTGGCCAGGGGAATGAGTGCCAGGGTTGAAGTCTCCGCGACGGGCGGGGAGGGCACCACGCGCCCTTCCCGGCCGAGGCCGAGGGTGCGCCTTCGCATGATCAATGCGAAGGTTTCGCGCGGCGGCGCCTTGTTCCTCGGCGGCTTGCCGTTCCTGTTCGTGGCGATCGCCTATCTCTTCGCTTCGGCGCAACGACTGGTGGTCAATCCCAGCGACAAGCTGCTGCCTTCGCCGGTACAGATGTGGTCGGCCTTTCTTGACCTTGCCACGGTGCCGGACAAGCGCTCGGGCGACCTCATCCTGTGGGTCGACACCTATGCCAGTCTCCTCAGGCTGTTCGCGGGCGTGGGCGTTGCGACGGTCGCCGCGCTTTCGCTCGGCATTGCCATCGGCTTCATCCCGCGGGTGCGGGCGTTCCTGCTGCCGTTCGTCACCGTCGTTTGCGTCATCCCTCCGCTGGCGCTGCTGCCGATCCTGTTCATCGCGCTCGGTCTCGGCGAAACGGCCAAGATCACGCTGATCGCCGTCGGCGTCGCGCCGGTGATGGTGCGCGACATCGCCAACCGGGTGATGGAACTGCCACCAGAGTTGGTGGCCAAGGCGCAGACGCTTGGCGGCAACAGCTGGACCATGGTCTTGCGGCTGGTGCTGCCGCAGATCATGCCGCGCCTCATCACATGCGTGCGGCTGGCGCTCGGGCCGGCCTGGCTGTTCCTGATCGCCGCCGAAGCCATCGCCTCGACCGAAGGGCTGGGTTACCGCATCTTCCTCGTCCGCCGCTATCTCTCGATGGACGTCATCCTGCCCTATGTCGCCTGGATCACGCTGCTTGCCGTGATCACCGACTGGCTGCTGGTGCGGCTGTCGCGGGCAATCTCCCCTTGGGCGCATCCGGTGGAGGCCAGATGAGTCGCATCGTCGTTCACGGGCTGGAAAAGAGTTATGGCGATGCCCGCGTGCTCGAGCGGGTCAACGTCACCGCCGAGGCCGGCGAATTCCTGTCGCTGGTCGGCGCCAGCGGCTGCGGAAAATCGACGTTCCTGCGCATTCTGCTCGGCCAGGAGCAGCAGAGCAGCGGCGTCGTCATCGTCGGCGATGGCCCGATCGTGCCCGAGCCGACGCCGCAGCGCGGCATCGTCTTTCAGCGCTATTCGGTGTTTCCGCATCTGACCGCCATGCAGAACCTGCTGCTGGTCGAAGACTTTCGCTCGGGCGGGCCGTTTGGCCGCGTCTTCGGCGCCAGGCGCAGAAACGCCAGGCAACAGGCCGAGGCCATGCTGGCGCGGGTTGGCCTTGCCCATGCGCGCGACCTCTATCCGGCATCGCTCTCCGGCGGCATGCAGCAGCGGCTGGCGATTGCGCAGACCTTGCTTGGCCGTCCGCAGATCCTGCTTCTCGACGAGCCGTTCGGTGCGCTCGATCCCGGCATCCGCGTCGAGATGCACGACCTGCTGACCGAACTGTGGACCGAGCATGGCATGACGGTGGTGATGGTCACCCACGACATCGGCGAGGCCTTCAAGCTCGGCACCCGCGTGCTGGTCTTCGACAAGGTGCGCCACGATCCGCAGTTCCCGTCGGCTTACGGCGCGACGATCACCTACGATCTGAGGCTCGATCGCAAGACCCGGGCTTCCTCTCATCACTTGGCCAAGGTGGCCGCGATGGTCGGGACGACCCGGCCGGATACAGCAATGGCGACGACGGCGTCGTAACGGAGAGTTTGAATGTCCAGAAATATCCCCGAACGCAGCCACCGCCGGGCAGGGCTCGTCGCCCGGGCGGCCAGGGAGCGTTTTCACCACCCCGATTTCGACGCCCGCGGCACGCAGGGCTGGAAGTCGATCGAGGCCGAGGGCAAGCTGCCGGAAAGCGGCTGGCGCAAGGAGCAGCAATGGGCGCTCGACATGGGCCTGCCGGGGTCGGAGTCGATCGTCGACAAGTCGATCCCGACATTCGCACGCGGCGAGCTGCCGCATTTCGCCGGCATCAACACCTTTCTCAAGGCGCCCTATGTCGAGAACGTCCGCGATGTCGGCAAATATGATGCTGCCGTCATTGGCATTCCTTTCGACAGCGGCACCACCTACCGGCCGGGAACCCGCTTCGGGCCGCAAGGCATTCGCCGCATCTCGGCGCTCTACACGCCGTACAATTACGAGCTCGGCGTCGATTTGCGCGAGCAGATGACGCTGTGCGACGCCGGCGACGTCTTCACCATTCCCGCCAACCTCGAAAAGAGCTTCGACCAGATCACCAAGGGCGTCAGCCATGTCGCTTCGTCCGGCGCGCTGCCGATCATGCTGGGCGGCGACCACTCGATCGGTTTCCCTTGCGTGCGCGGCATCGCCGACGTGACCTCGAAGCGCATCGGCATCATCCATTTCGACCGCCATATCGACATCCAGGAAAAGGATCTCGACGAGCGCATGCACACCACGCCTTGGTACTGGGCGACCAACCTGCCGAACGTCTCGGCGACCAATCTCGTGCAGCTCGGCATCGGCGGCTGGCAGGTTCCCCGCTACGGCGTCGCCGAGGCGAGAAAACGCGGCACCAACGTGCTGACCATTGCCGACATTGAGCAGATGGGCCTCGAGAAGGCGGCGGAAATCGCGCTCGAGCTCGCATGGAAGGACACCGACGCCGTCTATATCTCTTTCGACGTCGACAGCCTCGATTGCGGTTTCGTGCCCGGCACGGGCTGGCCTGAGCCGGGCGGCTTCCTGCCGCGCGAGGCGCTCAAGCTGCTTGGGCTGGTGACGGCTCCCGGCATTTGCGGGCTGGAAGTGGTCGAGGTCTCGCCGCCCTACGACACGTCGGACATCACCGCGCTGTTCGGCGTGCGCGTCGTCGTCGAGGCGCTTGGCTCGATGGTCGCCCACGGCAATCTCGGCAAGCACAAATCGATCATCGACAAACCGGTGAGTTTTTGACCATGCACGACGATCATCACCATCACAATCATGGCCATGACGGCGGCCACAATCATCACGGGCCGAACGGTCATCATGACCATCCGCACGCCCCCGGCCACAACGGGCCCGCTGGCAAGCCGCTGCAATGGCAGACGCCGCATCTGCCGGAGCAGGCTCACAAGCTGCCGGTTGATCCCGCATCGGTCGACCTCGATCTTGTCGAAACCGCCTTCCTCGAAGGCTTTGCGCGGGCGCCGGACCCATCCAGCTTTCTGCGCCTGGCCGGCATACCCTTTGTCGGCGAGAGGGCCGACGGCGTGCGGCTTCATCTCTTGCGCGTCGAAACCGAGGATCTGGTCGACGTCGGCGCGGTCATGCCGCTCGTCGGCGGCACCGGCGTCGCCTACCACCCGTTGCCGGCGCGCCTGACATCGCACCGCCGCCGCCTCGCTTTCATCTATCACGATGGCGCTGAGCAAAAGCCGCTCGGCTTCGCCGCCGCGCGCTCCCTAGCAGACCGTTCCGCCGCTTCGCAATTCGCCGTTCCCGGGCACTGAAAACCAAAACCCGTCACTCTCATAGAGCAGGTACAACCATGAAAACTTTCGCAAGCATGAAAACATTGGCAAGACTTGGCATCCTTTCAGCTCTCGCCGCCGTCACACCGTCGCTGGCGTTTGCCCATAGCGGCGGCGCTCACGTCCACGGCTTTTTCGCCGGCCTCGAACATCCGCTGTTCGGCATGGATCATCTGCTCGCAATGGTTGCAGTCGGCATGATCGGCGCCCGTGCCGGCGGGCGCAGCATTGTCCTTGTGCCGCTGTTCTTTGTCTCGGCCATGGTCGCAGGGGCCTTGCTCGGCATGGCCGGCATCGGCCTGCCTTCGCTTGAAACCGGCATCGCGCTGTCGCTTGTGGTCTTCGGCGCGATGGTCGGCCTCGCCAGGCCGCTGCCGCTGGCCGCCGCGGCGGCACTGACGGCCCTGTTCGGCCTCTTCCACGGCAACGCCCACGGCCTTGAGAGTCCCGAGAGCGCCGGCGGCATCGCCTACGCCGCTGGCTTCATGCTCGCCACGTCGATGCTGCATGCAATCGGCATTCTGTCCGCTGTCAAGCTGGCTCGTTGGCCGACGACGGTCCGCACCGCTGGAATCGCCACTTCGCTGGTTGGAATGGCCATGGCGGCCCAGGCTTTTTGAGACGCAGGCAGTCGGCGAACAGAACTGGAAAGCAGATGAGCCAGAAATGGTCGATGAGGCTGCGGCGCGTCCGCGATTTGCTGTACCAGATCCTGAAGGTCCGAGCCCAACGGCTTTGAGGGGCGCGGTATTCGCGTCCCTCCGGTCGAAATGAGCGTCAGAACTCGAGCGCCTGCCTGAGCGCCGGACCGCTCCTGACACGCAGATCGAGGTCGGCCTCGATATGGTCGATGTGGTGCAGCATCAGGGCGCTGGCGCGTTCGGAATTGCCATTTTCCAGCGCCTCCAGGATATTCATGTGTTCGCTATGGCCGCAGCTCGAGACGCCCGAGCGGCCGTAGAGCGCGATCACCAGCGATGACCGCGCCACCAGTTCTTCCATGAAGCGCTGGAGGATGGCGTTTCCGGCAACCGAAGCCAGCAGCAGGTGAAAATCGCCCGAAGCCTTGATTTCCGAGCGTCTTGCATTTGGTCCGCGTTCGGCAATGAAGCGGCCCTCTTCATCGAGCTGCGCCTTGAAGGCAGCGACATGGTCCGGCGTCATCCGCCCGGCTGCGGCAATCGCTATGCCGGGCTCGATCAGCCGGCGCGAAGCGAAGACCTGGCGCGCTTCCTCCGGCGACGGGTTGGCGACGAAGGCGCCGCGATTGCGCTCGGTCCGCACCAGGCCTTCGAAGGAGAGCATCTGCAGCGCCGCGCGCGCCACGGTGCGGCTGACATCGAATAAAGTGCCGACCTCGCCTTCCGACAGTTTGGTTCCGGGCGCCAGCCGGCGGTCGACGATCGCGTCGCGCAACTGGTCGCGGATCGCCTGGGCGCGATCCTCGTTGGCACTGTCGACAGCAGGGAAAGTCTGGTCGGCTATATTCATGATGGTGGTCCCGGCACCCTTCTACCCTGAATCGGGTCGCTTGCACGAGGGGCAAAGTGAATACGATGCCGGAAAAGATTGCATACGATTTTTGCGAGAATCGCTGGCGATCGCCTATAATTTGTGCATTCTCAGGCATGCCGTATCGAGGGGCAGCCGGAGGCAATTCTGATTTTCCCAAGGAATCAATCGTTTGAGGCCGATCTGGGGCAACTGGCATGCATGATGCTTTGCTTAAGTTGATTTAGAGAGGAAGCCGGATGTCCAAAGCCGCCGAAATCGACATCGTGTCCGTTTCGAAGATCTATGGCGCAACGACCGCCGTCGAAGACATCAGCTTGAAAATCCCCGCGGGAACCTATTGCTGCCTGCTCGGGCCGTCCGGCTGCGGCAAGACCTCGACGCTGCGCATGATTGCCGGGCACGAAAGCATATCGAGCGGCGACGTGCGTCTCGGCAACACGGTGGTCACCGACTTGCCGCCGGCCAGGCGCGGCACCGCCATGATGTTCCAGTCCTACGCGCTGTTTCCGCATCTCGACCTGATCGACAATGTTGCGTTCAGCCTCAAGATGAAGGGCGTCGGCAAGGAACAGCGCCGCGCCAGGGCGCTCGATATGCTGAAGCTGATGCAGATGGAGGGCTACGCCGGCCGCCGCCCGGCGCAGCTTTCGGGCGGACAGCAGCAACGCGTCGCTCTGGCCCGCGCGCTGATCACCGACCCCGAAGCGCTGCTGCTCGACGAGCCGCTATCGGCACTCGATCCATTCCTGAAGATCCGCATGCGGGCGGAACTGAAGAAGCTGCAGACCTCGCTCGGCATCACTTTCGTCCACGTCACCCATAGCCAGGAGGAGGCGATGGCGCTCGCCGACCTGATTGTGGTCATGAATGACGGCCGCATCGAGCAGGCGGCGCATCCGCGCATCGTCTTCGAGCGGCCGGCCACCGCGTTCGTCGCCCGCTTCATGGGCGATCACAACGTCGTCTGCGGCCGCGTCAGCGGCAGCCGCGACGGCATGGTCGTCTTCGATGTGCCGGGTGGGGCCTCGCTTGCGGCCAGCGGCCAGGGCAGGGCGATCGGCGAGCCGATCGATATCGCCATTCGCACCGACCATGTGCGGATCGGCGACCCACTGGCCACCGGGCTCGGCTTTACCGGCATCGCTTCCAACGTCGAATACCGCGGCTCGACCGTAAAACTCTCGATCAATGGCGCCGGCATTGAGGATTTTACCGTCATCGTCGACGACACCAGCTTCTTCGCCAAGCCGGTCGCCGTCGGCGACGCGGTGCCGATCGCCTGGGACGCCGAGGACGCGATCGTCCTTGGTCGTCTCGATTCCTGAACCAGAACCATCAATCAAAACAGGGGAACTGACATGACCAACACCACCGACAACAAGACAGGAATTTCCCGCCGCTCGCTGCTCAAGACCGGTGCTGCCGCCGTCGGTCTTGCCGCCGGTTCGGGTGCCATATCAGGGTTTCCGACGATCTGGGCGCAGAACCCGATCACCCTGCGCCAGTTCGGCACCGGCGTGTCGAACCTCAACGCCATTGCCGATAAGTGTAAGGCCGACCTCGGCATCACGCTGGAAATGACTGCGACCGATTCCGACGCCGCCGCCCAGCGCGCGGTGACCCAGCCGGACAGCTACGACATCGCCGACATCGAATACTGGATCGCCAAGAAGGTCTATCCGTCCGGCGTGATGCAGCCGATGGATGTCAAGAAGCTGAAATATTACGACAAGATCGTACCGCTGTTCATCACCGGCAAGCTGACGCCCGACAGCGTCATCGCCCAAGGCACCGCGCCGCATACCGTCGGCTTCGTCGAGGCGCAGGACGCCAAGACCTTCGCCAAGCAGCCGACCCAGTGGATGACGATGGTTCCGACCATCTACAACGCCGATACGCTCGGCATCCGCCCCGACCTTGTCGGCCGCGACATCACCACCTGGGCCGACATCATGGATCCGGCCTTCAAGGGCAAGGCCGCCATTCTCAACATCCCGTCGATCGGCATCATGGATGCGGCGATGATCATGGAAGCCATGGGCAACATCAAATATGCCGACAAGGGCAACATGACCAAGGAGGAGATCGACAAGACGATCGACTTCCTGATCAAGGCCAAGCAGGACGGCCAGTTCCGGGCGTTCTGGAAATCATTCGACGAGAGCGTCAATTTGATGGCTTCGGGCGAAGTGGTCATCCAGTCGATGTGGTCGCCGGCCGTCGCTGCGGTGCGCTCCAAGGGCATCGCCTGCAAGTACCAGCCGCTCAAGGAAGGCTATCGCTCGTGGGGCGGCGGACTTGGCCTGGCGGCGCACCTCAAGGGCGCCGAACTCGACGCCGCCTACGAGTACATTAACTGGTACCTCTCCGGCTGGGTCGGCGCCTACCTCAACCGCCAGGGCTATTACTCGGCCGCCATGGATACGGCCAAGCAGTTCATGTCCGAGGACGAATGGGGCTACTGGGTCGACGGCAAGCCGGCCAAGGGCGACATCATGGCGCCGGACGGCAAGATCATGGAGAAGGCAGGCGCGGTGCGTGACGGCGGCTCCTTCGTCGAGCGCATGGGCAAGGTCGCCTGCTGGAACTCGGTCATGGACGAGGACCGCTACATGGTGAGGCGCTGGAACGAATTCATCGCGGCGTAGTGCCTTCTTGCCTTCTCCTTGCGGGAGAAGGTGGCCGAGCGAAGCTCGGTCGGATGAGGGGTGTTGGACGGATCGCCAACGCTGAGTTTCTTCCAACACCCCTCATCCGTCTTGCCGCTGCGCGCCAATCCACCTTCTCCCACAAGGGGAGAAGGCACGCAGCTCCGGCCGCCTCGCAGCCTACCGAGATGTTGATGACAGCAGTGCTCGAACGTCCTGGAATGATCAAGGCCAAACCGGCCAAACGCCGCCGCGTCTCGGTCGAACGCTTCGTCCCCTACCTCCAGGCGGCGCCGCTGGCGCTGATCCTCGGCGCGTTCCTTTTGCTGCCGATCCTGATGATCGCCGTGGTCTCCTTCTGGGATTACGATTTCGCGGCGATGTATCCGGATTTCCTGACCATCAACTACGCCGACACGCTCGGCTCCTGGGTCACCTGGAAAACCTATCTGAACACGCTGAAATACGCTGGTATCGTCTGGGCACTGACGCTGTTCGTCGGCTTCTGGGTCGCCTATTTCCTCGCCTTCCATATCAGGACCACCGCCATGCAGATGGTGCTGTTCCTGGTCTGCACGGTGCCGTTCCTGACCTCCAACATCATCCGCATGATTTCGTGGATTCCGGTGCTTGGCCGCAACGGCTTGGTCAACTCGACGCTGGTTGAGATCGGGCTGATCCCGAAGCCGATCGAATGGCTGCTCTATTCCGAATTCGCCGTGGTGCTGGCCATGGTGCATCTCTACACGCTGTTCATGGTGACACCGATCTTCAACACGCTGATGCGCATCGACAAGTCGCTGATCGAGGCTGCGCGCGATGCCGGCGCGTCCGGCTGGCAGGTGTTGTGGAACGTCGTCATCCCTCTTGCCAAGCCCGGCATGGCGATCGGCACCATCTTCGTCGTCACGCTGGTGATGGCCGACTTTTCGACGGTGCAGGTGATGTCCGGCGGACAGAGCGCATCCGTCGCGCTGATGATGAAGAACCAGATGTCGCTGCTGCAATATCCGGCAGCGGCCGCCAACGCGGTCGTGCTGCTGGTGCTGGTGCTGCTGATGGTCGCCGGCATCCTGCGCATCGTCGACATCCGCAAGGAGCTGTGAGGCGATGAGCCGGGACAAGCGCACCCTTGAATTCTACGTGCTGGCGGCATTCTTCGCCCTTTTCGTGCTGTTTCTCTACGGCCCGCTCTCGGCGATCCTGATCCTGTCCTTCCAGGGCGAGAATGGCGGGCTGACCTTTCCGCTGAACGGCGTTTCGCTGCACTGGTTCGCCAATCTGTTCGAACGCCAGGCGGTCGGTGATTTCGGCGGCAGCTTCAAACGCTCCTTCATCCTCGGCCTGATGGTGATGATCGTCACCGTTGTCGTGTCGCTTCTTGCCGGTCTGGCCTTCCGGCAAAAATTTCGCGGCGCCACCGCATTGTTCTATCTGGCAGTCGCCAGCCTGGTCGTGCCGTCGATCATCATCTCGCTCGGCATCGGCGTCGTCTTCCAGCAGATCGGCTTTCGTCCCGCCTGGTACACCTCTGCTTTTGGTGCCCATCTGACCTGGACCTTGCCTTTCGGCGTGCTGATCATGTTCGCGGTCTTCAACCGGTTTTCGCCGGCCTATGAGGAAGCTGCGCGGGACTTGGGCGCGACCTCCTGGCAGACCTTCGCGCATGTCGTGCTGCCGATGATCGCGCCCAGCCTGATCGGTGTCGGTCTGTTCGGTTTCACCCTGTCCTATGACGAGTTCGCCCGCACCCTGATGACCTCGGGCACGTTCAACACGCTGCCGCTCGAAATCTACGGCATGACGACGAATGTGACGACGCCAGTGCTCTATGCGCTGGGCACCGTGACCACGGTATTTTCCTTCCTGGTGATTTTGGCGACGCTCGGCGCAATCGCCTATGTCGGCGGCCGTCGGCCGCGAGCTTGAGAGAACCGCAGTGCAGATCCTCGTCGTCAATCCGAACACCACCGCCAGCATGACCGAAACCATTGCAGCGGCGGCGCGGCTCGTCGCCGCCGCCGGAACGGAGATCGTCGCCGTCACCTCGTCGATGGGACCTGTGTCGATCGAAGGCTACTACGACGAGGCGCTTGCCGTGCCGGGCTTGCTGGTTGAGATCGCCGCCGGCGAACGCTCGGGCGCGCAGGCCGCGATCGTCGCCTGTTTCGACGACACCGGCCTCGATGCGGCGCGCGCCATGGCCAACATTCCGGTCATCGGCATCTGCGAGGCAGCGCTCAGCACGACCTCTTTCATCGCCCAGCGCTTCACCATCGTCACCACGACCGAGCGCTCGCGCGTGCCGGTCGAAGCGCTGGTGCAGCGCTATGGCATGGCAGGACGGGCACGCGTGCGCGCTGCCGACATTCCGGTTCTTGCGCTCGAAGACCCAACCTCTGATGCGATCCTGAAGCTGCGCGGCGAGATCGCGCGCGCGCTCGACGAGGATCGCGCCGAGGCCATCGTGCTCGGCTGCGCCGGCATGGCCGATCTCGCCGCCGCGCTGCGGCGGGAGTTCGGCGTTCCGGTCATCGACGGCGTCGGCGCCGCGGTCAAGCAGGCCGAGGCCCTGATCGCGCTTGGCCTGTCGACGTCCAAGCGTGGCGCCTATGCAAACCCGCTGGCAAAGCCCTATCTTGGCGCATTGAAGTCCTTCGCCCCCGGTACCGTAACCGCCGAGTGAGGCAATGCGCCGAACGATCAGAACGCTCGCACTTGAAGACGTAAAAATCCTTGTCGACTGGGCGGCAGCGGAGGGCTGGAATCCCGGTGTTGGCGATGCCGTGGCGTTCCATGCGGCGGATCCAGAGGGCTTCATCGGCGCCTTTGTCGATGGCGAGATGGTGGCCGGTATTTCAGCCGTCGCCTATGGCGACGATTTCGGCTTCATCGGCCTCTACATCTGTCGGCCGGACAGGCGTGGAGAAGGTCATGGCAAGGCGGTCTGGGATGCCGGCATGGCGCGGCTCGGCGACCGCACGATCGGCCTCGATGGTGTCGTCGAACAGCAGGCCAACTACCGCAGCATGGGTTTTGCGCCGGTCTACCGGACGATCCGGTTCGTCGGCACGCCGAACGCTCCGGCAGAAGCCGACAGCGATATTTGCGTCATAGGCCCGGAAGCCGATGTCCTGGACTACGACAGCCGGTTCTTTCCCGCTCCGCGGCAATCCTTCCTGGAACACTGGCTGCGCCCGCCGCACGTCGCGCTTGCGATCGTCAGGGATGGCGCCATCGAGGGATATGGCGTCGCGCGCCGATGCCGGGACGGCTGCAAGATCGGTCCGCTCTTTGCCAACAGCCTGGACGCGGCAAGCCGCCTTTTCGCGGCACTCGCCAACGCGTCCGGACCCGGAAATGTCCATCTCGACGTTCCCGAGACCAGCGGGCAATTTGCAGCCAGGCTGACGTCCGCTGGCCTTCAACCGGGCTTCGAGACGGCTCGAATGTACAGGGGAAAAGCGCCGCAGCTCACGCAGTCAGGTGTCTTTGCGATAACCACCCTGGAGCTTGGTTGACTGGACGACGCTAATACAGCGGCTTGGCCATGTGCCGGGGCGCCGGCCATTCGGTCGTGATCCCAGGCTGCACCGGCCGCTCGAGATAGGTCGACAGAACCACATAGCTTCGCGTCGAGGTCACGCCAGGCGTTTCATAAAGCCGCGACAGCAGGCCTTCGAGCGCCCGTGTGTCCTCGGTGCGGACCTTGATCAGCATGCATGTGTCGCCGGCCACCGAATGGATCTCCTCGACTTCGGGGTGCTCGGAGATCGCCATCAGTTCGGGGGTCTTTCCCCAGCCCTTGGTGTGATGTGCACGAAGGCAAGCAGCGGCTTGCGCACCGCCTTGGGATCGATGATCGCCGCGGTGTTGCGAATGGCGCCGCTGCGCCGAAGCCGCTTCACCCGTTCATGCGCGGCCGGCGGCGACAGGCCGACACGATCACCGAGTTCGGCATAGCTGACCGTGGCGTCGTCGACCAGAACGCCTAATATCTTTCGGTCGGTCGCGTCGACATCGCGGCCAGCAGGCCTGTTCTGCGGAATGCCATCTGTTTCTTCATCCATGGTGAAATTCCTTATTGATACAGAATTTAATACGGTGATTATCGGCATATGTCGAACAGTGATCAAGTCGCACCATTGACGGCAAGGCCGCCTATCCCGGCGCTCGCCTATCTCTTGACCGGATGCATTGCGGTGATCGGCTCGAACTCACTGGTTCTCGGTCCGATAGCGCCGGCGGTGGCCGCATCGTTTGCGACGAGCGTGCCGGCCGTCATGATCGCGTCCGCTGCGTTCGGGCTTGGAACGTCGGCAAGCGCCCTGTTCCTGGCCCGCCATATCGATCGGCTCGGCGCCCGCCGCATGCTGCAAGGGGCGTTGCTGCTGCTGGCGGTCGCGCTTCTCGCCAGCGCCGCCGCGCCGACGGTAACGACGCTGGTTGCGGCCCAGCTTCTCGCCGGCATCGCCGCCGGCGTTGCCATGCCGGCAATCTACGCCAGCGCCGCTGCGATCGCGCCGCCTGGCCGCGAAAGTGGAACCATCGGTGTCGTGCTGACCGGATGGACCCTGAGCATGGTCGCCGGCGTCTCATTGTCGGCGGTGCTTGCCGACCTCGTCCATTGGCGCGCCGTTTTCGCAGCGGTTGCGGTGCTTGCGGCGCTCGCGTTGATCGGCCTTACGCTGACGTCGTTGAGCGACGTCAGGAAAAGCGGCCCGGCGCCGACGCCGCTCGGCGCCTTGGCCGTTCCCGGCATAGTGCCGCTCCTGGTCGCCTGCGGCGCCTTCATGACCGCCTTCTACGGCGTCTATGGCTATCTTGGCGATCACCTTCACAATGGCTTGGGACGGCCGGTCAGCGCCAACGGCTTGGCGGCGCTCGCCTATGGCGCCGGCTTCGGCATGGCGGCGCTGCTTGACGGCGTGATCGATCGGCTTGGCGCGCGACGTGTCATGCCGTTCGCCTATCTCCTCGTCGCGGCCGTTTATGTCGCGCTCGCCGCGGCAGGCAGTAGTTTCCATCTGACCATCGCGATGGTCGCGCTCTGGGGCCTTGCCAATCATTTCGGGCTGAACGTCCTGGTGATGCGCCTCTCGGCGCTCGATCCGGCGCGGCGCGGCACGATCATGGGCCTGAACAGCGCAGTGACCTATCTCGCGGTGTTTGTCGGCACCACGGCCTTCGGACCGCTTTATTCCAGCTTCGGCTTTGCGGCATCGGCAATGGTCGCCGCGCTGCTCATGCTGGTTGCCGCTGCGGCGGCGGCGTGGCATTCGCCGCGGCCCGTGTAGTCGCGGAGCCACGCGGCGGCAGAGCTTGCGCTCCCGTCCTTTCCTTCGATAAATGCAAATGAAAGTGCCACGGGTCCGGAAGCGCTGTATACCGGTATCCGGCTGTGCCTGTCTGGACAAGCGATGAACATGACGCTTGAAACCACCGCCGACCCTTCGCCGAAAGAACTCGCTTTTCTCGGGGAGCGGCTCAGCGCGTTCAACGACAGCGAAATCGGTCCGGCCAACAGGAAGGTGCTCGCGGTGTTCGTGCGCGACGAGCACCGTGCGGTTGTCGGCGGTATCTCGGGATACACCGCCTGGGGCTGGCTCTATGTGCAGTGGCTGTGGGTTGATGAGCGGCTGCGCGGCCAGCGCATGGCCGGCAGGATGCTGGACGCAGCCGAACAGGAGGCCGTCGCACGCGGCTGTCATGGCGCCTTGATCGACACCTTCAATCCCCGGGCGGCCAAGGCCTATGAGCGTCAGGGGTATCGGCTGTTCGGCGTGCTTCCCGATTTTCCCGCCGGTCGCAGCCGCGTCTTCCTGCAGAAGAAACTGCTGGCTTGATCAGCCGGCAAGGCGTCCGCCGCGCATCGGCTGTGGCACACCGGTGGTGGTCGGAAAACTGATCGGCAGGCCCCTGAGCACGCGAACCGCCAGGAAGGCAAAGCACTCCGCCTCGACCGCGTCACCCTTCCAGCCGAGCGCCTCCGCCGGCACCGCTTCGACACCAGCGCGGCTGGCGAGCATGGCCATGATCGTCGGGTTGTGGCGGCCGCCGCCGCTGACCACCAGCCGCTTCGGCCGGTGCGGCAGGAGGTCGAGCGCCTTGCCGACGGCCGCAGCGGTGAAGGCCGTCAGCAGTGCGGCGCCATCCTCAGCGTTCATCCCGTCCGCCATGGCTGCGCCGAAATCGAACCGGTCAAGCGACTTTGGATAGGGCTTGGCCAGGTAGGGATGCTGCAGGAGCTTGGCCAGCCGGTCTTCGTCGACGGTGCCAGTCCGCGCCAGCGCGCCGTCGCGATCCATTTCGCCCAGCCCTTTCGCCTTGATGAAATCGTTCAGCGGCGCATTGGCCGGTCCGGTGTCGAAAGCGATGACATTGTCCTTGCCGTCCCACCAGGTGATGTTGGCGACGCCGCCGAGATTGAGAACCGCGGTGTCGCCGCTGATATCGGCGTCGCGCAGCAGCGCGGCGTGATAGGCGGCCGACAGCGGCGCCCCTTGCCCGCCGGCGCGCATGTCGGCCGAACGGAAATCGTAGGCGACCTTGGTCCCCAGGATTGCATGCATCAACGCCCCATCGCCGAGCTGGCGGGTCTGGCCGAGCCGGCCGGATTGCGGGGCGCGATGCAGCACGGTCTGGCCATGGAAGCCGACGACGCCGATATCGGCCATCGTCAGCCCGTAGCTTTCGACCAGGTCCTTGACGGCCGCTGATTGGGCGCGCGTCAGCGCTTGTTCAGCTTCGCGAAAGATCGCCGGCTCCGGTCCGGCAAAATTCCACGCCCTGGCCTGATCCAGCGTCTCCTCCAGCAGCGTCCGGATCGAGCCGGGGTAAGGCGCCAGCGTATAGGTGCCGAAATCCGCGATCCGCTCGCCATCGGTCTTGATCAGCGCAACATCGATATTGCCGTCCAGCACGGTGCCGGTCATCAGGCCGACGGCCCAGATTGGTTCGCCACTTTTCGCAATCATCATTTGTTAGGCTCCGTTGACGCGATCGCCGACCGATGGGCGAATCTCGATAATCCCGCGCTGTCGAAACGGATGTGTCGGATGGATCCGTTTGGTGAGCAAGGTCCCATGCCCTGCCTTTGTCGAAGTCGGTCCATCCTGGATACTGGTATACCGGTATCCAGACAGCTTCACAGCGTCTTTTCGCCGATCGCCTTTCGCAAAAACCCGCCCGCATTGTCGAGCGCCTTGCGTGCCTCTTCGATGCCCATCCCGGTGATTGTCACCAGTATCGCCAGCTTGACGTCTTTGCCGGTCTGGTCGAGCGCCCGTCGTGCCTGCTGCGCTGTGCAGCCCGTGGTCTGCATGACGATCCCGACCGCCCTGGCGACGAGCTTCTTGTTGCTGGGATTGAGGTCGACCATCAGGTTCTGATAGCTCTTGCCGATCCGGATCATGCTGGCTGTCGTCAGCATGTTGAGAACCAGCTTTTGCGCGGTTCCCGACTTCAACCGGGTCGAGCCGGCGAGAACCTCGGGGCCGACAAGCGGAGAGATGGCAATGTCGGCGATGCCGGCAATGACTGACCTGGGATTGCAGGAAAGCGCCACCGTCGTTGCTCCGACCTGCCTTGCATAGGTCAAGCCGCTGATGACGTAGGGTGTGCGGCCGCTGACCGCGATGCCCACCACCACGTCGTCGGCGGTCAACTTGATGCCCTGCAGTGCCTTGATGCCTTGTTTCGGATCGTCCTCGGCGCCTTCCACAGCCCGCACCAGCGCATTCGGGCCGCCGGCGATCAGGCCGAGCACCATGCCCTCGGGCACGCCAAATGTTGGCGGACACTCCGAGGCGTCGAGAACCCCCAGCCGGCCGCTCGTGCCGGCGCCCATATAGACAAGCCGCGCGCCTTTTTGAAACGCACCAACGATCCGGTCTACCGCGGCAGCAATTTCCGGAATGACCTTCTCGACGGCGGCCGGAACGCCGCTGTCCTCGTCATTGATCAGGCGCAGGATCTCGATGGTCGGCAGCAGGTCGATATCCATCGTCCTCGGGTTCCGATCCTCGGAAACCAACCGCTCCAGCTCCGACATCAACTCCTGTTCGTTCATCCGCCTGCTTTCAAACGTCTTGCCATCGGCAACAAGTAATGTGATGCGGCGCCGGGCGTTGACCAGTACCAGCGACTGGCATCGACAGGCTCGCCAGACAAACAAATGTTGACAACACCATCTGTTGTTGTTCAAAGTTCAGCATGAATTGCGCGGACCGGGGTGAGGCGATGGACGACCTTGGAGCACAGGAACAGGCAGTGCTGGATCTCATTGCGGCGAACCCGTTCGCCGGCCAGCAGGATATAGCGACCGCGCTCGGCATTGCCCGCTCGACCGTCGCGGCGCACATCGTGCAGCTCGTCAACAAGGGCTACATTCTTGGCCGCGGCTATGTCTTGCCGGCGTCCAAGCGCATGATCTGCATCGGCGGCGCCGTCCTCGACCGCAAGTACCACGCCAGGAAGGATCTGATCTTGGGGACGTCGAACCCGGTCGCCGGCTACCGCAGCTTCGGCGGCGTCGCCCGCAACGTCGCCGAGAACCTTGTCCGCCTCGGCGTCGACATAAGCTTCGTTTCGATTGTCGGCGACGACGAGACCGGCCGCTCGCTGGTGCGGCATCTGCGCGACCTCGGCGCCGACGTCAGCCAGGTGATCACCACCACGGAGCGGCCGACGGCGGAATATGCAGCGATCCTCGACCTCAATAACGATCTCGTGCTCGGCATCGCCGACATGGAGATCTTCGATCTGTTTTCGCCATCCTGTCTCGACCGTTTCTGGCCGCATCTGGCTTCGGCGAATTGGGTGTTCATCGACTGCAACCTGCCGGCCGCGACGATCGCGGCGCTGATGTCACGCAAGCAGGGCGCGCGCTTCAAGCTCGCCGTCGACACGGTGTCGTCGCCGAAATCGGCACGCCTGCCCAAGGACCTGTCCGGCATCGACCTTTTATTCACCAACCATGACGAGGCCAATACGATGCTTGGCATCACCGATGCCGACAAGCGGCTGAAGCCGAAAGAGGCCGCGGCGGCGCTGCGCGCGGCCGGCGCCAGCGAGGTGATCGTGACCATGGGCGCGCACGGATTTGCGGTCGCGACCGAAGGCGGCGTGGCAACGATGCGTTCCGTCCCGGCCCGCGCCGTCGACATCACCGGAGCCGGCGACGCAATGATTGCCGGCACCCTGTACAAGGTGCTTTCGGGCGATCCCGTGCTCGACGCGGCGCGCACCGGGGCGCTGCTCGCCACGCTGACCACCGAGAGCGAATCCAGCGTCCATCCCGATCTGTCGCCGCGCTTCCTCACCGCCGGCATGTACCGCATTCCCGCCTGACCACGAGTCGAACCCTGAAAGCGAAACGACGATGAAACCTTCCCTTCTCCATCTGAACGACGAAGTCGCTGCAGCACTTCGTGAAGGCCGCGCGCTGGTGGCGCTGGAATCGACGATCATCACCCACGGCATGCCCTATCCGGCCAATCTGGAGACTGCCCGCAGCGTCGAGACCGTGGTCCGCGAGAATGGCGCCGTGCCCGCCACGATCGCGGTGGTTGCCGGCAAGATCAAGGTCGGGCTCGATGACCGCGAGCTGGAGCAGCTGGCAGCGGCAAAGGACGTGGTCAAGGCGTCCGGGCGCGACCTCGCCGCCATCATGGTGAGCGGCGGCTCGGCCGGGACCACGGTTTCGGCGACGATGCGGATCGCTGCATTGGCTGGCATCGGTATTTTCGCGACCGGCGGCGTCGGCGGCGTGCATCGTGGCGCCGAGGCCACTTTCGATATTTCGGCCGACCTGACCGAACTCGGCCAGACCGGCACCACCGTCGTCTGCGCCGGCGTGAAATCGATCCTCGATATTGCAAAAACGCTGGAATATCTGGAGACCCAGCGCGTGCCGGTGATTGCCTACCAGAGCGACGACTTTCCGGCTTTTTATACGCGCTCCAGCGGACTTAAAGCCGATCACCGCCTCGATACGCCGCAGGACATTGCGCAGGCCATGCTGCTGCACGAGCAGATCGGCTCGGGCACAGGCATCCTCGTCGCCAACCCAATTCCGCAAGTGGATGCGCTCGATCCGGCCTTCATCGACGGCACGATCACGGCAGCGGTGGCGGAAGCCGAAGAACGCGGCATCGGACGCAAGGAGCTGACGCCGTTCCTGCTCGCCCGCATCAACGAGCTTTCGCAAGGCCGCAGCCTGAAGGCCAACATCGCGCTGGTCCGCAACAACGCCGCGCTTGCCGCTCGCATCGCCGTGGCGCATGCGGGATTGAAGGACATGAAATAGCGGAACTGCCGGCCACAATCGCTGACCTGTCCAGCCGCCTTCCAGCCGCGACAGGAGTTCGGCAACCCTCTGGAACATGGGGCTCAGTCGTCCGCCCTGGGAGCCTCGGTCTCGGCGCGAACCAGCTTGATGTCGGCGCCCGCGGCCCAAGCGCCGATATCTTCCCGGCGCAATGCCGCCGCCATCATGTCCGGAAACAAATCCGGCGTGCAGGCGAAGACCGGAATGCCGAGTGCGGCAACCGAACCTGCCATTGCCGGATCGTAGCGGCCTTGGTCGGTCAGTGCCAGAAGCACGACGACATTGACGCCGGATCGAACCAGCGCCGCCAGCCGCCGCAGCAACTCCTGGCCATTGCCGCCCTCGTAGAGGTCGGTGACCAGCACCAGATGCGACTTGGTTGGCCGCTCGATACGGTCGGCGCATTTCAGACTGGCACCGCCCTGCACGATGGCTGCTTCAGCAGGCCTTTTTTGCCCTCTCAAGGTGATTTGAACGCTGCGGCGCTTGACTCCTGCGACACCTTGTGAAAAATTTTGCATCACCTGATAAAAATATCTTAGGGCGGAAATGGTTGGTTTTGGAAACGGCCTCCTGCGCGACGATGAAACCAGTATGGCGACGCGCGCCGCCTGGCTCCATTATGCTGGCGGGCTGACCCAGTCAGAGGTTGCCAAGCGGCTTGGTCTGACCAGCCTCAAGGCGCATCGCCTTATCACCAAGGCCAATCAGGAAGGGCTGGTCAAAGTCTATATCGACGGCGAAGTGTCGGAATGCGTCGCGCTTGAAGACGATTTGTCCAGCCGCTACGGCCTCGATTATTGCGAGGTCGTACCCGACTTCGATGGCGAAGACTTGCCGCTCAAGGCGCTCGGCATCGCCGGCGCGCAGTTCCTCAAACGTGAGATCGAACGCGGCGAGGATACGCTGATCGGCGTCGGCCATGGCCGCACGCTCGCCGCCTGCGTCGAATATCTGCCGCGCATATCGGCCGAAAAGACCCGCTTCGTCTCATTGCTCGGCGGCCTGACGCGCAAGTTCTCGGCCAATCCGCACGACGTCATTCACCGCCTGGCCGAACGGACTGGCGCCGAAGCCTATGTGATGCCGGTGCCGATGTTCGCCAACACGGTCGAGGATCGAACCGTGCTGCTCGGGCAGAAGGGCATCAGCGAGGTTTTCGATCTCGGCAAGGCCGCCGACCTGCTCATCGCCGGCATCGGCACCGCCGAGCGCGAGGCGTCGCTGGTCGCCACCGGCATGATCGAGAAGGGCGAAATGGAGGAGATCCGCCGCAACGGCGGTGTCGGCGAGCTGCTCGGCCATTTCTTCGATGACGCTGGAAAGGCGGTCGAGACGACGCTTTCCAACCGCGCGCTGGCACTGGCGCGCGAAGACATCAGCAATCGCAGGATTGTCGCCGTTGCCGGCGGCAAGGTGAAGGTTCGTGCCATCAAATCGGTGTTGGAGGGTCGCTATCTCAAGGGCCTGGTCACCGATGAGCGGACGGCGCGAAAACTCGTGGAGCAGACGCCGGTCGGGTAGCCGGCAGCCATTCGATTGAAACTACCCTGTGGAGGAGAAGACAAATGCATGAGAAAGAAAAAGACCTGATCGACGCGTTCCTGCGCGGACAAGTCGATCGTCGTGGGCTGATCAAGGGCCTTGGCGCGATGGGGCTTGCCGCCGGCACGGCCGGAACGCTGCTCAATCTGGGGCAGACCCGTGCGCTGGCGGCGGACTTCGACTGGCAGGCGCACAAGGGCAAGACCATCAAGCTCTTGCTCAACAAGCATCCTTACGCGGATGCGATGATCGCCAACCTCGAAAACTTCAAGAAGTTGACCGGCATGGAAGTCGTCTACGACGTGTTTCCGGAAGACGTCTATTTCGACAAGGTCACCGCTGCGCTGTCGGCCAGTTCGCCTGAATACGATGCCTTCATGACCGGCGCCTACATGACCTGGACCTACGGCCCGGCCGGCTGGATCACCGACCTCAACGAATGGATCAAGGATCCGACCAAGACCAATGTGAACTATGCGTGGGACGACTTCCTGCCCGGTGTCAGGAAGTCCTGCGCCTGGAACGGCCAGCCCGGCGGCGTGCTCGGTTCCGACGATGCCAAGCAGTGGTGCATTCCGTGGGGTTTCGAACAGAACAACATCACCTACAACAAGGGCATGTTCGACAAGGTCGGGGTCAGCGTTCCCGGCAATATGGACGAGATGGTCGCTACGGCGGCCAAGCTCACCAAGGATGTCGGCGGCGGCGTCTACGGAATCGGCGTGCGCGGCTCGCGCTCCTGGGCGACGATCCATCCCGGCTTCCTGTCGGCTTATGCCAACTTTGACCAGAAGGACCTGAACGTCTCGGCTGATGGCAAATTGTCGGCCGCGATGAACACCGCCGAATCCAAGGCCTTCCACAAGCAATGGGTCCAGATGATCCAGGAGAGCGGCCCCAAGGACTGGTCGACCTACACCTGGTATCAGGTCGGCACCGACCTTGGCGCCGGCGCCTCGGCGATGATCTTCGACGCCGACATCCTCGGCTATTTCATGAATGGCGGCGACAACAAGATGGCAGGCAAGCTCGCCTTCTCCGCTTTCAAGGCCAATCCCGCCGCCAAGGCTCCGACGCCCAACATCTGGATCTGGTCGCTGTCGATGTCCAATTTCTCGAAGGACAAGGACGCCACCTGGTACTTCATGCAATGGGCATCAGGGCCAGAGCATGCACTGTTCGGTGCGACCGAGATGGACTTCGTCAATCCGGTGCGTCAGTCGGTCTGGAACGACCAGATGTTCCGCGAGAAGCTGAACAAGAGCTATCCGGGCTATGTCGAGATGTTCGACGTCTCGGCGCCGGGCGCCAGCATCAAGTTCACCCCGCAGCCGCTGTTCTTCGATCTGACCACCGAATGGGCGGCGACGCTGCAGAAGATGGTGGCCAAGGAAGTGCCGATCGACGAAGGCCTCGACATGCTGGCCAGCAGCGTCGACGGCCAGCTCAAGGAAGCCGGGCTCGGCTGAGTCCTGGCGGCCGGCCGGCCCGCTGCTGCGGGCCAGCCGGCCATTCCACTGCGAAGCGGCGCCTGGAGCATCGGACCCAAATCGGTTTTGGGAATTCCGATGTTCAAACAATGGCGGTGCCGCCACTCGCCCAACCGGCCGCCTAGCTCCCTAGGCGGCCGGCAGGGCGAAGCAACAGAGATGACGGGTGAGCCACGATGACTACGGCGACAATGCAAAGAAACAGGCCTTCCGGCTTCAGGATCAGCAAGAAAGTGCTGCCCTATGTGCTCAGCCTGCCGGCCTTGCTCGTCTGCATCGGCATCCTGATCCCGTTCTTCACATCGGTCGTCTACTCGTTCCAGCGCTACCGGCTGAGCCAGCCCTGGGCGCGGCAGTTCAACTGGGGCGACAATTACATCTCGTTTTTCACCGACCCGAGGTTCTGGAACACGCTGGAGATATCGCTGCTCTATGCCGGTATCACCGTGCTGCTTGAACTGCTTCTCGGTCTCGGCATCGCCATGCTGCTGCAGAAGCGCTCGACGCTGAACAACTTCATCTCGATCATGCTGTTGATGCCGCTGATGACGGCGCCGGCGCTTGCCGCGCTGATGTGGAAGCTGATGACCAATCCCGGCTTTGGCGTGCTGAGCTACCTCGCCAGCCTGATCGGATTGCAGGATTTCCGCTGGGCTTCGTCGCCGTCGACCGCGCTTTTCACGGTGGTGCTTGTCGATATCTGGGTCTACACGCCCTTCATCATGATCCTGCTGCTTGCCGGCCTGCGCAGCCTGCCGACGCAGCCCTTCGAGGCGGCGGCACTTGACGGCGTGCCGCGGAGTTTTGTGTTCTTCCGCATCACCTTGCCGATGCTGACGCCCTACATCCTGACGGCGACGCTGTTTCGCCTGCTGGATTCCATCCAGCAGTTCGACATCATCTATGCCATGACCCAGGGCGGTCCGGGCGACACGCTGACCGTCTTCCAGGTCGAGGCCTATCTCAATTTCTTCCAGTCGACCAATGTCGGCCGCTCGGCGGCGCTGATGATCATCCTGTGGGCGATCACCTATTTCCTCTCCAACATCTTCATCAAGAACTGGCTGCGGCTGCGCGAACGCGCCCGCGGCCTGGCATAGGAGGCCGGGATGGAACACACCTCGCTTCTCGAACGCATCCTGCGTGGCATAGCGCTGACGCTGGTCGTGATCTTCTTCATGTTCCCGATCGTCTGGATCCTCATGATGTCCTTCCAGACCAACGAGACCATCCTGCGGATTCCGCCGCAGCTTGTCTTCAAGCCGACGCTGGCCAACTACACCGCGCTGATCACCGGCAAGCTGACCACGGCAGCCGGCACGCTCGACATCGCCTTCATGCGCAACCTGTGGAATTCGGTGTTCCTGTCGGTCACCTCGGTCGCCGTCGCGCTGCTGCTCGGCGTCCCCGCCGCTTACGCCTTTGCCCGGCACAAATTCCGCGGCTCGGAGGACATCGCCTTCACGCTGCTGTCGTTCCGGTTCGCGCCGGCGCTGCTGGTGCTGCTGCCGCTCACCCTCTATTTCCAGAAGCTTGGACTGGCCAACACCTATATCGGGCTGATCTGGGTCTATCAGCTGATCTGCCTGCCGCTGATCCTGTGGATCGTGCGCGGCTATTTCGAGGACATCCCGGCGGATATCGAATACGCCTATCGCATTGCCGGCCATTCCTGGTTCGCCACCTTCCGCAAGATCGCGCTGCCGCTCGCCGGCCCCGGCATCGCGGCTGCCGGCCTGCTCGCCTTCATCTTCGCCTGGAACAATTTCATCTTCGCGCTCGTGCTCGCTTCGGCCGACAAGCAGCCGGTGACGGTCGGCGCGCTCGCCTTCATCACCTCCTCCGGCATCCAGTACGGCCAGATCTCGGCAGCGATCGTGCTGTCGATCACCCCGACGCTGGCGCTCGCCCTTTACGCGCAGCGCTATCTCGTCGAAGGCCTGTCGCTCGGTGCGGTGAAAGGATAGCTCCCGATGGCCAGCCTCGAATTGCGAAATGTCGTCAAGCGCTACAAGAGCCAGACTGTGCTCGACAATCTGTCGTTGAGCGTCGCCGACGGCGAAACCCTGGTCCTGTTCGGACCGTCCGGCGCCGGCAAGACGGTGCTGCTGCGGCTCGTCGCCGGCGTCATCGACCCTGATGAGGGAAAAATCTTCATCGGCGGCGAGGACATGACCGATCTTGACGCCGAGTTCCGCGGCGTCGGCATGGCATTCCAGAATTTCGCGCTGTTTCCGCACATGACCGCCTTCGACAACATCGCCACGCCGCTTCAGGCCAAGCGATCGTCGCAAAGCGCGATGAAGGCGGGTGTCGAGAGCGTCGCCAAGCTGCTGAAGATCGGCCACGTGCTCAGCCACAAGCCACGGGCGCTGTCCAACGGCCAGAAGCAGCGCACCGCGCTCGCCCGCGCTCTGGTCGGCTCGCCGCCGGTGCTGCTGCTCGACGATCCGCTGCGCAACGTCGATGCCAAACTGCGCTTCGAGATGCGGCTCGAACTGCCGAGGCTGCTGGCAGATCGCGGTGCGACCGTCGTCTACGTCACCCAGGACTACAAGGAGGCCATGGCGCTCGGCGATCGCATCGCGGTGATGTCGCAAGGCGTCATCAAGCAGCTCGGCACGCCCGAACAGATCTATCGCGAGCCGGCCAACATCGAGATCGCGCGGCTGTTCGGCGATCCGACAATCAACCTGCTCGACGTCAAGCCGTCGCGCGATGCCAAGGGCATCTATGTCGGCCTGTCGAATGTCCAGGTCCATCTGACCGGCGCCTATGACGCCACGGTCGGCCGCGATTGCGTGATCGGCTTGCGGCCCGAAGCGCTGCGCTTCGTCGACGAAGGAACATCTGCTGCCATTCCGGTGACCGTCGAGGCGGAGACGCCGCTCAACGAAAAGATCGTCACGCTGGTGCGCACCGTGCGCGGCCGCGAAATCCTGGTCTCCCGGCCGGCCGGAACAGCGGGTCAAACCGAGGGCAGGGCCTATATCGCCGTCGACGGCAAAAGCGCCCTGCTGTTCGATCGTGCCAGCGGCGACCGTATCGGCTCGAAAAACGTCGTCAATTTGCGCAGCGGAGAAGCGGCATGAGCCAGAGCGCACTCACCATTTCCGGGGTCGACAAATTCTACGGCCCGATCGACCGAGGTGTGCACGCCGTCCAGAATCTGACGATGGAAATCGACAAGGGCGAGATCGTCGCACTGCTCGGCTCGTCCGGCTGCGGCAAGACTTCGACATTGCGCATGATCGCCGGCTTCGAAGAGGTCTCGCGCGGCAGCATTTCGGTTGCCGGCCGCAAGGTGCACACGCTGCCGCCGGTCAAGCGCAATGTGGCGATGGCGTTCGAGGGCTATTCGCTGTATCCGCCGCTGACTGTGCGCGAGAACATGGCGTTTGCGCTGAAGGCGGCCAGGCTGCCGAAAAGTCAGGTCGACGCGAAAGTTGCCAGCATCGCCAAGCTGCTCGAGATCGAGGACATTCTTGAGCGCTATCCGAGTTCCATCTCCGGCGGCCAGCAGCAGCGCGCCAGCCTCGGCCGGGCACTGATCCGCGAGGCCGACCTGCATCTGCTGGACGAACCGATGGGCCAGCTCGAGCCGCAGCTTCGCGCGGTCCTGCGCGGTCGCATCAAGCACTTCATCAAGGAGCGCGGCTTGACCGCGATCCTGGTCACCCACGACCAGACCGAGGCCAACGCGTTGGCCGACCGGATCGCGGTAATGGAAGGCGGCGTGCTGCAGCAGTTCGATACGCCCGATATGCTCAAGCAGCGGCCGGCCAACCTGTTCACCGGCACGTTCGTCGGCGAGCCGCCGATGAATGTCTTCGAGGCCTATGTCGGCACGGCCGCCGACAAGATCAATCTGCGGCTGCCCGACGGGCTTTCACTCGACTATGACAAGGACGCGTTCAGCGGCTCGGTTCGCGACGAATTGCTCAAACGGCAGCGGGTCGTCATCGGTGTCAGGCCCTATGCGGTTCGCCGCTCGAAGGACGGCGTGCCGGCGACGGTTTCGGCCAACCAATGGCTCGGCGACCAGACCCATATCGCGGCGGATTTCGCCGGCGGCTCGCTGGTCCTGGTCGAACATGACCGGACCCGGCTGGAGCTTGGCGCGCCGATCAACATCAGCATCGATCCGAAAAATCTGCACGTCTTCGATCAGTCCAGCGGCATGGCCATTTCGCACGGCATGGAGCTTGCCTGATGCGGGATGTGCTGATCGGCATCGACGCCGGCACGTCTGTCATCAAATCCGTCGCCTTCGACACGGCGGGCCGGCAGCTCGCGGCCGCGGCGGTGCCGAACCGGTACGAGACCTTGCCGGGCGGCGGCGCCGAGCAGGATCTGGCACGCACCTGGACCGATACCGCGACCACATTGCGCCAGCTTGCCGACAAGGTGCCGGACCTCGCCAGCCGCATCATTGCGATCGCCGTGACCGGGCAGGGCGACGGCACCTGGCTGATCGACAAGGACGGTGACCCGGTCGCCAAGGGCTGGCTGTGGCTCGACGCGCGCGCTGCCGCCATCGTCGAGGAGATCCGCGCGCGCCCCGATGACCGGCTTCGTTTCGAAAAGACCGGCAGCGGGCTCGCCGCCTGCCAGCAGGGGCCGCAGCTTGCCTTCATGAAGCGCAACGCGCCTGACAGGCTTGCCGGCGCCGCGACAGCGTTCCATTGCAAGGACTGGCTCTATTTCAACCTGACCGGCGAACGCGCCACCGATCCTTCCGAGGGCACCTTCACCTTTGGCGACTTCCGCACCCGCGGCTATTGCGATGAGGTGCTTGAGGTGCTCGGCGTCGCCGACCTTAGGCATTTGCTGCCGCCGATCGTCGACGGCACCAGGCATAGCGCCGGCCTGTCGGCGGCGGCTGCCGAAGCGACCGGGCTGCTTTCCGGTACGCCGGTGGTGCTGGCCTATGTCGACGTGGCCTGCACCGCGCTCGGCGCCGGCCTGCTCGACCGCGAGCGCAAGCCTGGCTGCTCGATCATCGGCTCCACCGGCATGCATATGCGGCTTGCTCAGACGCCGGACGAGGTGCTGCTCAACGAGGCCAGGACCGGCTACACGATGACGATGCCGGCGCCCGGCGTCTTTGCGCAGATGCAGTCGAACATGGCAGCGACGCTCAACATCGATTGGATCCTTAGCCTCGCCTCCGGCATACTCGCCTCGCAAGGCATCACCCGCAGCAATGGCGAGATGATCGCGCTGGTCGACGAATGGATATCGTCATCGGAGCCGGCCTCGCTGCTCTATCAGCCCTATGTGTCGGAGGCCGGCGAGCGCGGGCCGTTCGTCGATGCCAATGCCAGGGCCGGTTTCGTCGGCATTTCGTCGCGGCACGGTTATGCCGATATGGTTCGTGCTGTTTTTGAGGGGCTGGCATTCGCGTCGCGCGATTGCTACGCCGCCATGGGGCCGCTGCCGAGCGAAATCCGGCTGACCGGCGGCGCCGCCAGAAGCCCGGCTCTGCGCAAGATCCTCGGCGCTGTCGTCGGCGCCGACATTCGCACCAGCCAACGCGAGGAAGCCGGTGCCGCGGGCGCCGCGATGATCGCTGCGGTCTGCGTCGGCCAATACAGTTCGATGGACGAATGCGTCGGCGAATGGGTCACGCCGCTGCTGGGCGCGGCGGAACCGAGCGACCGAAAACTTGCCGCGATCTATGAGCGGGCGGTTCCGTCCTACACATTGGCGCATGAGGCGCTGCGGCCGGTCTGGCGGTCGATGGCCGCGTCCAGGGCAAACTGAGAAGTCGAGCATGCGTAAGAAGATTGCAATCATTGGCGACCGCTTCATGCTTCCCGAGGTCTTTCGCGAGAAAATCGAGAAGGCCTGCGGCGCCAATCTCGACATCCGCACCCTTGAGGCGGCCTGGCCCGACGAGCCGATGGAATTCGGCAATGCAGCGCTCGGCCTCGACAAGGTGAAGGAGTATTTTGGCGATCCGGACGAGGTGGTCGATTTCATTGGCGACGCCGAGATCTTCGTCACCCAGCTTGCGCCGCTGTCCGAGACCATGATGCAGCGCCTGCCTGCGCTGAAGCTGGTTGCGGTCTCGCGCGGCGGCCCGATCAACATCGACATGGTTGCCGCCAGGGCCCACGGCATCACCGTCGTCAATGTGCCCGGCCGCAATGCAAGTGCTGTGGCCGAATTCACCATCGGTGCGATCCTTGCCGAGACGCGGCTGATCCGGGTCGGGCACGAAGCATTGCGCAAAGGGGAATGGCGCGGCGATCTCTACCGGGCCGACCGTACCGGCCGCGAGCTCAACGAAATGACCGTCGGCGTCATCGGCTACGGTAATATCGGCACCAAGGTTGTCCGCCTGCTGCGCGCCTTCGGCTGCCGCATCCTGGTCACCGATCCCTATGTGCAACTGAGCGCCGAAGACCGCAATGACGGCGTCGAACTGGTCGCGCTCGACGATCTCCTGTCCCGCTCCGATGTGGTGACGCTTCATCCCCGGGTGACCGAAGAGACCCGCGGCCTGATCAACATGGACACCATCGCCCGGATGAAGCCGGGGGTGATTTTCGTCAACACCGCGCGCGGGCCGCTGGTCGACTACGACGCGCTCTACGATGCGCTGGTCTCTGGCCATATCGGCAGCGCCATGCTGGAGACGTTTGCGGTCGAGCCGGTGCCTGCCGACTGGCCGCTGCTGCAGCTTCCAAATGTCACGCTGACGCCGCATATCGCCGGCGCTTCGGTGCGCACGGTGACCTATGCGGCCGAGCAAGCGGCCGAAGAGGTGCGCCGCTTCATCGTCGGGCTCCCACCGGTCAACCCGTGCTGAAGGTCGCGGCAGCCATGAAACGCAATCCAGGCATAGAGGATCCGGCGAGATGAGCGGCGCCACTGAAATCGTCGATCTGTTCGTCATCGGCGGTGGCGTCAATGGCGCCGGCATCGCGCGCGACGCAGTCGGCCGCGGGCTTTCCGTCATCCTGTGCGAAAAAGACGATCTCGCCGAAGGCACCAGTTCGCGATCGGGAAAGCTCGTCCATGGCGGCCTGCGCTATCTCGAATACTACGAATTCCGGCTGGTGCGCGAGGCGCTGATCGAACGCGAAGTGCTGCTTGAATCGGCGCCGCATATCATCTGGCCGATGCGCTTCGTGCTGCCGCACAGCCCGGACGACCGGCCGGCCTGGCTGGTCCGGCTCGGCCTGTTCCTCTACGATCATCTTGGCGGCCGCAAGCGGCTGCCGGGCACCCGCACGCTCAACCTGCGCACCGCGCCCGAAGGCGCGCCGATCAAGGATGCGTTCAAGCGCGGTTTCGAATATTCCGATTGCTGGGTCGACGACGCCCGTCTCGTCGTCATCAATGCGCTCGACGCTGCGGAACGGGGAGCCAGGATCTTCACCCGGACCGCCTGCACCGCCGCCCGCCGTGAAAACGGCCTGTGGTCGGTCGAGATGCGCGACAGCCGAACCGGCGTCAGGGCCACGGTTCGGGCGCGTGCGCTGATCAACGCCGCCGGTCCCTGGGTCAACGACATCATCAACCGCGTGGCTGGTCAGAACTCCAAGCGGAATGTCCGGCTGGTCAAGGGCAGCCACATCGTCGTGCCGAAATTCTGGGAAGGGCGGCAGGCCTATCTGGTCCAGAACAGCGACAAGCGCGTGATCTTCATCAATCCCTACCAGAACGATCTGGCCCTGATCGGCACCACCGATATTCCCTATGAGGGGCGGCCGGAAGACGTGGCGGCGGATGCCAGCGAGGTCGACTACCTGATCAAGGTGGTCAACCGCTACTTCAAGCGCGAACTTGCCCGAGACGATGTCATCTACTCGTTCTCGGGTGTCAGGCCGCTCTATGACGACAACGCCGACAATCCGAGCGCGGTGACGCGCGACTATATTTTCGAACTCGACGCATCATCCGGGCAGGCGCCGCTGCTCTCCGTCTTCGGCGGCAAGATCACCACCTTCCGCAAGCTGGCCGAGCATGCGCTGGACCGGATCGCGCCTTTCTTTCCGAAAATGGGCAAGCCGTGGACGTCGAAAGGCTACCTGCCGGGTGGTGATATCGCCAACGCCGATTTCGAGCAGTTTCTCGGCGACCTCGGCCGCGAATATCCCTGGATGCCGGCATCGCTGGTCAAGCAGTATGGCCGGCTCTACGGCACCAGGACGCGCGTTCTGGTCGGTGCGTCCAGGTCGCTCACCGAACTGGGCCGGTGCTTCGGCAAGGATTTTTTCGAACGCGAAGCCAGTTATTTGTTCGAGCATGAATGGGCGCTGACCGCTGCCGATATTCTCGAACGGCGCACCAAGCACGGCCTGCATCTGTCCGCCGCGGAAAGAGCCGCCTTCGAGGACTGGTGCGTTGGCCGACTGGTGAGGGCAGGCTGATGACTTTTACGCTTTCCCTCAACACCAATCCGCTGGTCAACCGTTTTGCCGAACCGGACGATCTGATCGACGCGATCGCCTACGACATCGGCATCCGGGACGTGCAGCTCACGCATGAATTCGTCAATCCCGGCTGGCCGGCGGCGACGATCTCGAAATTCGTCCGCCTGTTCCGCACGGCGCTGGACCGCACCGGCGTGCGCGTGACGTCCGGGATGACCGGCCCTTACGGGCGGCTCAACCATTTCGGCCATCCCGACGCCGACGTGCGCCGCTACTACGTCGATTGGTTCAAGACCTTTGCCGACATTTCGGCCGAGCTCGGCGCCAGCGGCATGGGCACGCAGTTCGCGATCTTCACGCACCGGGATTTTGACGATCCCGAGCGTCGCGCGCGGCTTTTCGACATCGCGCTGGAATGCTGGCGCGACGTCGCCGAGCACGCCAGGGCGGCCGGTTTGACCTATCTGTTCTGGGAACCGATGTCGGTCGGCCGCGAATTCGGCCATACGATCGAGTGCTGCCGGTCCCTGCACAACGAGATCGAAGAGGCCGGCATGGCCATCCCGTTGAAGATGATGGTCGATATCGACCATGGCGACGTCACCTCGAGCAACCCGGCCGACATAGATCCCTATGCCTGGGCCGAAGCCTTTCCCACGGTATCGCCGATCATCCACATCAAACAGTCGTCGATGAACAAGGGCGGCCATTGGCCGTTCATCGCCGCCTACAACAAGGACGGCCGCATCACGCCGGAAAAACTTCTGGAGACGGTTCGGCGCGGCGGCGGCGTCGACAACGAGATCTGCCTCGAACTGTCGTTCCGCGAACGCGAGCCGGTCGACCACCAGGTCGTCGCCATGATCCGCGAGTCGGTCGATTATTGGGCGCCGTTTATCGAGACCGGCAGGGCGGCGATTTTGCCGCGAACAGGATAGGCTGGTGCGGCTCCTGCCGGGCCAATCGCTTCAGGTTTGAAGCCGTCTTCGACCTGAATTATCCAACGTTCGCGCTGCCCCTCACCTGCCTGCCGGCATCCTCTCCCCGTATAGGGACGGGGAGAGGGGCGCTGTCGTCGCGGGTTTCGCCAATCGCCGGCGCAGCAAGCACAGCGCCGACGTTGCGGCCAGCCCCTTCTCCCCGTCACTATGCCTATCGGATTCACACATCGAGCGTGGCTCCGTACTTGATGGCTTGGAACTCTGCGAGGCCGATGCGCATCACCTTG